>JASGCX010000047.1 GCA_030053925.1 Flavobacterium sp.
CAACAGGTAACTATGTGTTGGTAGTAACTGGTGCCGATGGTACACAGCAACAACAATTTGTAAAGGAATAAGGAAAGGAAAAATAGATGTGCCACGGTAGCCACAGAGGCACGGCGACACAGCGACACACGGCGATGCCAACCTATAAAGGTTGGCATTGCTAGTTTATGGTAGCCACGGTAGCCACAGAGGCACGGCGGCACAGCGACACACGGCGGTACGGTAGCCACAGAGTCACAACGACAGAGCGACACACGGCGGTAGGGAATACTTATACCAAATGCTTTAATAAAAAGCCCGAAGGGCTGACATGATTATAGAAATGAAGTTTGCCACGTAGCCACAGAGGCACGGCGAAACAACGACACACGGCGAAATGAAGTTTGCCACGAATACACGAAGGCACACGAAGGCACGTAGCCACAGAGGCACGGCGACAGAGCGACACACGGCGGCACGAAATGAAGTTTGCCACGAATACACGAATACACACGAATACACGGAATAGTTATACCAAATGCTTTAATAAAACTTATGCCACTTGCGGATAGGCATTCATATTTTCAACTAGCAATAAAATAAAGGTGAATTTTAGTAGCGTTGTTGTTTAATGCGTTTACTTTAAAACCACATTTTACTGGCAGGCAACCGTTTATAAAATGCCTGCCTTGCTTGCAGGATAGTACAGGATGAAAAGGACGTGAACAGTACTAACTTGCCTTAGTTTATTTATTGCGTAAATGCTACTTAATAGTTTTTTAGGTAGGTAGTCTGTCAGAACTATATTTAAGTAATTCTCTTGCAGAATGTACATCAATCAATAACTATTGGCACTGCCTATTCTTCTAACAAAAATTACCATAACTAAAATTTAGCGAAATAATTATGAGAAAAACGATGCTACAATGTTTTGCTTTTTTAGTATTACTTACAGTGCGTTCAAGTATTGCAGAAGCTCAAAATTTTAAATTCGATTTTGGTAATGGCAAATTAGCCAAAGGCTTTACGCAAGTATTATCTACAGATATTTATACAACTTCAAAAGGTTTTGGTTTTGATTTTGGTAGCACTGTAACCTCTATAGAAACAAAAAGCAAAGATGCTTTAAATGGCGACTGTATTACTAGCCAAAAACCTTTTTATTTTTCGGTAAATGTGCCCGAAGGCAACTACAATGTAAGCATCACTTTTGGCAATTTGAATGTTGCTACAGCCACTACTGTTAAAGCAGAGTCTCGCCGTTTGATGCTTGAAAATATACTAACCAAGCCAGGTGAGTTTGTTACAAAAACCTTTACCATTAATCGTAAAGACAGACAAATTACGGCTTCGCAAAAAATAAGCCTTAAAGAAAGAGAACTTACAAAACTAGATTGGGATGATAAACTAAGTTTTGAGTTTACTAATACCAAGCCAGCAATTACTGCCATGGAAATAAGCAAAGTAACAGATGCGGTTACGGTTTATTTAGCAGGCAACTCTACGGTGGTAAATCAAGATGATGAGCCTTGGGCGGCTTGGGGGCAAATGATACCTAACTTTTTTAAGGCGGGCGTTTCTATTGCTAATCATGCAGAATCTGGCTTAACGCTAGGTAGCTTTTTAGGTAGTAAAAGGTTAGAAAAAGTACTAAGCATTATCAAGCCTGGTGATTATTTGTTTATAGAATTTGGGCATAACGATCAAAAAGAAAAAGGTTCTAACGATGGTGCTTGGAAGTCTTACACAGAGCGTTTAAAATTGTTTATTAGCGAAGCAAAAAAGAAAGGTGCAATACCTGTGGTGGTTACATCTACCGCAAGAAGAAACTTTGATAGCACAGGAAAAAACGTGAATAGCTTAGGAGATTATCCTGCTGCTGCACGTAAGGCTGCAGCAGATGAAGGCGTAGCTTTAATTGACCTAAATGCAATGAGTACTGCTTTGTACGAAGCTTTGGGACCAAATGAATCGAAAAAGGCGTTTGTGCATTATCCTGCAAATAGCTATCCTGGTCAAGATAAACCACTAGCAGATAACACACACTTTAACCCTTATGGTGCCTACCAACTAGCCAAATGTATTGTTGAAGGCATCAAACAAAATAGGCTTGGTTTAGCTAATTATTTGGTTGATACTATCACCACGTTTAATCCTTCAAAACCCGATGCCTTGGCTACATGGCATTGGTACGAAAGCCCAAAAAGTACGGTGGTAAAACCTAGTGGTAATTAGCAATTAATAATTAACAATTAATAATTAGTAATTAATAATTAGTAACGATGAAAAACTTGCCTTTATGAATAAATATCTTGTTGGTGTTGGCGTTGCGTTAATGTGTGATGCAACACTATTATTGGCGCAGCCGATACTAGAAACTGGTACGCAAAAACCAATGCCTTTAGAATGGATTGATGCTACAACACATCACAAAGTAGTGCGTATTACAAGAACACCCGGCAGTAACATGAGCTTTTACTTTCACAACAATCCATTTGTAAATGGTAAGATGGTGTACTACAATAGCAGTAACCAAACCGTTGCCGAAGAATCGGAAAGAATAAGACAACAAGCTGGTAATACCAATACTAGAAACAAACAGTTGTACTTGCTTGATATGACAACGCTGAAAGCCGAGGCATTAACCAATTGCAACGCACCAATGAATGGCGAAATTGTAAGCCCTCAATTAAACGAAGCTTTTTATCAAATAAAAGACAGTGTTTTTGCTGTAAACCTTACCACAAAAAAGCAACGTTTGGTTTTTGTGTTTCCTAAAAATTATCAAGGTGGTATTGCCACGGTAAATGCCGATGGCACTTTATTAGCTGGCGCAAAAGCAAGCGACGAGCAAAAAGAAATTTCTAAAAAACACCCTTTAAAAAGCGAGTTTTTTGATTTAATTTTTGATGCGCATTTGCCCAACGATTTATTTACCATTAACATTAAAACTGGCGAACTTAAAAAAATTCATACCGAAAATACTTGGCTTGGTCATGTGCAGTTTTCGCCTACAAGCCCTAATTTATTGATGTTTTGCCACGAAGGACCTTGGCATAAATTAGATAGAATTTGGACAATTGATGTTGTAACCAAAGAAGTGAAACTAATACACAAACGTACTATGGATATGGAAATTGCTGGTCACGAATGGCCAGGCACAGATGGCAAAACCATTTGGTACGATTTACAATTACCAAAAGGCGAAACCTTTTTTATTGGCGGTACCGATATTGTAACTGGTGAAGAAAAAAAATGGCAACTACAACGCAACGAATGGAGTATTCATTTTAATACTTGGAACAACGGTGAACTGTTTTGTGGCGATGGTGGCAATCCTGGGCAAGTGGCTAAAGCAAAAGATGGTCAATACATTTATTTGTTTAAGCCCAATGGCGATAAGCTAGCAGCAGAAAAATTGGTAAACATGAAGTTTCATAACTACAAACTTGAGCCTAATGTACACTTTAGTGAAGATGGAAAATGGGTGATATTTAGAGCCAACTTTGAAGGTATTGAACAAGTGTATGCTGTAGAAATAAAGAGAAGTGAATAATTGATAATTAATAATTAATAATTAATAATTGGTAATTAATAATTAATCGGTCGGCGGTTTAATTGGTAAAACTAATGTTGAATTTTTATGAAAAAGAGAATAGCAATACTATTGGCAATTGGTGTAAGTGCAACATCGTTGGTGCAAGCACAATGGCCTGTGACATCGCAAACAACAAAACCATGGACGCGTTGGTGGTGGATGGGCAGTGCAGTAGATGAAAAAGGATTGACCAATCAATTAGATGCCTTGCAAAATGCGGGCTTTGGTGGTGTAGAAGTAGTGCCTATTTATGGTGCTATTGGTTACGAGAAGCAGTACATACAATACTTATCGCCGCAGTGGATGAAGATGCTTGACTACACTGTACAGCAAGCAGCGGCAAGAAAAATGGGTGTTGATATTTCGGTGGGCACTGGCTGGCCAATTGGTGGCCCAAAAGTAACTAGCCAAGATGCTGCAACTAAGTTGATAATTCAAAATTATACCCTAGAAGCTGGTAAGGTTTTGCAAGAAAAAATTGTATTAAACGAGGCTAAACAAAAAAATTTGCCCGGCGTTTTTTTGCAAGTAGTAATGGCTTATGGTGCCAATAATAAAGCTATTGAAATTACCAACAAAGTAGCTACCGATGGTACTTTAAATTGGGTAGCCGATAACACAGGCACTTGGCAAATAGTTGCTGCCTTTGTTGCTAAAACAAAACAAATGGTAAAGCGTGCTGCTTTTGGTGGCGAAGGTTATACACTTGACCATTTTTCTAAAACGTCTATCAACAACTATTTTACAACTTTCGATTCTGCTTTTGGCAATAGCAACCACGGTGTTCGCAACTTTTTTAACGATAGTTACGAAGTGTATAATGCCGATTGGACACCCGATTTCTTTAACGAATTTGCACTAAGAAGAGGTTACGATTTGAAGCCTTATTTGAGAGAATTAGTATCAAAAGATAACGCAGATATTAGTAGAAGAGTGAAGAGCGATTATCGCCAAACGATGAGCGATTTAATGCTGCAACACTTTACCACCAACTTTACAAAATGGGCACACACCAAGCAATCTTATAGTAGTAACCAAGCACATGGTTCACCGGGCAACTTGCTAGATTTATACGCTGCTGTAGATGTGCCCGAGTGCGAAACCTTTGGTAGCAGTGCATTTGCTGTAAAGGGCTTGCGTAGAGATAGTGCCGATGTGAGAAATGTAGATCCAGATCCAATCATGCTAAAGTTTGCATCTTCGGCTGCCCATGTAACCGGTAAACCACTAACTAGTTGCGAAACATTTACTTGGTTAACAGAGCATTTTAAAACATCTTGGAGCCAGTGTAAGCCCGAGCTTGAGCAAGTATTTTTATCGGGCGTAAATCATGTGTTTTATCACGGTACTACTTACTCACCTGTAGATGCGCCTTACCCTGGATGGCTGTTTTATGCATCGGTAAATTTTGTACCTAACAATAGTTTGTGGCCGCACTTCAAGGGCTTGAACGATTATATTTCTCGCTGCCAAGCGGTATTGCAAGCCGGCCAGCCCAATAATGAAATATTAGCTTACTGGCCTGTTTTTGACGCATGGAATAACAGCAAAGGTTTAGACATGCCATTGGCCATACATTCAATTGATGTATGGCTGCATCCTACACCATTTTACAAAAACGTAACAGCCTTACAAAAAGCTGGTTACTCCTTCGATTTTGTAAGTGATAAAATGTTGGGTGACTTGTACATTAAAACCCTAAAAGCAAAACCCAATATCAACAAAGTTATTCTTGTAGCTGCAACAGAATTAATGCCTGTAAGTACTTTGCAAAGCATTGTTCATTTGGCCCAACAGGGCTACAGCATTGTATTACAAGCCTTGCCTAAAGACGTACCAGGCTTATCAAATTTACAAACGCAAAGAGCCTTGTTACAACAAACCATTGCAGCTATTGCTTTTACAAAACTTGCAAATAATATTAGCGAAGCCAAAATTGGTAGAGGTAAAATTATTTTGGCAAACGATGTACAGCAAGGCTTGGCTTACGCAAAATTGAAAAGAGAAACCTTAACAGATGTAGGCTTAAAATTTATTCGCCGCCAAGTGGCAGATGGTATGTATTACTACATTGTAAACCATACAGCTAATGCAATAGATACAACCATTACCTTACAAACCACAAGTGCATCGGTTACAATACTAGACCCCCAAACTGGTGCAACTGGCATAGCAACATCTACAGTAAAAAACAATGCCACACAAGTACACATTCAGTTACAATCTGGCGAAGCCACAATTCTTAAAACGGCTAATAAACCTGTAACAGCAAAAGCCTGGCAATACCTACAACCAAGTACGCAAGTAATAGCTTTAAACAACAATTGGCGGGTTGATTTTATTAGCGGTGGCCCACATTTACCTACTACTCAGCAGCAAGCAACCTTACAACCTTATACCAATAGTAACGACTCTGTAACTGCAGCTTTTTCTGGTATAGCAGCTTATACAACCACCTTTACAATTACCAAAAAAAATGCAAAAGACTACTTGCTTGAACTTGGTAAAGTAAGCGAAAGTGCTAAGGTTTTTATTAATGATAAAGAGGTAGGTATTTTATGGTGTTTACCGTTTAAAGCCAATATTGGTGCGTATTTGCAGCAAGGCACAAATACCATACGTGTTGAAGTTGCCAACCTTATGGCCAATAGAATTAAATACATGGATACCCACAAAATTGAATGGCGCAAGTACCACGAAATAAACTTTGTAAACGTTGCCTACAAAAGTTTTGATGCGGCAAATTGGAAGGTGCAAACATCTGGTTTAACTGGTCCTGTAACCATTACGGCGTTGTATTAGTGCGTGAGATTTTTAGGTGACAAGCAGTTGTACTGCTATCATACTTTAGTTACGCCTTAGGCGCACACTTGTACAGTAGTACTTTATGCGGCTATACCTAAGCGTGATAGCAGTTGATAAAAGTACCAACTGTTGCAGCCGATAGCTATAAGTTTGGCTTATCAATAAAACGTCATCAATATTTCAATTGCCAGCGGTTAAGGGCAAACGGCGTGTTAATTACCCAACCTGCAAAATACCCTGTTCAATTAACCAACAGAGTTTGACCAACAAAAGTTCAAAAATGTATGAATAAAAAGCGTGACCAATTGAAAAAATATTATGCCTTATTAGCAATAATGTTAGTGCTAGGTAGTACTGCATTTTCGCAGGATGATACAACTTGGTGGCATGGTAAAAAAAGAACCATTCACTACACACCAAGTGGCCAAGATTTTGTTTGTGTAAATGGTAAATTTCGCTTTATCAGGGCCCTGTATGGCACTAACACTGCCTTTAGGGTAGAAGCAGGCGACTTGCCCGAATTTGCTATGTACATGCCCGGCATGGGCGGCAATTTTAAGTTTGGTTTAATTAGTGGTAGTAAAAGTAAATGGCTAAACCAAGCCAATAATATAAAAGCTATTTACAGGCCTGGTGCTATGTTGTACGAGGTACAAGATAGCTTGCTTGGTAATAGCGTATTGTACCTTACAGTATTAGCACTTGCAGATGCCGAAGGCATGATAATAGAAGCTAAGTGTAATGGTGTTGTAAACGGTACAAAACTATGTTGGGTTTATGGCGGCGCTAGCGGCAAAAAGTTTAGTCGCGATGGTGATTTGGGTGCCGATCCAGAGAGTTCTTTTTATTTGCAACTAGATTATTGTAAAGACAATGTTTTTACAATTAAAGATAATTGCTTTGCACTACAATACGGTACTGGCAAGGTTTTGTCAGAAACTGAACGCTACGAAATACAACAACCCAATCAACCTAATTCTGTAAAAGGCGAGCAACAGAAAGCCAAGCAAATATTTGGCGTATTTGCTACAAATGCACAGTTAACTATTGCAGATGCAACAGCATTACAATCGCCTTTATTAGTACAAGCTACAAGCGCAAATAAAGCCCCAATTGTTTTTGGTAACATAAACATTACAAGCACTAAGCCTTACTACTTTCAATTGCAAAATGGCACTAACAATAATACGGTTGATTACAGTATGCTTGCAACCATTTTTAACCATGCAGAACAAGCCAGAAAGCAATTAGCTAGTACCGTAATGCTACACACACCAGATGTGTATTTGAACACCATTGGTGGTGCATTAAGTGTAGCAGCAGATGCTATTTGGGAAACCCCTTCTTATATGCACGGTGCTATTGCGTGGCGCATGAGGCTAAATGCGTGGCGTGGCCCTTATGTAGCCGATCCTTTGGGCTGGCACGATAGAGCAAGACTGCATTTTAGTAGTTATGCAAAATCGCAAGTACTAAGCCCTTTAACTGGCCCTGTTGTGGCCGATACAGCTTTAAATTTAGCAAGGCAATTAGAAAAGCTAGGTACATCCATGTTTAGCAGCGGTTACATAAGCCGTAACCCTGGCGGCGATTTAAGGCCGCATCACTACGATATGAATTTGGTATTTGTAGATGCCTTGCTAAACCATTTCAACTACACCGGCGACACCAATTTTGTAAAACAGATATGGCCATTGCTTGTAAAACATTTAGACTGGGAAAAAAGAAATTTTGATGCCGATGGCGATGGCTTGTACGATGCCTATGCAGCTATATGGGCAAGCGATGCACTGCAATATAGTGGTGGTGCTGTTACACATTCATCGGCATATAACTACCGAGCCAATAAAACGGCTGCCGAATTAGCCCTTTTAATAGGTAAAAATGCCACACCTTACCAAGCAGAAGCAGATAAAATTTTTACAGCCATAAACAATACTTTATGGCTAAAAGATAAAGGTTGCTTTGCCGAATACAAAGATAAAATGGGCTTACAATTGCTGCATCCATCTGCGGCTTTGTGGACCATTTATCACAGTATTGATGCCGCTTTGCCAACTAATTTTCAAGCATACCAAATGCTGCGATATGTAGATAAGCAGATACCGCACATACCTGTAAAAGCACTTGGTTTACCTGGTAACTTTTTTGTGCTATCTACTACCAATTGGCAGCCTTACGATTGGAGTTTGAATAATGTGGTGCTTACCGAAAACTTACACACCGCTTTAGCTTATTGGCAAGCCAACAGAAGCGAAGCTGCATTTAAACTATGGAAATCGGCTTTGGTAGAAAGCATGTACTTAGGTACAAGCCCTGCCAATTTTCAGCAAATAAGTTTTTACGATGCGGCTAGAGGTGAGTTGTATAGAGATTTTGCCGATGTACTTGGTATGGCTGCAAGGTCGCTAACAGAAGGCTTGTTTGGCATTTTGCCAAATGCACTACATGGTAAATTGGTAATAAAACCGGGCTTTCCTAAAAACTGGAATTTTGCTACCCTTAATGTACCTGACATTAACGTAAGTTTTAAACGAAATGGCAATACCGATGCTTACCACATTATAACTAACTACACAAAAAACTTACAACTTCAATTGCAGCTAAACGCTTATAAACAGGCTATTGAAAGCATTACTGTTAATGGTAAAAATGTTGGCTACATGGTACAGCAAGATGCCGTAGAAAGCCCAGTAATACTAATAAATTGCGGCACCAGTAAAGCCTATAATGTAGAAATTATTTGGAAAGGCCAAGCAATAGAAAAAGTTGTAGACGAGAAGGTTTATGCCAATAATGATCCTTTTAAATTCACTGCAATAACTGCTAAAGTTTTAGCCATTAAAGATCCGCAGCAAGTGCTTAAAAAAGCCATTATTGTAGGTAACAATGTGCAAGCAATTATTAGTTCTCAGCAAGGTTCAAAAACAGTTTTTGTACAGTTAAAACAAGGCAATTGTATTTGGTGGCAGCCAGTTTGCTTTACCGTTAAACAAGTAAGTACTATCAACCCACAATTGGTTGTTACAGGAAAGTTTGAAACCATCGATTTGTCAAATTATTTTAACGATAAAGTAACCAGTATTTTTAAGAACAAATATCTTAGCCCAAGGCCTGCTACTACTACATTGCAACTGCCTGTTCAAGGTATTGGCAATTGGTGTTATCCTTTAACAATGGCCTATATCAACGACTCGGGCTTACGAAAATTAGCAGGTGCCAATAATCAAATTAAGCTTCCAACAGGTGTACCATTTGCTACACCGCACGATAGTACCAACAATAATATTATTTACACCTCGCAATGGGATAATTACCCAAAGCAAGTGGCTATTAAATTAAGTGGTAGTGCCTCTTACATGTATTTGTTAATGGCAGGAAGTACCAACCCAATGCAAAGTAGAATTGCCAACGGCCTAGTAGTGGCTAAGTATAAGGATGGTACTGCCGATACCTTGGCATTAATAAATCCGCAAACTTGGTGGCCAATAGAGCAAGATTATTTAGATGATGGTTATGCTTTTACAGTTGGTGCTACAAAGCCCTTGCGTGTTCATTTAAAAACAGCATTAATTACCAATAATTTTAACCACTATACAAGCATTAAAGGCTTTAGCAACAGGGCTATTGATGGTGGCGCAGCTACGGTGCTAGAAATGCCTTTGCAGCCTACCAAAATGTTAGAAAATGTAGAACTTACAACCTTGTGTAATGATGTTGTGATTGGTTTGATGAGTGTTACTTTAGTAAGAAGTTTTTAAGTAGTATCTGTATGAAATATTTTAAAATCGTGTGCACCTTTTTTGTTTTAATAGCTTTACAAAACGCTATTGCACAACCAATATCGAAACCCGTTTACCTCTTTTCTTATTTTAAAAATAATGGTCAAGATGGTTTGCATTTGGCCTATAGTTTTGATGGATACAAATGGGAGGCACTAAATAACGATAGCAGCTTTTTAAAACCACGTGCAGGCACAGATAAACTAATGCGTGACCCTTGTATTATTAAAGGCGCCGATGGTAAGTTTCATTTAGTGTTTACACTTAGCTGGAAAGAACGTGGCATTGGCTATGCAAGCTCTACCGATTTAATTAATTGGAGCGAGCAACAAGATATACCTGTGATGATGCACGAACCAACGGCTAAAAACTGTTGGGCACCAGAAATATTTTACAACCCAAAGCCCAAAGAGTACCTAATTTATTGGGCCACAACTATACCCGGGCGTTTTCCTAAAAGCGATAGTAGCGGCGATAATAACCATCGCATTTACTATGTTACTACTAAAAATTTTAAAACCTTTAGCAGTACCAAATTGTTGTACAACAAGGGTTTTAACGTAATAGATGCTACCATTATAAAAATAGGTAAGCGCTATGCAATGTTTTTAAAAGACGAAACAAAAAATCCTGTACCACAAAAAAATTTACACATAGCTTATAGTAAAAAACTTACTAAAAATTATGGTGCACCTACACCGTCAATTACAGGTAAGTATTGGGCCGAAGGCCCTACTGTTATTAAGATTGACGATAAATGGATAGTGTATTTTGATAAATATAGAGACCATAAATACGGGGCTATTAGCTCTACCGATTTAACAAATTGGACAGATATTTCGGACCAAATTATAGTACCCAATGGCTTGAGACATGGCACTATATTTACCATTACAGCCCAAGAATTTAACACCCTACAAAAAGCATTGCCTGTAATAGCCCATTAATCACAGGATGCAACAGGATAGCTGCGTTGCTAACATGGCTTACTTTTCTTGCTTAAATATGCCATTGCCATGCTAACCCTAAAGTTTGTTGTTAAAAGCATAAGTGCTGCCTTAGTAAGTGCTTGCACTTTTGTATCGTTACAAGCACAAGTAAGCTTACCTGCGGTTTTTTCTAACAATATGGTGCTACAAAGAGAAAAGCCCATAGCTATTTGGGGGCTTGCAAGTGCAGGTGAATTTGTAACGGTAAACTTTGCAAATCAAACTAAAACAGCAGTAGCAAACAGTGTAGGTAAATGGCAAATAATGCTAGATGCAATGCCTGCAAATGATAAGCCAAGTATAGTAACCATCACAGGTAAAAATACTATTCAATTAACCAATGTTTTAGTAGGTGATGTATGGCTTTGTTCGGGGCAATCTAACATGGAGTATCCATTAGATAGAAAGCTAAAAAAATACGCCTTGCCTAAAAAAAGTATCGACTCATCTGAACTTGAATTAAAAGCTACAAAGCCCAATGCTATTAGATACTTGTATGTAGAGCGAACGTTAAACCAGCCAGATTTACCTACAAAAGGTTGGGCAGATGGTAACGATACAATGGTACGTTATGTATCGGCTATTGGCTATTATTTTGCTAAAGAAATTTATGCCACTACTAAAGTGCCTATTGGTATTATATCTTCATCGTGGGGCGGCACAAGGGTAGAGCAATGGACACCCAATTGGGCCTATAAACAATCGCCTATTTTTAAAGCGCAAGCCAAAGATGCTAACTATAAAATTGATGGTATGCACCCGGGGCAAATGTTCGATAAATTAATTGCACCAATACTACCTTATGGTATTAAAGGGATGTTGTGGTACCAAGGCGAATCGAACTGCATGGTAGAAGATCAAACAACCTATCCTGCTAAAATGGAATTACTGATAGATACTTGGCGCAACTTATTTAACGATAAGCAATTACCGTTTTACTACGTACAATTAGCACCATACAATTACACTGCAAGAAAAGATGCCAAACCACATACCCTACAATCGCTTCCATTAACTTGGGAAGCGCAAACTAAAAACCTAGCAATACCCAATACTGCCATGGTTGTAACCACCGACTTGGTAGATAATTTAGCAGACATTCATCCTTCTTACAAATGGATTGTTGCGCATCGTTTGGCTTTGTGCGCTTTAGCAAAAAATTATCAGCAAAAGCTTGAATATTCTGGCCCTGCTTTTAAAGCTACCAAAATTAAAAAGAACAAAATAGAACTAAGTTTTAGCCATGTAGGTACTGGTTTAATAAGTAGCGATGGTAAGCCGCTTACTTGGTTTACAATTGCAGGTGCCGATAATCAATTTGTACCTGCAACAGCCACTATTAAAGGCAATAAAATTATAGTAGAAGCAGCCCAAGTAACTAAGCCAACACAAGTACGTTTTGCTTGGAACGAGACTGCACAACCCAATTTATTTAACGTAGAAGGCTTACCTGCATTGCCTTTTAGAACAGTAGTTAATTAAAAAAGTATGATAAAGAAAACAGTAGTTGGTTGTTTATTAATGATGCTTGTAAGCGCTCAAATGGTGTCTGCTCAAAATTTAAATTGGGTTGCTAAAGTTGGCGCAAAGTCTTTTCCGGCATCTAAGAAAATGTTTTGGGTAAATGATTATGGCGCAAAAAACGATGCCCTAACAGTTAACTCAACCTTTATACAAAAAGCCATAGATGCTTGTGCCAAACAAGGCGGCGGTATTGTAAGTTTTAAGCCTGGTATTTATGTAAGCGGCGCCATTTTTTTAAAGAGTAATGTGCAGTTAGTAATAGATAAAGATGTTACCATTTTGGGCTCTCAAAATTTTGATGATTACCCCGACATGAAAACTAGAATTGCAGGTATAGAAATGGTTTGGCCATCGGCATTAATTAATGTGATAGATGCAAATAATGCCGCTGTAACTGGCAAGGGTATTGTAAATGCAAGAGGAAAATTTTGTTGGGATAAATATTGGTTAATGCGTAAAGACTACGATAAAAAAGGCTTGCGCTGGATTGTTGATTACGACTCGAAGCGGGTAAGAACCCTATTAGTACAAAATGCTTCTAACATCACCATTGCCAATGTAACCTTTAAAAATGCAGGGTTTTGGACCGTTCAATTATTGTACTCACATCACTTAACGGTTGATGGTGTGATTATAAAAAATAACGAAGATGGTAGCGGCCCAAGTACCGATGGTATTGATGTAGATTCATCTACTTGGGTATTAATTCAAAATTGCGATATTGACTGTAACGATGATAATTTTTGCCTAAAAGCTGGTAGAGATTGGGATGGCTTGCGTGTAAATAAACCTACTGAATATGTAGTGATAAGAAAATGCCTAGCCCGCCGTGGTGCAGGCTTGGTAACACTTGGCAGCGAAACTTCGGGCGGTATTCGTCATATTTTAGCAACCGATTTAAAGGCTAGCCATACAGACAATGGCTTACGCATTAAATCGGCATTTACACGAGGCGGTACTATTCACGATATTTATTTTCAAAATACCGTGATGGATTCTGTAAACAATGCGTATCAGTTTAACCTAAATTGGTATCCTGCATATAGCTACTCGCAATTGCCAAAAGGTTATGTGTACGATTCTATTCCCGAGCATTGGAAAGCCATGTTGCAAAAAGTTACACCAGCAGAGTTAGGCATACCTCATGCCAAAAATATTTACATCAAAAATGTAAAAGTTACCAATGCTACTACAGCCTTTGTGGGTACGGGCTACCAAAAATCGTTACTAGAAAATTTTGTGTTTACCAATTGTAGTGTACAAGCTATAAACCTTGGTGTACTTGAGTTTACAAAAGGTTGGAAGTTTAATAACGTAACCATTGATGTAGATAAAAAACCTGCCCCAGCAACAAAAGCAGAAGGTGGTATTGAACACGAGGAAAGATTGAAGAACTAAATAAAAAACACATGAAGCACTATGTTACATTGCTTGTTGTATTAATGGCACAATTAGTAGCTATTGGGCAAGCTAGTGTTTCGGTATCGCATCTTACTTGTGAGTACAAAACCAATCCGCTTGGTATAGAAGCAACACAGCCAAGATTAAGTTGGATTATTACCTCATCAGTAACCAATTCTAAACAAACAGCCTATCAAATTTTAGTAGCCGATAGCAAGCAAAACTTGCAGCACAATAAAGGCAATATTTGGGACAGTAAAAAACTAGCTACGGCACAATCTTTACAGGTATTGTACAAAGGTTTACCGCTAGTAGCCGCTAAAAAATACTATTGGAAACTTAGGGTTTGGAATCAGCAAAATATAGCTTCCAATTGGAGTGAAATTGCTTGCTGGCAAATGGGTTTATTAAATGCTAAAGATTGGGGCGAAGCCAAATGGATAACGATGGATATTTTTAACGAAGCCAAATATCCAAGTTTAGATTCTGCCGTAAAACTGGTTGCTTTAAAAACTATTGCACCTCAATTTAGAAAAGAGATTCTGGTAAAAAAAGCTGTTAAAAACGCTACCGCTTTTGTATGCGGTTTGGGGCAGTTTGAACTTCGCTTAAATGGTAATAAAGTGAGTGACCATTTTTTAGATCCAGGATGGACTACCTACCAAAAATACAGTCTCTACGTGCCTTTCGATATTACCAATCAACTAAAGCAAGGTAGCAATGTAATAGGCGTAATGCTTGGTAATGGCTTTTATTATTTGCCCAAAGGGCGATACATAAAAGGGCAAATTATGCAGCATGGCTTGCCTAAAATGATTGCTAAAATTGTAGTAGAATATACCGATGGAACTACCGAAACTATAGTAAGTAACCAAAGCTGGAAAAATAGTAAAAGCCCCATTACTTACAATACTATTTATGGTGGCGAAGATTATGATGCCACACTTGAACAAAATGGTTGGGATAAAACTGCGTTTAACGATTCTGCTTGGCAGCCATCAGTTGTAGTAAAAGGTTCACCTGTATTAATAGAACAGCAAGCCGAGCCACTGAAAGTGATGGAAACTTTTAAGCCCATTGCCATCTTTAAAAATGCCAAAGGCAATTGGGTGTACGATTTGGGGCAAAATGCATCGGGCATTGTAAACCTTGTTGTGCAAGGGCAAAGTGGCAAGCAACTAAAGGTTTTTCCTGCCGAATTAATTGATGCCGATAGCGCTATTAACCAAGCTGCCACCGGTAAAGGTTATTGCTTTTCCTACACACTAAAAGGTGCCAGTGTTGAGCAATGGCAACCACGTTTTTCGTATTATGGCTTTAGGTACGTACAGCTACAAGGTGCAGTACCACAGGGCCAGGCCAATCCCTTAAACTTACCTGTAGTAAAAACACTTGAAGCATTACATACAAGATATGCCGCCGAGAAAATAGGTAACTTCTCTTGCTCAAATGCTTTGTTCAATAAAATATACAGCTTAATAGATTGGGCTATTAAAAGCAATATGGCTAGTGTATTAACAGATTGCCCACATCGTGAAAAGCTTGGCTGGCTAGAGCAAGTGCATTTAATGATGGCTTCTAACCAATACAATTACAATTTTACGGGCTTAAATACTAAGGCGGTTGTTGATATGCAAGCAGCACAATACGCTACCGGTTTTGTACCTACTACCGCTCCTGAATTTGGCAGATTTGGTGGGCCTTTAAGTATGTTTTCAGACTCGCCAGAATGGGGCTCGGCCTATGTAATTATGCCTTGGTACATGTACAAATGGTATGGCGATATACAAGTGCTACAACAGCACTACGATGGTATGAAAAAGTATGTAGCTTATTTACAAAAACAAGCTAATGCCCATAATATTATTGCTTATGGCTTGGGCGATTGGTTTGATATTGGGCCCAAACGTCCTGGCGTATCTCAGCTTACATCGCTTGGTGTTACTGGTACTGCCATTTGGTATTACGATGTTACTATTTTACAACAAGTAGCAAAGCTGTTGCATAAAAATGCCGATGCTACTTATTACCAAACATTAGGCGAAGCAATTAAGATGGGCTTTAACAAAAAATACTTTCATGCCAATACCTACCAGTATGATAATGGCAGCCAAACAGCAAACGCCATGGCCTTGTATATGAACCTTGTAGAACCCGAAAATAGAGACAAAGTATTGGCCAATATTTTTAACAATTTACAGGCTAATAATAATGCCATAACCGCCGGCGATATTGGCTTTAGGTATTTAATGCAAACACTGCAACAAGGCAATGCTTCGCAGTTAATTTTTAACATGAATAACCGTACCGATGTGCCAGGTTATGGTTATCAAATAGCACAAGGTGCAACGGCCCTAACCGAGTCGTGGCAAGCATTACGCAATGTTTCTAATAACCATTTAATGCTTGGGCATTTAATGGAATGGTTGTATAGTGGGCTAGCCGGTATTAAACAAACAGATAGTTCTATAGCTTTTAAAAACATAGTCATTCATCCCGAAGTTGTAGGTGATATTAACCATGTACAAGCTAGCTACCTATCGCCTTACGGCTTAATAAAAAGTGAGTGGCATAAAACCGATTCAACATTTCATTTACAAGTTGCTATTCCTGTAAATACCACTGCGGTTATTGATGTGTATGGCAATGCTATAACATCAATATTTGTTAATGAAAAAGCAGCAACAACCGCACAAGGTTTAAAGTTTATTGGTAAAGTACAAGGTCGCTTACAGTACCAAATTGGCTCGGGTAATTATTCTTTTACAACAACAGTTTCTAACAAGTAAAATACTATTACAATGATGAAGAATGGGCAATCAATAAAACAGATAATGGTTTCGTTAACCTTGCTGTTATTGACTTTTAATAGCATTGGGCAAAGAGTAATTATACCTTTTGATGCCAATTGGAAGTTTATAAAAGAAGATGTAAGCGGTGCCGAAAAAACTGATTTTAACGATGAATTGTGGCGTACTTTAAGTGTGCCCCACGATTGGGGTGTTGAATATCCTTTTGCTAGAACCAATCCTGCGGGCCGTGGTGGTGGCTATGCCGTTACAGGTATTGGTTGGTACCGAAAATCTTTTACAGTAGCCCATGCAGACGCTAAAAACCGCTTCTTTATTGAGTTTGACGGTGTAATGATGAATAGTGATGTATGGATAAATGGCAACCACGTAGGTAAAAGACCGTATGGCTATATCAGTTTTCAATATGAAATTACTAAGTATTTAAGTGTAGGTGTTGGTAATAAAAATGTAATTGCCGTAAAAGCAGATAATGCTTTGCAGCCTGCATCTCGCTGGTACACTGGTTCTGGTATTTATAGGCATGTGCGTTTAATTACCACCAACAATGTGCATGTAGATAAATGGGGCGTTTTTGTATCTACATCAGAACTAACCAATGCAAAAGCCACCGTGCATACGCAAACTGCTGTTATTAACCAATCTAGCAGTAAAGCCAATATTGTTTTGCAAACAGATATTGTAGCACCCAATGGTAAAGTAGTAAAATCTACAGAAACCAAACACACACTTGCAGCCGATATGTCTGTTGAAATTAATCAACACATTATTGTAGATGAACCACAACTTTGGACACTTGAAAAAACCAATTTGTATAAAGCAGTTACCAAAGTAAAGTCTGGTAAAATTGTATTGGATAACTATACTACTACTTTCGGTATTCGCTCAATAAATTTTGATGCAGAAACAGGCTTTTCATTAAATGGTAAAAACATAAAAATTAAAGGTGTATGCTTACATCATGATGGCGGTGCCGTTGGTGCGGCTGTGCCTTTGCGTGTTTGGGAAAGACGATTAGAATTGCTTAAAGCCCTTGGTGCCAATGGTATTCGTACCTCACACAATCCTGTATCGCCAGAGTTTTTAGACCTATGCGATAGAATGGGTTTTCTGGTAATGAACGAAACATTTGATACCTGGAACGCTACAAAAACTAGTGCCAATTATGGCTACAATAAGTACTTTACTAATTGGTGGGAAAAAGATACACAAGACCAAGTACTGCGTGATAGAAACCATCCATCGGTTGTTATTTATAGTATTGGCAACGAAATTCATGACAACCTCAACGATTCTGCAGGCTTTAAAAAATACAAAATGCAGCAAGATTTGGTGCATAGCCTGGACCCCACTAGGCCAGTAACAATGGCTTTGTTTCGCCCTGCACTATCTAAAGTTTACGAAAATGGTTTTGCAGATTTGATGGACGTTGTGGGCCAGAATTATCGAGAAAATGAATTGATTGCTGCGCATGAAAAAAATAAAAAACGCAAAGTTATTGGCACCGAAAATAGATTAGAGTTGTCTGCCTGGTTGGCATTGCGTGATAAGCCTTACATGGCCGGGCAATTTTTATGGACAGGCATCGATTATATTGGCGAAGCCGATTGGCCCGAAGTAGTGCACGGCTCGGGTTTGCTAGATAGAACGGGCATGGCAAAGCACATAGGCTATCAATACCAAAGTTGGTGGAGCGATAAGCCAATGGTATTTACCATGCGTAAACAACAAAATGCCGGCGCAGGTAATTGGGTAAGCGATTGGACACCCACAGACATTGATACCTACGATGAAGCTAAAGTGCAAGTATTTAGCAACTGCGACGAAGTTGAATTGTTCTTAAACGATAAATCGCTTGGCGTAAAACCTATACCAGCCGATAATGCGTCTCCACGAGTTTGGAGTTTTACATTTCAAAAAGGCACATTAAAAACTGTTGGTACAAATAAGGGCCAAATTGTTGCTACACAAGCGTTACAATCTGCAGGCTTACCAGCTAAAATTGTATTATCGGCAGATAAAACAGCTATCGAAAATTCTTGGGATGATCTAAGCTATATCACAGCAACAGTGGTAGACGAAAATGGTGTGCCGTGTTTAGTGGCAGATAATCAGCTTACGTTTACCGTAACAGGCGCAGGCAATTTAGCCGCTACCGATAATGGCGATCTAACTTCTACCGAAATGTTTTCATCGCCCAAAAGATTTGTGTATAAAGGTGTATGTATTGCACTTGTAAAAGCCAATGCAAATACTGGTACTATTACTGTAAAAGCTACTGCCGATGGGCTAAAAGAAGCATCAATTATTTTAGAAGCAACACCAGTAAAGCTATAATTTGTTTACATTAACTTGGTAGTAAAATGATTTTTTTAAAAAGCGTATTAGCAACATTTATAGCGGCATTTTTTATAACAATTGTTGCTGCGCAAAAGCCACATATTGCACCTAAGCCTTTGTATGTAGATACTGTGTTTAATGGCGCAGCAGACCCCGTAGTTATTTGGAATAAACAAGCCAAAAAGTGGTTCATGTTTTATACCAATCGTAGGGCAAGTGCTACAGGTTTAGATGGCGTTACTTGGGTACATGGCACACGCATTGGCATTGCTTCTTCGGCAGATGGTGCTACCTGGCAGTATGTAGATACCGCACACATACAATACACTCCCGATAGTAATTATACCCATTGGGCACCCGAAGTATTTGAAAATAAAGGCTTGTACCACATGTACCTAACCTATGTGCCTGGTGTTTTTACTAATTGGAATCATCCTAGACACATCATTCATTTAACTAGTAAAAATTTATTGCATTGGCAGTACAATAAAACTTTAGAACTAGCTTCTCATAAAGTTATTGATGCTTGTGTATTTCCATTGCCACAAGGTGGATGGCGTTTGTGGTATAATAATGAGAACGATAAAAAGAGCATTTACTACGCCGATAGCAAAGACTTAGCAACATGGCAAGATAGAGGCAAAGCCGTGGGCGATAGAGGTGGCGAAGGGCCCAAAGTGTTTAAATGGAAAGACCATTACTGGATGATTGTAGACAATTGGATGGGTATGAGCCTTTACCAATCGGATGATTTAACTACCTGGAAGTGCCAAGAAAAACGCATACTAGAGTTGCCCGGTACTGGTAAAGATGACCAAGCAATTGGCGGCCATTGCGATGTGCTAGTAAACAATGGCAGGGCTTACGTATTTTACTTTACGCATCCTGGTAGATTGGGCGATAAAAAAACCTGGAAGGATGGTTTTGAAACAAGAAGAAGTGTTATTCAGCTTGGTGAATTAAAGTACCAAAATGGTGAAATTTCATGTAATAGAGATGAGCCTGTGAACATTCAATTAAAGCATTAGTAAAACTAAAAAATTAGAATGGTTATGCAAATACATAAGCTTACAAAATTGTTATTGCTTAGTTGTTGCTTGTTGTTTACTGCAATGCAAACATTAGTAGCACAAAGGCAAATGGAATACCTTAATAGAGGTGTTGTTGCCATTAAGCAAAGTGATACTAAAGCCTTTATTAGTTGGCGTTTATTGGGCACAGAGGGCAATGGTGTTGCATTTAACGTGTATAGAACATCTGCCCAAAAAACCACCAAGCTTAACCAACAGCCATTGGTAAAGGCAACTTGTTTTGTTGATAGTACAGTAGATGCTACAAAAGATAATGTGTACACCATAAAAGCATTAAGCAATAATAAAGAAGAACCAAAAGGTGAAACTTATTTCTTGAAATCAAATGCTAGTGCCTATCTATCAATTCCATTGCAAACACCAGAAGGCTATACACCAAATGATATTTCGGTAGGCGATGTAGATGGTGATGGCGAATACGAAATTATTTTACACCAAACTGGTATTGGTAAAGATAATTCGCAAGGCGGATTTACAGACCCTCCTATTTTTCAATGTTACAAGCTCAATGGTACTTTTTTATGGCAAATAAACTTAGGTAAAAATATTCGTGAAGGCGCACACTATACACAGTTTATGGTGTACGATTTAGATGGTGATGGCAAAGCCGAAATAGCCATGAAAACTGCCGATGGCACAATAGATGGCAATGGCAAACTAATAGGCGACAGCACCAAAGATTGGCGTACCAATAACGGCAATAAACAATTAGATGGCCGTATTTTAGATGGACCCGAATACTTTACCATTTTTGATGGCTTAACTGGTGCAGCATTGGCTACTACTAATTATATACCAGGCCGCGGCAATATTGGTGGATGGGGCGGTAAAGGCGGTAATAGCCGTAATGATAATTATGGAAATAGGGTAGATAGATTTATTGCTTGCATTGCCTATTTAGATGGTGTACATGCTAGCGTAATAATGTGCCGAGGCTATTACGGTAGAACGGTTTTAGCAGCTTGGGATTGGCGCAATGGCAAGCTATCATCTCGCTGGGTATTTGATAGTAAAGATGGCAGCAACCCATATTCTGGTCAAGGCAATCACAATGTATTTGTGGCCGATGTAGATAGCGATGGCAAAGACGAAATTGTTTACGGTAGTATGTGTGTAGATGATAATGGCAAAGGCTTGTACACAACAGGTTTGCGCCATGGAGATGCCATACATGTTACAGATATGGATCCCTCGCATGATGGCTTAGAAGTATTTGGTGTACACGAAATTGAAGAAGCCGCAAAAGGCCCCGGCTTTGCTATGTTTGAAGCTGCTACAGGTAAAATTTTATGGCAAGGCGATTTAGGTAAAGATGTGGGCCGTGGCATGAGTGCAGATATAGATCCACGCTACGAAGGTTACGAAAGTTGGGGCGGTAGCAATGGCTTACATACTGCCAAAGGCGATACCATTGGCACCGCGCCTCGTAGTGTGAATTTTAGAGTGTTTTGGGATGCCGATTTATTAACCGAACTACTAAATGGCACTCGCATTGAAAAGTGGGATTATCAAAATCACAAACTAGCAACTTTGTTCGATGCTAAAGAATACAGTTGTATGCCTAATAATGGCACTAAAGCCACACCAGCATTAAGTGCCGATTTATTTGGCGATTGGCGTGAAGAACTCATTTATCGTACCAATGATAACAAAGAACTACGCATTTTTTCAACCACCATCCCTACTAATTATCGCTTTTATACTTTAATGCATAATCCTCATTATCGCTTAAGTATTGCTTGGCAAAATGTTGGCTATAATCAACCACCTTATGTTGATTATTATTTTGGTGAGGGTATGAAACAACCACCAATGCCTAATATCTCAATTATTAAAAACAACTAACCCTGTATGAAAAAATCAATCGCTCTTTTAGCTGCTTATTGTTTACTATCGCAATTGCATGTTGCTGCACAAGCAACAGATGCCAATGCACCACTACATGCCTCAAAGCCCGATTATGTAGTGCCTTATGGCGCACCTAAAACCAGTGATGTAAAAAAGGTATTGGATAAGGTGTACACTTACTTAGATAATGTAACACCAGCAGTATTAATTAATAAAAATACAGAACAAATAATTGCTGCAAATGCCATTGACAGCAACACTATTTTTAAACAAGGCGATTATAGACTAACCAGCTACGAATGGGGCGTTACCTATGCCGGTATGCTTGCAGTAACTGCGGCAACCAACGATGAGAAGTTTGCAAATTATACCAAAGCTAGGTTAGGTTTAATTGCAGACACTTATCCAGCCTTTAAATACTTACTTGAAAAATATGGCACTCAAAAAAATCCTTTGCGTACAGTTATTCAACCACATGCTTTAGACGATGCAGGGGCTATTTGCGCAGCAACTATTAAAACGTTACAAAACGGCGGTCAAGCCAATTTGCGCCCCATTATTGATAATTTCATCAATTATATATCTACCAAAGAATTTCGCTTGGCCGATGGCACATTGGCCAGAAATAGACCTTTAAAAAATACCTTGTGGTTAGATGATTTATTTATGAGTGTTCCAGCTTTAGCACAAATGGGTAAACTAACTGGTGATGTAAAATACTTCAACGATGCAACCAAACAAGTTCTACAGTTTTCGGCAAGAATGTTTAATAAAGAAAAGGGCATTTACATGCATGGTTGGGTAAGCGATATGGATGTACACCCGCAGTTTCATTGGGGGCGAGCCAATGGCTGGGCTTTTTTAGCTATCACCGAATTGCTAGACGTTTTGCCCGCAACACACCCAAAATACAAAGCCATATTAGCGCAGTATCAAGCACAGGCAAAGGGCTTAATGCAGTACCAATCTGGTTTAGGATTTTGGCACCAATTATTAAACAAACAAGACTCCTATTTAGAAACCTCAGCCACTGCTATTTATGCCTACTGCTATGCACGTGGTATTAATAAACGATGGCTTAATGCAAAAGCATTTGCGCCTACTGCCATACTTGCTTGGAATGCAGTAAGCACAAAGGTTACAGCTAAAGGCCAAGTAGAAGGCACTTGCGTAGGTACTGGTATGGCTTTTGACCCAGCATTTTATTATTACAGACCAGTAAATGTTTATGCAGCACACAGTTATGGGCCAGTGTTATTAGCTGGTGCCGAAATAATTGCACTGTTAAATAATTACAGTTTCCATATTAACGATAGTGCCTTGCAATTGCTTAAATAACCCACTTTATAAACCCTCAATAATAGTATGAAACACCTGAAATTGTTTATTGTATTTGCTGCCATTGGGCTTTCTTTCACCTTTGTACAAAACAAGCCTACACTGTATTTAATAGGCGATAGTACTGTTCGTAACACAGGCCGTCCAATGTGTGGATGGGGCGAAATGATTGGCTTGTATATCGACTCTACTAAAATCAATATCTCTAACCAAGCAATGGCTGGTAGAAGTACCAGAACATTTATTAAAGAGGGAAGATGGGCTAAACTCTTATCAACCATTAAACAAGGCGATTATTTAATTATGCAGTTTGGGCATAACGAAGGCTCTAAACCAGATACTACCAAAGCAGGCTATAGAGGCGTACTAAATGGCACTGGCCAAGAAACCGTAGATTTAGTATGGCCCGATGGTAAACCTGAAACCGTACATACTTACGGTTTTTACCTACGTCAATTTGTACAAGAAGCTAAAGCAAAAGGCGCTATACCTATCATCTGTTCTATGATTCCTCGTAACGATTGGAAAGATGGTAAAGTGTTACGTGCCGATGCAAGCCATGGCAAATGGGCTGCACAAATAGCCAAAGAAGAAGGTGTTTATTTTATCAATCTCAATAACATTACTGCCTTAAAATACGAAGCAATGGGGCAAGAAAAAGTGAAAGCATTTTTTCCTAACGATCATACACACACTAATGTAGAAGGTGCTACCATTAATGCCGCATCTGTAGTAGATGGCTTAAAGCTGCTAACAGATTGTAAACTCAACAATTATCTTAAAGCAAATAACTAAAACTAAATAAACATGAAGCGTTTTGTATCTTGTAATTATTGGCTAATATTGGCTGCTGTGGTGTTATCGTCTTTTGTTATTAAGCAGCAGCAAAAGCCTACCTTATTTGCCATTGGCGATAGTACTGTTAAAAATGGTAAAGGCTTAGGTGACGGCGGCCTTTGGGGCTGGGCCGATTTTATAAAACCCCTTTTTGACACCAATAAAATTAACATAGAAAACCACGCTTTGGGAGGCACAAGTAGCCGTACATTTCAAACGCAAGGTTTGTGGCATAAAGTATTGGCAAAAGTTAAAGCAGGCGACTACGTTATCATGCAATTTGGCCATAATGATAGCAGCCCTATAAACGACTCTTCACGTGCAAGAGGCACTATAAAAGGTGTAAGCGAAGACAGCACCGTAATTATAAATTTATTAACCAAAAAAGAAGAAACCGTGCATACTTATGGCTGGTACATGCGCAAGTTTATTGCCGATGTAAAAGCCAAAGGCGCTACACCTATTATTTGTTCGCCCATACCACGTAACGATTGGAAGAATGGAAAACTGATGCGTAATGGTGGCAATAACTACGGTGGTTGGTGCGCCGAAATTGCAATGCAAACAGGCATTGCCTTTGTTGATTTGAATAGCATTACGGCCGATAAATACGATGCCATGGGCCAAGAAAAAGTAACACCATTTTTCCCTAAAGAACATACACATACCGGTAAAGAAGGTGCCGAAATAAATGCAGCATCTGTAGTGGCTGGCTTAAAAAATTTAAAAGATTGTTCATTAGCAACCTTTGTTAAATAGTGCCATATTTGTATAAACTAAATGTCATGGTAAAATCATTATCGCTAGCTGTGCTAGCAACACTGTTTGCTTTTATAAGTTTTGCGCAATCTCAATTTGATTCGCTTTTTCAACCCCAAAATGTTAAAGCAATAATGGAAAAAGTTGCCAATTGGCAACTGAAAGAATGGGAAACAAATGGCGTTAAGTTTACTAAAACCAATTGGACCAATGCCGCTTGCTATACAGGTTTGCAGGCTTTAAGCACCATAAGTAGCAATAACAGCTACGAGAATACTTTGCTAAAATTTGGCAACGATTTGCAATGGAATATTGGGGCACGTCATTTTCATGCAGATGATTACTGTATTGGGCAAACATATACGCAACTGTATATGAAATACAAAGACGAAAAAATGATAGCTGCTTTTAAGCTAGTAGCCGATACCATTGTAGGGCAGCCACATACCGAAAGCCTAGAATGGAAGCCTGGTATTGTAGACCGCGAATGGGCTTGGTGCGATGCTTTGTTTATGGCACCAACGGCTTTAGGGTATTTGTCTACAGCCACCAACCAACCTAAATATTTAAACATAGCCACCAAACTTTGGTGGAAAACAACCGACTATTTATACGATAGTTCGGCGCATTTATACAGCCGAGATGGAAGCTACTTAAACAAAAAAGAAAAGAACGGCGAAAAAGTATTTTGGAGCCGCGGCAATGGCTGGGTTTTGGCAGGTTTGGTGCGAGTGCTAGACAATATGCCTAAGCACCATCAAGATAGAAAACGCTTCATCAGTTTGTATAAAAATATGAGTGCTAAAATTGCGTCTTTGCAACAAGAAGATGGTACATGGCACGCCTCTTTGCTAGATCCAGCAAGCTATCCCATTAAAGAAACAAGTGGTACAGGCTTTTTCACTTATGCCTTACTATGGGGCATCAACCATAAAATTTTAGACAAAAAAACATATTTGCCAGTAGTACAAAAAAGTTGGAAGGCTTTAACTGAATGTGTGCAATCGAACGGTATGCTTGGCTATGTGCAACCCATTGGTGCAGCACCAGATAAAGTAGATGAAAACACCACGGCCGTGTACGGCGTAGGGGCTTTTTTATTGGCTGGAACAGAGTTGTATAAATATTATCATAAGGGAAGTAAATAGTTTTTTGTGGGTCATCTGTACAAAGCCAATTTGTAGTTGCGTTGTGCACCCGATAGTTGTGTGCAAGCTTATTGAACATACTACATAATTGATGCCTTTTTAACAATATAGACCGAGATTAAACGCAAATAAAGCCTTACTCTAACCTATACTTATAGTCCGTTGTTCAATAAACTACAAAAATGAATCTTTGCAATAATGGACATACGAGTAAAAATAGGAAAACGGCTCAAGGAACTAAGAACTAAAAAAGAACTCAGTCAGGAAAAGTTCTCTTTTATTTGTGAACTTGATCGAACCTATATTGCAAGCATTGAACAAGGCAAAAGGAATGTTTCTGTTGCAAACATTGAAAAAATTGCCAAAGCACTAGATATGTCTGTTTATGAATTTTTTAAATCAGACTTATTTAAGTAACAATGGACATTCAAGAGTATGAAACATTAATATCAAATAGCCTTGACGATGTTTTGGGGGGTATTATTACAGCAAATCTCAAATTAAGTATTGCCGTTAAAAAAGGCGAACGGGTTGGAGACGGCATAAGTAAATATCTTGAAAACAAATTTGTAGGCGCAACTCAACATCATCCTCATTTCAAGGAATCATTAGCTTCACCAAGTGGAAAAACTAAAAACCCATTTGATATTCAGACAGTTTTTGAATATAACGGACACAGGGAATTGATTTGGATAGATTTAAAAGCAGTCAATGTAGATAATGATGACACCAATCCCGATAGCGGAACTCCAGATAAGGTTATAACATTGATGCAAAGTGGCTTCTTTTACCTAGCTTATGTGATTGTCTATTACAAAGGATTAGATGAAGGATTAGAATTTGTAAAGCATGGCGATAAGTTTGTAAAATCATATTTCTTGAAAAACGTAAGCCGTACAATGCGGATAACTCCAGCAAATCAAATGCAGGTAAATGGTTTCGCAGAACCCGAATACAGAACAAGGGAACAGTTTCTAGAATTTTTACTCCAAAAGAAAATTGAATCAAACGAAAGGAAACTTAAGAAGGCAACTCAAGAACTAGAAAACTTTAAAAATGGCATTTTAAAAAAGCAGAAAAAAAATCAGGAAGAAATTACATTAGATAAATTGAAACAGTTAAATAAGGAGCAAGAAGAGAAAATTAATAAGCTTTAATGCTCGCATTAATGTTTTCAATTTCCGCAGCCGTTAGTTTGTAATAATCATAAATAAGTATATTGATACGGTCTAACAATTCATTTTTAAGAGAGCCGTTTTCATAAATTTCCTTACTTAAATCATAAATTTCTTTTTGTATATTTTTATCCGTAGGAATAAAAATTGTTCCTAAATCTCCAATTTTTATTTGCGGTTGCTTGCCGTGTGAATATCTTATAATATTCATTTGCTGAGAAAAATAAGTTACTAAATTGGAATTAAGAAAGCCACATAAGAAGTATAAAAATTCAATTGTTTCAGGATTGTTATTTCTCAGTGAAAAAACATAAAGACTATTGTTTGCAGAACTCTTTTTTAAATCAATAGTTGCTACAATTTCTTTTGCCGATTGACGAATATAAATTTTAGGATTATCGTAAATCACGGTTTCGCCTAAGCCTAATCTTTTCTTATTCTTTATGCCCTCTTTTTCTAACTGAATTTTTAGTTCATCATTAATTGCATCTTGCAATGGCTTATTGTAGTAAAAGTATTTGGCAAAATTGAGACTTCCATATTTTTCCGATAGAGCCTTCGAACCCTGATAATATGGATATACAGGCATTTCTGCTTGACTTCTTAATTCAGGAAACGTAAATTTATCTTCCATATCAAGGAGCATAACACAAGTTCTTAAATTCTTGTTGGGATATAGTTGCAAAAGTGTCTTATCTCCTTTGGAATTTATTTTATCAATAATCATTTTAGAAATACTGCAACCAGTATATCTAAATTTATATTCATCATTTTTATTTAACCAACTTGCTTGCGAAACTGTATAGGTACTTTGGGCTTTCCAATCAATTATTTTAACTTGATTATTCGTTTGTTCATTTGTTTTAGTGATTTTCAAAATCACTTGACCGCTGGCAACATCAAAGTCTTTAATGTTCACTTGTAGTTCTTCAATTCTTGTATTCTCTAAGAGATATTTTCTTGTGAACTCGTAAGCCGTTTCAAAAAAAGAAACATCAATAATAAAACTAAGTTTCCCCTCTTTTTTTAGAAAGTCCAACGAGTGTTCAATAAACAACATCACAAGATTTAATTTCCCATTTTTAACTGAATCAGGAAATTGACTATAATTTTTTAAGTAGTTTACCCTTTGCTCTTCGTTTTGTTTTTTATCTCTTCGTCCATAAAGCGTTACGTAAGGGGGGTTGCCAATTACATAATCAAAGCTTTCGTACAAATTTAAAAAAGGGGTAAACGCTTGTTCATCAAATAAGGATATTCTTTTAGAACCCTTTTCTGTAAAATCCCAAACTATTCCATTGAAAGAACCCTCATAAGTTTCATCAAATAAATAATTATAAAGAGCCTTTATATTAGAAATAGTTTTATCAACCATTTCTTTCTGAATATCTACAAAATAAATATTAGAGGAAATAAATTTTGAAACCACTTCTTCATCCGGAAATAACTGATAGACATCTGAAATTAGTTTTAAAATAAAAATTCCTTGACCACATGATGGTTCAAGAACACGTTTTTTTAAAAGTTCAGAGTTAATTTCAACAACATTCAAAACATTTTCAACAGTTGACAACGAATTAGTGAGAAAAACACCGTTTTGTTTTCTCTCACGCTTATTCATATTTTGCTCAAAACCAAACTGTCCAAACACAACCCTTTCAAGAAATGAAGAAATTTCGGTTTGACTTATACTTTCTTTGACAATCATTTTCGAACTTTAGTTATACGGACAAATATAACATTGATACTTATAATCTACAAAGAAATTTTTTGTGGGCTTCGTCATTTTTTTAAAATCATCAAAATAATCCTCTGTAATAACTCAGCCTTGGTTCGTGTCCTCACGAACCAATTGGATGGCTTAAATTATTGTCAATTGTCACAACCAACCACCCAAAATAGAAAATCATATATAGAAATAGGTCGTTTGTATTTTTGGACAGCAACAATAAACAATTGGTATAAATTGTTGAATAAAGATGTTGTAATAGACATTATAGCTGCCAACAAAAGTTATGAATTTTGGCAACGAGATTCGCTGGCTTTTAAATTGACGCAAAGGGCTACTGCCATTCAAAAAATAGAGTACATTCGTAATATTCCTGTGGCTAAACATTGTAACTTGGCAGCAACAAGAGAGCAGTATAAGTATTCATCAGCACAGTTTTATTATACTTGCGAGAATGATTTTGGTTTCTTACAACATATTATGACGGTGGTTTGAGTGGTTCGTGAGGACACGAACCAAGGCGGGGGAAGATAGTAGAAGGTGTTGTAACAATACCAATTTGCGGAGGTTGTGGGGTATTGTCGCCATTATAGTTATTTATAAAATGAATTTTAATGAACAAAATATGAGTTGCGTTTTAACGATTGCCGGTAAAAAATTAGATATAGATGACTTTATATTGAAAAGTGGTTTGAAAGGATATGTAAAAAAATATAAAGAAGAAAGTTTGAAATCAAAATCAAGTAACCAAGGAAAGCAATACTCTTTTGTATCTGCTACTATCAGTGAGGCAGATTTAAGTAATTATGAAAAACAGGTATCTGATGCTATTGTCTATTTAAAAAAAAATAAAAAAAAATTAGCTTTAATTAGTAGTATAAAGGAGGTTGATTATGCAACTATCAATTTTATGATTAGTCTAAAATCAGTATCTGATAAATATTTTGCTCAATATATTTATTTGCCTAAGGAGCTAACCATTTTATGCGGTAGTTTGAATTTGGGAGTAGAAGTAGCAATTGTTTGAATCTCCGCCTTGCTTCGTGTCCTCACGCACCAATTGTATAATGTACCTTTAGGCAAGCTTAAATTATTGCCACTTGTCACAAATAACCACCCAAAAGAGGAAGTCATGTATAGAAATATACCGTCTGTATTTTTGGACAGCAACAATAAACAATTGGTATAAATTGTTAGATATAGATGTTGTAAAAAACATGATAGCGGCCAACAAAAGTTACGAATTTTGGCAACGAGATTCTTTGACTTTTAAATTGACGCAAAGGGCTACTGCCATTCAAAAAATAGAGTACATTCGTAATATTCCTGTGGCTAAACATTGGAACTTGGCAGCAACAAGAGAGCAGTATAAGTATTCATCAGCACAGGTTTATCATACTTGCGAGAATGATTTTGGGTTCTTAAAACATATTATGGCTGTGGTTTGAATGGTTCGTGAGGACACGAACCGAGGCGAGGGGAGTCCATTCGTAATAATCCTGTGGCTAAACATTGGAACTTGGCAGCAACAAGAGAACAATATATGTATTCATCAGCACAGTTTTATCATACTTGCGAGAATGATTTTGGTTTCTTGCAACATATTATGACTGTGGTTTGAGTGGTTCGTGAGTACACGAACCAAGGCGAGTGGATATTTATGGTAGATATTTTCGAACTTCCACACCAGTAAATCCAATCGTATTAGTAGAAATGCTGTAGGGGAAGTTCAAAATGCAGTTGGGCAACCTTATTATCAACTTGGCAAAAAAAAGAATATAATATGAGGATAATGAAAAAAAAATATAAGGTTATGCTGATTGTACTATTTTGTTTAT
>JASGCX010000048.1 GCA_030053925.1 Flavobacterium sp.
AAGATGCCATTGAGGCAGTGTAAGATGTCATTGAGGCAGTGTAAGATGCCATTGAAGCAGTGTAAGATGTCATTGAGGCAGTGTAAGATGCCATTGAGGCAGTGTAAGATGCCATTGAGGCGGTGTAAGCACTTATTTCTATGCGCCTTTGTGCCTATATGATGTAAAAGCTACTTCAAAATTACCGTACCCAATTGCTTAGTTATTTGTTGTTCTAAGTCTTTTAAGTGCTTGTGAATTTTTATCAGTTGCATTTGCCCATCCATATCTGCGTGTTCCATATCGTATTGGTTTTGGTCAAACATTTTCTTAATCTTACGCAGTTTGTAATAGTTTAGGCTCATAATCACATCTTGGTGGCTATTATCTTGCCCAGTAATTTTTTTGCCGTCAATTAAATTATCCCAACCAGCATTTAATTCATACGGAAAAATGGTGATGGCAATAGTTAAGTTGCGTATGGTTTCATCTTCGCTGTACAAGAAAGTTTTGGTGCTTGGTTCTAAGCCATCTCTATATTGTAGGCGGTACATTTCTAGCATTAACTCAAGCTGTGGATTATCAAAGTGAAAACCATCTATTTCTTTAAACACATAATCGGCTACACGTTGGTTTTCGTTAAAAGCATTTAACCCATATTCAAGCAAAATGCGCAACAAATTACGTTCTTGCTTTTCATCAACATTTAGTAAGTAAAAGTTGTCGTTTAAAACATCTTCGGGCTGTTCTACCAACTGTGCATTAATATCATCAAACGATGGTTGCTGTTGCTTTTTCTCGTCTTTGGTTACTTTATCTCGCTTGTATTTGTTTACAAGTGTGGTTAAGCCGCCTTCATCTATTTTTAAAATGGAAGAGCATTGCTTAATGTATTCTTGCTGCTTGGTAAAATCTTCGGCTTTGTTTATTTTACTAATTGTATCGGCAATTTGGTTTACCAAATCGCTTTTCTTGTTTACATCGGTACCTACTTCTTTCAGCAATACTTCTAGCTGAAATAGAATGAAGTCTTTTTTATTGGCAGCAATAAAGTCTTTAAAGCCAGTAGCACCTACTTTATTTACGTAACTATCGGGGTCTTCATTATCGGGAATTAGTACCAGCTTTACGTTTAAGCCTTCTTCTAAAGCCATATCTAAGCCACGTAAAGCCGCTTTTACACCTGCACTATCGCCATCGTAAATAATGGTGAGGTTGTTGGAGTATTTTTTTACCAGTCGTAATTGGTCAACGGTAAGCGATGTACCACCGCTAGCCACTACGTTTTCAATACCTGCTTGGTGCAAGCTTACCACATCGGTATAACCTTCTACCAATAAACACTCATCAGCTTTATCTATGGCAACCCTTGCAAAATAAGAGCCGTAGAGAATTTTGCTTTTTACATAAATATCATTTTCGGGTGTGTTAATGTATTTAGGTGCTTTCTCTGCTTTGCCAATAACCCTTGCACCAAAGCCTATTATTTTACCCGTATTAGCATGAATGGGGAAAATAATTCTGCCTCTATAATTATCTACTAATTCGGTTTCGTTTCTTACGGTAACCAAGCCTGTTTTTGGCAGTAATTCTCTGTTAAATTGATTGGCAATTAAAGCTTTTGCAAGTGTATCTCTGCTTTGAGGGTTGTAACCAATTTGAAACTTTTTAATAATTTCTTCTCTAAAACCACGCTCTTTTAAGTAGCTCATAGCTATTGCTTGTCCATCTTGTGTGTCAAACAATTGTGTATCAAAAAACTTAGCTGCAAAGTTGTTGATAATGTACAAGCTATCGGCAAGGGCAAATTGTTGCTTTTGCGCTTCACTTACTTGCGTTTCTTCAATCTCAATGTTGTAGCGTGTTGCAAGCCAACGTAAAGCTTCTACATAAGTTAGCTTTTCGTGTTCCATTACAAACGTAATGGTATTGCCACTTTTGCCACAGCCAAAGCATTTGTACAATTCTTTTGCTGGCGAAACGGTAAAAGATGGCGTTTTCTCGTTGTGAAAAGGGCAGTTGCCTAAATAGTTGCTACCACGTTTTTTAAGCTTTACAAATTCGCCCACCACATCAATAATGTCGAGACGATTTTTTATTTGCTCTATGGTTTGTGGCGTAATCATATTTCGTGTTAAATCTAAGCCCTAATAAGAAAAATAAGCCCCACTTTTTTAGGGTAGGGCAGTATTAGAAATGTGGTAGTGTTGCTTAAAATAATCCAAACAATTCGGTATCTATTTTGGTAATTATTTCGCCGTAATGTTCATCATTTTCTGCAAATTTATTTTTATCGCAGTCAATAATTAATACCAAGCCCTCATTGTAACCGGCAATAAATTTATTGTAGTATTCATTTAGTTTTTTCAAATAATCTAAGCGAATATTTTCTTCGTATTCACGGCCACGTTTTTGTATTTGCGATACTAAAGTTGGTACCGAAGCTTTTAGGTAAATCAATAAATCGGGGGGTTCTACCATCGATTTTAAAGTTTGAAAAAACTGGTAGTAATTTTCAAAATCACGCTTACTCATTAAGCCCATATCGTAAAGGTTTGGAGCAAAAATGTTGGCGTCTTCGTATATCGTTCTATCTTGAATTATCGTTTCTGTACCACGTTGTATTTCTAATAATTGTTTTAAACGACTATTTAAAAAGTATATCTGTAAGTTAAAACTCCAACGCGGCATATCTTCGTAAAAGTCCATCAAATAAGGGTTATGGTCTACATCTTCAAATTGAGGTATCCATTTATAATGCTTGCTTAACATTTCGGTTAAGGTAGTTTTACCGGCACCTATGTTGCCAGCAATTGCTACGTGTTTTGGTTTTTTTGACTTTGACATGCCCCTTTGCCCCCTAAAGGGGAAATAATTTAAAAGTTAGAAAATAAGCTACAAGAAATTAAAAGTATCAAATAACAATGATAGTTTTTCAAATAAAAACGATTGTGAGAAAATTGCTTTTAGGGTTAGGGGCTAATAGTTCATGCCAATTGCTTGTCTTACTTCTTTTAAAGTAGCTGCAGCACTCTCTCTTGCTTTTTCTGCGCCTTGTTTTATAATACTACTTAGCAATGCTTTATTGTTTTGAATATCAGCCGCTTTTTCTCTAATTGGTGCCACAAACCCAATCATATCTTCAGCTAATTGCTTTTTCATATCGCCGTAGCGTATCACGCAATTATTAAAATCGGCATTAAACTTCTGTAAAGTATCTGGTGTACTTACAAGACTCATTAGCGTAAATAGATTCTCAATAAAATCAGGCTTTGGGCTATTGGGTTCTGTGGGTGCTTCGGCTGTTTTTGCCTTCATTATTTTTTTGCGAAGCATTTCATCTGTATCGGCTAGGTAAAGCGTGTTCATTTGGTTTTCGCTTTTGCTCATTTTTCCATTACCATCGAGGCTTAAAATTTTAATTAATTCGCCACCATAGTTAAAGGCATAGGGTTCGGGCAAAACATTGCCATAACGATGATTAAAGCGCTGCGCAAAGTTTCTAGCCATTTCAAGGTGCTGTTCTTGGTCTTTACCCACAGGTACTTTTACGGCCCTATGAATTAAAATATCAGCAGCTTGCAATACAGGATACGTTAACAAACCTGCGTTTACATTTTCGGGATTTAAGCGTACTTTTTCTTTAAACGTAGCGGTTTTTTCTAGCTCGCCTTTGTAAGCTAGCATATTTAGGTACAAATACAATTCTGCAATTTCTGGTACATCGCTTTGTACGTATAACGACACTTTATTGGGGTCTAAACCGCAAGCCACATTTTCTGCAATTACACGATGTACCGCCGATTGTAATTCTTTGGTATCGGGGTGTGTGGTAAGGCTGTGCCAATTGGCCACAAAGAAATAACAGTTAAACGCATCTTGCATGCGTACATAGTTGCGCATAGCACCAAAGTAATTACCCAGGTGTAAAAAACCCGTAGGGCGAATACCGCTTAAAACTACCTCTTTATTCATAAGGTGGCGAAGATAGGGAAGGAGAGAAGAATAGCGAATGTTAATGCTAGTATCGGGCGCATAAAATTTTCTATTTTTTGTTTGATTTTTAAATGGTTGCCAACCTTTAAAAGGGTTGCAAACATTGGCTTTCGGCAGAAAAAAATTTAAGGACCCGTAATTTGTAAGTAAATCAACATTTTTTTTAGCGGATAAGTTTACTACTTCTTTAAGTTCTACAATGTTTTTAAATACTCAATCACCGCTTTGCGTTCTGCATCTAAAAGTTTGTCGCCAAAAGTGTGACCAACATTGCTATAGCCGGGTAAATTGGTATTGTAAGCGATACGTTTTTCGGGCTTGGTTAAGGTTTGGTATTGCCAGCCAATATTGTCGTAATCGTAAGTTGGTTGCTTAAAATTTCGCTTCCAATATTGTGGCCGCTCTTTGCTATTAAGCAAGGCTTGCAATGTAGGCACAGAGCCATTATGCAAGTAGGGTGCGGTAATCCAAATGCCATCTAATGGGGGTGCAATGTAGCCTTTGTAAGGCTCTAATTTAGCGGGGTTTTCGCCTTGTGCAAACCAACTTTTATTGAACCAATCGATAAACTGTGGGTTTTGTTGATTACCAAGATACAGCATAGAGTCTGTACGAATAATAGACGCAGGAATCAACAGGTTAGGGTATTTGCCATCATCGCCATAAGTGCCATGGCATTTACTGCAAGTATTGGTAAAAATGGTTTTGCCTTTTGCTGCCAAATTATTGTTTATTAGTTTAGGGTATTTAGGCGGATTGATAGATTTGATATAAGCCAAAACATCGCCAAAATGGCTGTTCACTTCACTTGCTTCGCTAGTATCTTTTACCGTTAAAATATTACTGAGCATTAAAAACTTACCAAAATCGCCACGGCCAAAACCATTGTAAAACATGGCATTTTTCTTTTTCAATAACCACCAAGCGGGTACATCGGTTGGTACTACTTCGTTTGGTATATCTAAAATTGGGTTAGGTAGCCATTCTAGTGTTTGAGGGTTACGATGTGCCACTAATAATGCGGCTAATCTATCGGCAGCATTTACACCTTGCACTTCTGTTTGCATGTATGGTGCAATAGCAGAAAAAGAAGTGATAATGGCTTTGCTAGAAGGATATTGATTGGGGGCAAAAGTTTGCATTACCTTGATAGCAGCACTGTTTAAGTAGGTAGATGATTTGCCAAAATTGGTAAAATCTTGAAAAGTATTACCTAAGCCTACATACAATTTACCTTCAAATTCTTGTGCATGACATTGCAAGCAAGTAGGCACCACCACATCAATATCGTTATCGCCTTTAACCACATTAAAGCCATAGGCAACAGTGGCGTTTTTGCCAGTGCGGTTGAGAAAATTGTTTTTGTCTTTACCTAAAAAAAGTGTGTAAAAATTATATGGCAAGCCACTTTTAAGATAGTCGCCTGTAGTTAAATAATTGTAGCCAATAGCACTATCGCCGGTGCGTTGTAAACTTGGGGGTATAAATATTGGTTTATCATTGTCATCTGTTTTATTGATGAAAGCTGCACTAGTAACCACTAGTACACAAATAATGAAAACAGTGAAGTATTGCTTACGAGCCATAATGCTACTTGCTAAAGATGTAAGATAGATAACAGATAATAAAGGTAAAAGTTACATGAATACGCAACATTGATACAAAAATGTTTTTACAGCGTAAGTTTTATTAGCATTGCCTTTTGGCATATTTTTTTTAGAAGTAGCAACAGTTAGCTAAAAGTTGGGTTTGATTGTGTGGGTGAAAATGCTGAATAAAGTACCAAACTTACAAGCGAGATGCTTGGTAAACTTAGCACAGGCTACAACAGAAGCAACATAATAGTACAATTTTGATAGCTATTGGAACTGGGTAACAAAAAATTACTTGTACATACCATTTAGCTTTTTGATTAAGTAGATTTTTTTGTTTTCGAGGTAATTGATTTTGGAAGAATCTGTTGCGCTTGTTTGTGGCTCAATAATAAAGTCGTTTGTGATTTTAAAAGCCTTATCTGACAGGTGATTGATAACATCTGTTGGATGCGCCAAAAGCAAGCTGGTAAAGTGATACATGCTTTCGTAGCCTTTTAAAACCATATCGCTTGGACGAGCAAAAAATTTGTTTTTGTATGCTTGAGAAATGTTGGTGATGATGGGTGAATTTCTAGGGAAATTGTAGGAAGTTGTGTACACCAAAGTAACGCCGTTGCAATCGGATTTATCTAGTTCTTTTAAGCCATCCCAAGTGGGCATACCAACCACGGTGGCTGCATAATTTTTATTGCTACTAATAGATTTTACCACATTTATCCCAAAAGTTTCGTTTAAGCTACCGCAAATAACCAGGTTTTGTTGTATGCTATCTAGTTGGCTATTTAAGTTTTCGGCGGTAAAATTATCGTTGAGTTCTATGGTTTTAAACTTGAGTGGCAGCGAGGCTGTTTTTTTGTTACTTGCCCAAAAAATAGAAAACAACATGTCTTCTAAAGTGCCTTTTCGTTTTACATACACAATATTGTTAGTGCTATTATTGCGCTGAACATACTTGTGAATTTCTTCGATGTGCGTTTTTAAAGCAGTATTAATGAGTACAAAAAATGGATTGTTTGTAACCCCACCATCATTAGGAAAAGTAGCTGAAATTATTGGGATATTTCTGTGCAAAGCAATGTCTGCCAAGGGGTTTACATCGTTGCGGTTATTGAAGCAAGCAATAATCATAGCTATATTTTCAAACTCGGGCTTGCGAATAATGGTATAGATACTTTCGCTGCCTTTGCTGTCGTAAAACAACACTTCTACAGATTTGCCTTCAGCTTTTAAACTATCAACGGCTAGCATTACGCCATTGTAAAACTCAAGGCCAGGTAAAATAGCTTTTGGTAAACTATTATTGCCAAGTTTATAATTACTTCCATCAAAAGCACTATCGGTATAAATAGGCGCAAATACAGCCACTTTTAAAGGTTGCTGCGCTTGTACGTGAAAAGAGAAAAGAGAAAAGAGAAAGGTGAAAACACAATAGAACTTTAGTTTCATGGGTTGTTTTTAATCAAGCAAATTTTACAAATATTGTTCCATTATTTTGAGTTTATAACATCTCAAATCCTAAATCAGTAATCCCAAATCTTATTTTACTCCCACTCAATTGTTGCGGGCGGCTTACTGCTAATATCGTACACCACACGGTTGATACCACGAACATTATTAATAATCTCGTTAGAAATATTGGCTAAAAATTCATAAGGTAAGTGTGCCCAATCTGCCGTCATACCATCTACACTTGTTACAGCACGTAAAGCTATTGTAAACTCATAGGTTCTTTCATCACCCATTACACCTACACTTTTTACAGGTAATAAAATGGTACCTGCTTGCCATACTTTATTGTACAAGTCCGAATCTTTTAAAGCCTTAGTGTATAAAGCATCAGCATCTTGTAACAGTGTCACTTTTTCTGCGGTTACTTCACCCAAAATACGAATGGCTAAGCCTGGGCCAGGAAAAGGATGACGGTATAATAAATCGTAAGGAATACCTAATTCTACACCTACTTTTCTTACTTCATCTTTAAATAATAAGCGTAGCGGTTCTACCAAGCTTAGGTTCATTTTTTCTGGCAAACCACCCACATTGTGATGTGATTTTATTGTAGCCGAAGGACCATGAACGCTTAAACTTTCAATCACATCTGGGTAAATGGTTCCTTGACCTAAAAAGCTAGCACCTTCTACTTTTAAAGCTTCATCATGAAACACATCAATAAACAACTTGCCAATTACTTTACGCTTTTCTTCGGGGTCGGTTTTATCTTTTAAACCATCGTAAAATAATTGTTTGGCATCAATGCCTTTTACGTTTAGGTCAAGCTGTTTGTAAATGTCAAGTACCTGTTGAAATTCATCTTTGCGCAGCACACCATTATCTACAAAAATGCCATATAGGTTTTTACCAACGGCACGGCTTACCAATGTGGCAGCCACAGTGCTATCTACACCGCCGCTTAAAGCCATAATTACCTTACCGTTACCAATTTGGGCTTTTAGTTTTTCAACTGTTTCGTTAATAAAAGATGCAGGCGTCCAATTTTGTGTACAACCACAAATGCTTACTAAGAAGTTTTTAATTAGCACTTTACCTTGGGTAGAATGGTACACTTCGGGGTGAAATTGTAGGCCGTATAAAGGAAAACTATCAGTAGCTTTTTTTTTGAAAGCCGCTACTGGTATGCTTTCTGTAGTTGCCAATATTTCAAAACCTTCTGGCAAAGCCACAATACTATCGCTATGGCTCATCCATACTTGCGAGTTAGAACTTATGCTTTTTAGTAAAAGATCTTCACCATTTTTTGTTTGTAAAATGGCACGACCGTATTCTCTTTTATTGCTTTTATCTACACGACCACCATAGGTTTTAGCAGTTAATTGTGCACCATAACAAATACCTAAAACGGGTACTTTGCTATTTAAAGAGGCAATATCTACCGAAGGAAAATTAACATCGTTTACACTACAAGGTGAGCCACTTAAAATGATGCCTTTTAAATTATTTTCAATTACAAAATTTTTATTGTAGGGGATGATTTCGCAGTAAACATTGGCTTCTCTTACACAACGAGCAATTAACTGGGTAAACTGGCTTCCAAAATCGAGAATAAGTATCTTTTCGGTCATGCTGCGAAGGTAATTGAAACGCTATAAAGGATGAGGAAGAAAGTTGATTGACCGTTGACCGTTGACGGTTTACTTGAAACTTGAAATTGCAATCCATTTATCTTCGCTGCATGACAAATGAAAAAGCTATTGCTGAAAAATTATTGCAGGTTCAAGCGGTTAAGCTAAGTCCTGAAAAGCCTTTTACTTGGGCTAGTGGCTGGAAAAGCCCTATTTATTGTGATAACAGAAAAGTATTATCGTTTCCTTTTGTAAGAGACTTTATAAAAAGTGAATTGTGCAGTGTTATTTTCGAGCAATATCCTGATGCAGATGTATTGGCAGGTGTAGCCACTGCTGGTATAGCTTGGGGTGCTATGGCTGCAGATCAGTTAAAACTGCCTTATATGTACGTTCGTCCAAAGCCAAAAGAACACGGTTTGGGCAACCAAATAGAAGGCTATTACGAGGCAGGCCAAAAAGTGGTGGTAATTGAAGACTTGATTTCTACGGGTAAAAGTAGCTTGCAAGTAGTAGAAGTATTGCGCAATGCTGGCTTAGAAGTAATAGCAATGGTAAGTATTTTTAACTATGGTTTTACAATTGCAGAAGAAGCGTTTGCTAGTGCCAACGTACCTTTCAAGTCGCTTAGTAACTACCAAGCGCTTATTGGTATTGCTGTAGAAAAGCAACTAGTTTTAGCCGAAACTGAAGAATTGTTAATGCAATGGCGCAAAAGCCCAAGCACTTGGATGGTTGGCTAAGTTTATACTAACATTTAAAAAGAAACAAATGAAGAAGATTGCTTTATTGGTATTGTTTGGCAGTTTTTGTACTGCAAAAATTAGTGCACAGGTAATGGCTGCCAAAGCCCAAACTGTAGTTATTAAATCTGTGAACTTGCGTTGCTGGACTTGCAAGGAAAAACTAGAAGAATATCTAGTAAGAGAAAACGAAGACAACATGCAAAGTGGTATGCTAAAACGTACTTACAACTTATTGGCTGGCGAAATTAGGGTGCAATATTTGCCAGACCGTGTAAATTTAGATGCTATTAAAACCGCCATTAACAATGCAGGTTTTGATGCCGATAGTACAGTAGCTGCACCCGATGCTTACAAGCTGTTGCCACCTATTTGCAAACGCAAAGAAGATGGCGGGGGCCCTCAAAAGGGTAAGCCTTGCCACGTTGAACCATATTAAATCAACTAAAAAAGCTACCAAATTTGGTAGCTTTTTTAGTAGCTGTTATTGCTTTAAGTTTAGATGATTAATAAAGAATCGCCGTAGCTAAATAAACGGTATTTATCTTTTATTGCTTTTTGATAAGCAGCCATTGCTAAATCGTAACCGGCAAAAGCACAAGTCATAATTAGTAAACTTGTTTTAGACCAATGGAAATTGGTTACTAAGCTATCTGCTACACTAAAATCATAAGGTGGATGAATAAAATGGTTTGTCCAGCCTTCACTTGGTTTAAGCATTTTAGTAGCTGTAAAACTTGTTTCCATTGCACGCATAGTAGTAGTACCAATGCTACAAACTCTATGACCAGTTAGCTTTGCTTTGTTAACAATATTAGCTGCTTCTTCGGTAATTTGATAATATTCAGCATCCATTTTGTGTTTGCTCAAATCTTCTACTTCTATTGGTCTAAAAGTACCTAAGCCTGTATGTAAGGTTACTTCTGCAAAGCGAATACCTTGAATTTCGCAACGTTTGATTAACTCTTTACTAAAATGCAAACCAGCAGTTGGAGCAGCTACTGCGCCTTCATGTTTTGCATAAACAGTTTGGTAGCGTTCTTTATCTTCTTCTGTTGGTGCACGTTTAATGTATTTAGGCAATGGTGTTTCACCTAAAAAGTCTAACATTTTTTTGAAGCTTTCTTCATCATCGCCCCACAAAAAACGAATGGTACGGCCACGGCTTGTTGTGTTATCAATAACTTCTGCTACCAATTCTTCATTTTCGCCAAAATACAATTTGTTGCCTACACGAATTTTTCTTGCGGGATCAACAATTACGTCCCATAAACGGTTGGGCTTGTTTAATTCACGTAATAAAAACACTTCAATTTTAGCACCTGTTTTTTCTTTACGGCCATACATACGTGCCGAAAACACTTTTGTGTTATTTACTACAAATACATCTTTGTCATCAAAATAGTCAAGAATGTCTTTGAAATGTTTGTTTTCCATTGCACCTGTTTTACGGTCTACAACCAACATACGAGCATCTTCTCTTTGTTTTGTTGGGTTTTGTGCAATAAGATTTAGGGGTAAATCAAACCTGAATTGTGATAATTTCATCTGTGTCTATTTAAGTAAATAATAGGCCACATTAAGTTCATCCGGCAACCCAAAGGGTAGTGTGTTGCTAAGGACTAGCTTGATGTTACGGCATCAAATTTTTAGAAAGTGTGCAAAACTAAGGTTTTTTAGCCAAGCTATGCAAGAAGGATTTATGTTGTAATGCTTATTCTCACTAAAATCATTTCTTAATATTGCGCCATGTTACAAGTTAAAATAGCTACAATTAGCGATGCTAATGTAATTTCAGAAATAAGTAAGCAAACATTTTACGAGGCTTTTCATTTACAAAATACCAAAGCCGATATGGATTTGTTTTTGGCCTCAAATTTTAGTGTAGCCAATACCGAACAAGAATTAGCAAAGCCTAATAATACCTTCTACTTGGTTTTTGATAACCACACTTTATGTGCTTACGCAAAAGTGGTTGCTATAGATAATTCTACAGAATTGCCTAGCATTAAAACGCTACGTATTTCACGTATTTATGTGCTTAATGCGTTTATAGGTAAAGGTATTGGTAAGTTATTAATGCAAACCTGTTTACAAAAAGCGCAATCGCTTAAAAAAACACATGTTTGGCTTGGTGTGTGGGAGCAAAATACAAGTGCTATTGCGTTTTACAAACGCTTTGGTTTTGAACAATTTGGTACAGAAACCTTTATTTTAGGCACAGACCCTCAAACGGATTTATTGATGCAAAAAGCACTTTAGTCGCCTTGATGTATTTTAGTTTTAGGCACAAGTTTTAGTTTTTTAAGTAGAATTTGTTTCAACTGAATTTTTACAATTTGCCCCATAGTTTTGGCTTTTAAGAAACCAATATGGTGAAAATGGTTAGCGAGTTCTATTTTAAGATTTTCTATTTTTTCAGGGGTAGAAATGGTGTCTTGGCACATTAAGTTTATCAATTCTTTAATGCGGTATCTCGATGAGGCCAAGCGAAACACTACTTTGGTTCGTTCTTCTGCTTGATATTGTTCTATCGATTGTTTATTAAGTAGCTTACTTACTATTTCTACAAAAGGATAATTTTCTTTAAAAAACTGTGGTAAATACAAGTTTTTTCGGCCTTCATAGCACTGTTGGTCAAAATCAATTGCTCTAATTCGGTATTCAATATTTTCAATGTCTGGTGTAATATCTACTACAAAATTATAGCTACGCAAATCGCCTAATAATCGCATAAAGCAACGCTCATTAAACTTAACAAACTCTTTGGCAAAACGCACTTGGTTGGTATCTGGATGATTAAGATAGGTTTTAATAAATTCATCGCCTGGTATGCCAGGAATATGTTCTTCAATTAGCGTTTGATAATTGGTGAAAAAAGTAATTCTATTGGGCGATAACAAATGTTCTAACTCTAAACCATAAACACGGCTTGCATCGCCTCGTTTAATGTAATAATGGTCGTAGTTATCGTTAAAGCGATTGACGATTCTAATTCTAAAAGGCTGACTATTACCAAAAATACAAAAATCAATTCGAGCAACATCTAATTGATTAACAAAGCTCAAGTCGCCTTCTGTTTTTAAAATGGCGTACACTTTTACAAGGCCATCACGCAAAAATTCCCACTCACGCATGTCGTACGAAACTGTTTCCCAATAAGCGTCTTTGCCAGATTTATCTTTTAGTGGAACGCTGTATGTAAATCGCAATAGCGCTTCGTAATGTACGGGCAAGTGTACTTCTCGACCATGATCTTTTAAGTATTTGCGCAAGCCACTGTTAATAGGAAAAATGGGCTTTTTCTTGCTAGGTTTGTTGGGAATATTTGATTCTGGGTTAAGCGGTATCATGGCCATTTTAGAGATTTGTGGATGATTTGAATTTCAAGTAAAAGCTATTAAAACTAATACTTTGACTGCTTAACCAATCAATTTCTATCTTGCTAACTAAATGTTCGATTAATGTATTATTGGCCTAAAAAGCCATATACCCATTGCTGGCCCAAAGTAGTGTCGTAATCTTTACGTGGTTCTATACCACTTTCTTCTAACTCTTTATTGATGGGGTCTAAAATATCTGTTTTTAAGTTTTTAATTTCTGTAAAGCCATCTTTCATTTCAAATACATGAATGCTTTCTGGTTCATTCGCAAATAAATCTACCACCAATGGGCTATGTGTAGTCATAATTACTTGAATGTCTTTCTCGATAGACAATTGCCTAATTAAATCAATCACTTCTTTTATTCTGCGAGGGTGAATGCCTGTTTCAGGCTCTTCAATAAATAAATATTTGGGAGGATTTGGTTGGTTGACAATGCAAAGGATGCATAAAAAATAGAGTACGCCTTCAGATAGTTCATCGCTCCAAAATATGTGATCGGCTTCATTTTTTAAACCAAATCTAATCTGTCTATCAGGTATTAAATCTAGAACAATCTCTTTAAAGCCAATGGTAAATTTTAATAAATCGGATGTTATTTTCTCGAAAATATTTCTGTGTTTATTTAATGCAATTTGTAAAAATGAAGCAATATTGTCACCAAGCCCATTAACGAAATCAGCACTTAAATCTAGGTTACGGCTTTGCTTCAATGTATCAATTTGAATTTTGTAGAGATGACTATATCTTATTTTGTTGAAGAAGCTAATCTTTGAGGGATTAGTTTCTTTATTTTGTGGCATTATGCGCAAACCAGTATCAATATGTATCCTGCTTTCAGATAAGATTATCATCGCACTTAATGCCAGTCCTTCTTTAGTGACAATTCTAGAAATAGTATAATTATTGTAACTATCAACTTGATTTTTTATCACTTCAAATAACTTCAAAAAATTACTCTTACCAGAATTATTCGGGCCAATTAATAAGTTTATTTTTTGCAGCTTTACATCGGCATGTTTAATGCTTTTAAAGTTGTCTATTACAATGCGGTCAATCATTTCAACGGTATTTAATCAACTAAAATTAGCTAATCGTTGGTACAAGTCAAATTTTTAATCAATTAGCAAGGTATCTGCATCATCTAACAAATTCAAATTCACAGCATCTACACCAGCAATACCTTCTATCGAGCCTCTAATATGTGCAGCATTTAGCAATACTTTTTCTAATTGTTTTTCACGGGCTTTCCATAGTTTTTCCATAGCGTCACGTTCTCGCTGTATGCTTAGTTTCATGCTCATAAAGCCTTCACGTATGGCTTTCCATTGCTCGTTAAATTCGTTGCCTATTAAATAATCGTACAGTAATACCATTTTATCGCCTTTGTTTACTTGGCTTTTTTTAGCATCGTATATTTTTAAAATTGCGTTGCGCAGCAATAAAGCCACACTTTTTACTTCGGTAAATGTGCAAATGTACACACCATCTTTTTCGCCAAAACGCTCCATGCCTTTGGGTAAGGTTTGTGTTACAATTACTGCCACATCTGCGCCTAAATTACGCATATCTGTTTTTAATTTTTCTATCCAATCGCCACCAAAGTCTTTGGTACGTTTACTTTCGTAGATAATTTTTCCAGTTTCTACACCAAATTGGTTACGAATGGTTTGTGTACAATCTGCACCACGTACACCTTTACCTACTTCTTCTATTTTATCAAAAGGAAACGTGCTTTGTAGCAATTCTTCCAGCAACAATTCTTGTACTTCGCCTTGCAATTGCATGCTGCCTTGTTCCGATTTTCGGCGCATTTCTTCGGCTAGTTTTTTTTGATCTTCTAACTGCTTCTCAAGTTCTTTTACTTTTAAAACAAAGTCATGTTCTTTGGCTAAAACTCTTTGTTCTTCTATCTTGCGTATATCTTCGGTTAGCTTTTCACGTTCATGTTGCAATTGCTTTTGTACAGATAATTCTAGCTCTTGCTCTCTATTTATTAAGGCTTGTTCTTTTTGTAAAAATTCTAGCTCTTTACTGCGGGCCGTTTTTAACTTTTCTTCGTTATCAGCTAAGTTTTGCTGTAACAACTTCATTTGATTTTCAAAATCGGAGGCAATGCTTTTAGTAAGTTGTACTTGCAATTCTGCTTGTAGCTTTTGCTTTTCGCTGGCTAGCCGCTTATTTATTTCTTCGTCTTTAAGTTGCAGTTGTTGCTGATATTGAACTTCTTTATTGCGAAATTCCTCGTCTTTCTTTTTTTGCCAATCAATAACTTTGCTGCGCAATTCTTTTTCAATTTCATCTCGCATAGAGTCGCCAGGTTCGAATTGATGTTTACAGTTTGGACAAGTAATAATAAATGATGCCATAGGGGAAAATTATGCATCAAAACTATGAGAAAATTTGGCTTTTGCAGATAACTTGTATAACCCTTTAATAGCAAGCATTTTGCTCATTTTGCATAAAGCAAAATAGTTGATTAGTGTAAGTAGAAGTTGCTATAAAAAAAGAGGGGCTGGTGGAAAACCACCGCCCCGTTTTTCAACCCTAAACCCTTAAAAAACAATTAAAAGTATGGGAATATTTTACTCCAAAAAAATATTTACACAAATTATGACAATTCTTTTACGAACGGTCTTAGAAGTGTTCTAATTTGCTGAAGAAGAAATCGCCTTCAAGTGTAGCGTTTTCGTTGCTATCGCTACCATGAACTGCGTTTTCGCCAATAGACGATGCGAAGTTTTTTCTGATAGTACCTTCTGCTGCTTGTGCAGGGTTGGTAGCACCAATTAATGTTCTAAAATCTGCTACGGCATTGTCTTTTTCTAAAATAGCAGCTACAATAGGGCCGCTACTCATAAATGTAACAAGCTCACCAAAGAAAGGGCGTTCTCTGTGTATGTTGTAGAATAAACCAGCTTGTTCTTCACTTAATTTTATCCATTTCATAGCTTTTACGCTAAAACCAGCTTTAATAATTTGGTCTAAAATTGCACCTGTGTAGCCTTTACTTGTTGCATCAGGCTTAATCATTGTGAAAGTTCTATTGCTCATTGTATTGTGTTTTTCGGCGGCAAAAGTAATAGAATATTGTACCTATCCAAGAAAATACTGGTATCATTTAAAAATCAATTTGAGTTTATGAACCGAATACTGCAATTTTGCCACCACTTATGAAAGCAATAGAAGAATTTTTTCCTCAGATTACAATACCTAAACACATTGTAATTACCTGTCACCAAAAGCCAGATGGTGATGCAATGGGCAGCGCACTTGGCTTATACCATTTCTTAATTCAATTTGGTCATAATGTTACTGTAATAGTGCCTACCAACTGGGCTAGTTTCTTAAATTGGATGCCTGGGGTAGATTCGGTTTTAGATTATGAAGCAGGCAGGCATCGTGCACATGTGGTTTTAAAAAAAGCCGCTATTATTTTTTGCCTAGACTTTAATGTATTACATCGTACAAAGCATTTAGAACAACCAATTCTCGCTTCAAAAGCCATTAAAATATTAATAGATCATCACCAAGAACCACAAGAATCTCAATTTGATTTTGGAATAAATGATACTTCTAAGAGTAGTACCTGTGAAATGGTGTACGATTTTATCATACAATCTGGTCATCAAGGCAAGCTAAATAATGATGTAACTACATGCTTGTACGCAGGTGTAATGACGGATACGGGTTCTTTCCGTTTTGCATCTACCAAGGCTTCAGTACATAGAATGGTGGCACATTTTAAAGACTTAGGCTTACAGCACAATCGTATCCATAATAATATCTACGATAATTTTCTTGAAAATAGATTACGCTTTACTGGCCATGCCTTATTAAATAGGCTAGAGGTAATATACGAATACAATACCGCATTGATGTACATTACCAAACAAGATTTAATGAAATTTCACATTAAAACAGGCGACTCGGAAGGTTTGGTAGATTATTTATTAACCATTCAAGGGATGAAATTGGGGGCCATTTGTGTAGATAGAGATGAAGAACGCAAATGGAGCTTTAGAAGTAAAGGTGATTTTGATGTTAATAAATTTGCCAGAAAACATTTTGAAGGTGGTGGGCATTTTAACTCGGCAGGCGGAAGAAGTAGTGATTCGCTTGAGGAAACTGTGCAAAAATTTAAAGAAATAATAGTTGCATACGAAGGCGTGTTACAATATAATATTCCATAAATAATAAACCAACAATTCGTAGTAATTAGCCTTAACTAGTGGTTAAATTATTAAAACAAAAACAAAAACAATTTCAAACATTCACACATGAAACAACTAACATCGCTTTTAGCCATTGCCATTTTATTGGTAAGCTGTAATCAGTACAATAAAACAAAATCTGGCTTGCCATATAAAATTGCCAAAAGCGGTAAAACAGATAAACTAAAGCAAGGTCAAATTGCTAAGTTCAACTTTGAGTTTACTATTAAAGCAGGTGGTAAAGACAGTATTTTAAACACATCTTATGGTGGTGTACCAGTTTATATGCCATACGATACAGCACAAGTAAATTCAAGAAAATACGATTTAATGGAAGTATTTCCTTTATTGAGCGTAGGTGATAAAGTAGAATTTAGATTAAGCGTAGACACTTTGAAAAGAATGGGCTTAATACCAGAATTTAAAGCACCTTTTTTAAAGGGTTCTGTAATTAAAGGTAAAGCTGAATTGTTAGCCGCATTTAACGATGATAAAGCTGTAACTGCCGATAGAACACAAGAAATGGAAAAACAAAAAGCTAGTGAAATAAAAGCACTAGAAGCGTATATTGCTAAAAAAGGAATTAAAGCTAACAAAAGTGCCGAAGGTGTATTTGCACAAATTGCTACTGTAGGCGATTTAACCAATAAAGTAGATACCGGTAAGCTAGCATTGGTAATGTACAAAGGTTATACAGAAGATGGTAAAGAATTTGACGGCAATATTGGCAAACCCGGCGCACAACCATTGCAAGTAAACATTGGTACACATTCTGTAATTCCAGGTATGGAAATAGGTTTGAAATTTTTTGGTAAAGGTGGTAAAGGCACCATCCTTATTCCTTCAAGCTTGGCTTATGGCCCACAAGCACAAGGCCCTATTAAAGCAAATAGCAACTTAATTTTTGACATTGAAGTGGTAGATGTAAAAGTTGCGCCAGCACCACAACCAATGATGCCACAAGGTATGCCTCAGCACTAATTGTAGCTTCAATAAATAATTAGAATTTTTTGTCCGATGGTTTATAGAAAGCCATCGGACTTTTTTTACCTAAAACATTATGTTTTGCACTAAATAAAAGTTTAGATAGTCATTGCCAATTTGGCGGGGGCATAAAAATTACTATTAGTTCGCTCCATTGTGTTATTACTGCTATCTTGCTACAAATTTTTAACACACATTATTATGACATCGCAAAACTTTAAAAATCACACACGTTTATTGCTTGGTTGGCATGGCATTACCGTATTTCTATTACTGGTTTTATTAGTTGGTTCTATTATTAATCTTTGTTACGCCAGTTGTGAAATGCATTTTACAGCGGCATTAGTTGTGCTAGTAGCTATTATTTTGGGTTTTATCATTTGGTTTGCAAGAGTATTTGCACTTAAAGCACAAGACAGGGCCATTCGTGCAGAAGAAAATTTGCGTCATTTTGCGTTAACAGGTAAATTATTAGATGGCCGTTTACGCATTGGTCAAATTGTTGCTTTACGCTTTGCATCAGATGCAGAATTTGTTGCACTAGCCAATAAAGCAGCAGAACAAAATTTACGATCAAAAGCTATTAAAGCAGCAATAATAAATTGGAAGGCCGATTATTATAGAGTGTAATAACAATGATAGTGTATTGGGTTTATTACATCGTTACATCTTGATAAACATCTTGTAAACCGATAGTAAACCCAATACTTTCTATGTTAAAACTATCTGCAATGGTGTTGTATTCGCTAAAAAGCCATGCACCATTGTTTTGCTTTCTACCAATTCTAATTTGCAACGAAACGGTATCAATAGTGATGTATTCTTTAAAGCTTTCTATTTGCATGTAATAGAAAAATTTTCTGCCTAAATCATAATCCGAAGTTGAGGGCGATAAAATTTCAACAATTACAGTAGGATTCTTAAAGGTATCTTTAAACTCGTCAGCTAACGCTAACTCACCACAAACAATTGTTGCATCTGGATAAAAGTACGCATCTTTTGATTTTACCAATACACGTAAATCGCTTGGTTAAACATCGCAAGGTTTGCCTTTTAAAAATGGTTGTATAGTACCCAATAAATTGCTTAGTATTTTATTGTGCTTAATAGATGCACCAGTCATTGCAATTATTTTACTCCCTACATATTCGCTTTTGTAGGGCTGTAATCTTTCCCAAGCCAAATAATCTTGAGGGGTTCATGTTATTACCATATTGTAAAGCTGGTTCTTGTAATTCCATAGTGTGCATTTAGCTTTTTTATCCTTCAAAATACGGTGCCACCACATCGTGCCATTCTTTTGGCATGGTTGTTTTTTCTCTAGTTAGGGCATCTATAAAGTACAAAACCACTTTGCCAACGGTTAGTAATTTATCATGTTGATTATACACTTCTTGGTAAAATTCTATTCTATGTTCTTTTGGCAATTCTTTTAACATGGTTTTAATAGTAAGTAAATCATCGTAATGCGCAGGGCGTAAAAACTTGCAATTCAGTTCTACTATTGGCATAATAATACCCATGGCTTCTAAATCTTTATACGTAAAACCCAAGCTGCGTATGGCTTCTGCACGGCCTACTTCAAAATATTGGGCGTAATTGCCATGATATACCACATTCATTTGGTCAGTTTCTGCGTATCTAACTCTTATCTGTGTGTTGCTTTCGTACATGCTACTTATTTTCTGTTGGTAAAGTTATTGGCATTTGTTGTTTATTCACAAAAGGATGAAACTATGTTTGTTCCTTTGGCTGCAATTTACCTTTGGGTGTATTTTACATTTTGTTAAGATTGAAAAATGAATCTTTGTTTAAACCCATCAATACTTTATATGCGTAGAATTACAATATTGATAACCTTTTTGCTTGGCACGCTGCTATTTTCGGCGCAAGCACAATACACAATGGTAAACAACGATGTTGATGCCAATTTTAAATTGGCTAAAGCGTATTACCTAAAAGAACAGTACAGTTTAGCGTTTCCTATTTTTAAAAATTTGTACAGCAATGGTATTGCAAAAAGCAATTACAGCACTACCTTAAATCTTGAAACAAAGTATTACTACATTGTTTGTGGTTTAAGGTTAAACGATGCTACCGCTTTGCCCAAAGCCACTGAGTTTATTGCACTTGAACACAACGAACCTCGCATACAAATGATGAGCTTTGAACTTGGTGAATATTTGTACAGACAAGGCAATTACACCGATGCATTAACCTACTACACAAAAGCAGGTATCGATAATTTAAGCAACAGCGATGTGGCTGCTATGAAGTTTCATAAAGCTTATGCATTATTTACCTTAAAGCAGTTTAAAGAAGCAAAGCCTTTGTTTAACACCATTAGGCAAATACCAAGCGATCCTAACTATTTTGATGCGAGTTATTACTATGGGTTTATCTCTTTTTACGATAAAAATTATACCGATGCTTTGGCTGCTTTTACAGTGGCCGAAAGCAATGCCAATTATGTAAACGTGGTGCCTTTTTACATAGCCGAGATTTACTACTTTAACAACCAACCTGACAAAGCCATTAGTTACAGTGAAGCCGCCATTAACAAAGGCGGTCAGTTTTACGAATTGCAATTAAAGCAATTAGTAGGGCATTTGTATTTTGATAAAAGACAGTTTGCCAAAGCACAACCTTACTTAGAGGCTTACGTAAATAAAACCGAAAAAGTTAGTCGTGAAGATTTGTACGAACTAAGCTATTGCTACTACGAAGCAGGTACTTGGAAAAAAAGTATAGAAGGCTTTAAGCAATTAGGTGGTAGAGAAGATTCGCTTGCGCAAAATAGTATGTATTTATTGGCTGATGCCTATTTAAAAACATACCAAAAGATTAATGCTCGCAATGCCTTTTTATTTTGTGCAAGCAACAATAGTAATGCTACACAAAAAGAAATTTCTAGTTTTAGCTACGCAAAATTATCTTACGAATTAGGCTATACAGATATTGCTTTAAAAGATTTACAACAGTATTTAAAAGACTATCCTACCAGCAAAAACACGCAAGAAGCAAGAGAATTATTGGTGGCTGTTTTATCAAACACAAGTAATTTTAAAGAAGCCTTAACGCTGTTTGAAAGTTTGCCATCGCAAAGCGAAAATGTAAAAAAGATTTACCCACGAATATTGTATGGTAGAGCCGTAGAACTGATAAATGACCAGCAAATAGAAAAAGCAGATGCTTTGTTTAATAGAATTTTAACCGTGCCTTACAACAACAACCAATTGCCTTATACCAACTTTTGGAAAGGCGAAATTGCTTATAGAACAGGTAATTTAGACGATGCCATTGGCTATTTAACCACCTATTTAAAAGCAGCTAGAACCAATGGCGAAGTAAGTATTACCAATGCGAGATACAATTTGGGTTATTGCTTTTTAAAGCGTGGCGACTATAATGTTGCACTCAATTATTTTCAACAAGTGGCCGGCTATACAGCAACTACTTCATCTTCAATAGAACAAGATGCTTACATACGCACAGGTGACTGCTACTTTATGACCAAGCAATACAAGCAAGCAAATAAAGTGTATGAAGATGTGTTACATCAAAACTGGAAAACTGCCGATTATGCCTTGTTTCAAAAAGCAGTAATAGCTGGTGCTTCTAATAAAAACGCCGATAAAATAGCGTTGATGCAACAACTCATACAGCGTTATCCAAACTCAAACCTATTAGCCGATGCAAGTTTAGAAGTTGCCAATAGTTACTTGGCCGATGAAAAATTTAATGAGGCATTAGCACCTTTACAAACAGTTTTAAAAAATGCAAAAGCAACAGCATTGTGGCCTACAGCTTATTTAAAAACTGGTGTAGCTTATTTTAATACCAATAAAAACGATGAAGCACTAAGCAATTTCACAACATTGGTAAAACAATATCCTAATGCTCCTGAAAGCGATGAAGCGATTGAGTACATCCGCAATATTTTTATAGAAAATCAAAAGCCAGGTGATTTTGTAAATTTTATGCAAAGCAATGGTAAAAACATTACTGCAAACGAAGCCGATAGCTTAACCTATCGTTCGGCTTACTTGCGTTACGAAGCCAAAGATTTTCCATCTGCCAAAATTGGTTTTATCGATTATTTAGCAAGATACCCAGAGGGTAGAAACACTATTGAGAGCAATTATTTCTTAGCCGAAATTAATATTACCAACAAAAACTTTAACGCTGCATTGCCTTACTACAACGCAGTTGCAGCAAAAGCACCTAACAAATATGCTGAAAGAGCATCGTTACAAAGTGCAAGAATTTATTACTTCGATTTAAAGGATTACACCAAAGCACAAACCTATTTTGCGCAGTTAAAAACATTGGCAACACAACAAGAAAATAGGATAGAAGCAATGAGAGGTTTGCTGCGTTGCCAGTATCGCTTACAGCAGTTTAAAGAAGCAGTGGCAAATGCACAAGATGTTTTGCAAGAAAAAGGCGCAGCTACCGATGATAAAATGATGGCAAATTTAATAGTTGCTAAAAGTGCTCAAGCCAATAATCAGTTAGACCCAGCCGCTAGCGCTTATAAAGCTGTGGTAGCTTTAGGCAAAAGTGAATACAGTGCCGAAGCACAATATCGCCTAGCGGAAATTTTGTTTTTGCAAGCCAAATATGCCGATGCAGAAAAGGCGGCATTTGATGTGATTAAGAAAGTGGGCTCCTACGAATATTGGGTTACTAAAAGCTATTTGTTACTTGGCAATATCTACTTTAAAACCAACGATTTATTTAATGCTGAAGCAACGTTTAAAAGCGTTTCGGAAAATGCAAACCTGGCTGAATTAAAAGATGAAGCAAATACTAAACTGGCCCAAGTAATTGCAGAAAAAGATAAAACTAATAAAGTAGCTAACCCTCAATAAATCAATTAAAACAATGAATAAAGTCGCCAACATACTGTTGCTAATAGTTGCTTTTACATTGACGTATAGCACTGTTAATGCACAAAAGAAAAAGAAGAAACCGTCAACCGTCAACCGTAAACCGTCAACCGCCAACCGTCAACCGTCAACCGTTGACTTTAAAGATACTACCGCACCTAAAGAAGTGACTATTACATCTTCTTTTAAGCCATCTTTACGCAATGCAGCTAAAGTAAATTTTACAGCAGCAACGCCTATAATTGATACCAATAAGTTGCCGCTTAGTTACAATATTCCTTCGTCAAATTTATTTTTTAGTTACCAACCTGTGGCTATAAAACCTGTTGCATTATTTGTAGATACTTCTATTGATTGGCATAGTGATGCGTATTTAAAATTGGGCTTTGGTAACTTTAGTAGCCCTTACGCAGAAGCAGGTATTGCCTTTGGTGATGGTAAACAAACGATGTTTAGTTTACATGGCAAACACACGTCATCAAAAGGTAGTTTGGCGTTTCAAGATTTTAGTAAAACTGGCATTAACTTTTTAGGTAGCATTACCACCAAAAAGAATAATGAGATTACCGCCAAAGCTTACTGGGATAACAGTACACAGTACCGCTACGGTTATCAACCAAGTACCTTAGTTTTTGCAAAAGATGATTTACGCCAAGCGTTTAACACAGTTGGTATAGAAATTGGCTTGCAAAACAAAGAGCCAAATAGTTTTGGTATCACGTACCATCCTCAAATTAAGGCAAGTACATTTTTCGACAATCGTGAGGGCAACGAAATTAGCTTATTGGCTAAGTTACCCATCAACAAATCATTTGGCAGATTATTAGCGTTAGATGTGGCTGCAACTGCCGATATCAGTACATTTAAGCGACAGCTTGTACCAAATGCAGTTACTATCAATAACAATTTATTTTACGTCAATCCAACCATTCAGTTTAAAACACCAAATCTTAAATTACATGTAGGGGTGCAACCAACATGGGATAACCAAAGTTTTTGGCTTTTGCCAAACATTACCGCCGAAGCAAAAATTAGTGAAGAAAAATTTGTGGTGCAAGCGGGCTGGCGAGGCTATGTAAACAAGAATACTTACCAGTTATTGGCTGGCATAAATCCTTACATTACCCAACCAACAAGTTTATTAAATACCAAACTAAGCGAGCAATACGCTGGCTTTAAAGGTAGTGCTGGCAAGCATTTTACCTACAATGCACGTATTTCTTTCTTAAATATGGATAATGCTGCGCTGTATGTAAATGATACAACTTCTGCTAAAACGCAAGAGTTTAAAACTGTGTTTGAGCCGGTGTTAAAAGCCATCATGCTACATGGTGAAATTGGCTATACCGACCAAGAAAAATTCTCTTTTATTGCCTCGGCTAATTACACACAGTTTACCAAACTTAATACTTACGATAAAGCCTATGGCTTATTGCCACTAGAAATTAATGGTGCTTTGCGCTGGAAAGTTTTTAAAGATTTATTGGTAAAAGCAGATGTTTTCTTTTGGGATGGCAGTAGCTACCAAATGCAAAACCTAAAAAGTGGTAAGCTCAACCCTGCTGTAGATGCCAATATTGGTACCGAATTTACCGTAATGCCTAAGTTGAATGTATGGCTACAACTTAACAACACATTCAACAACAAATACCAACGTTGGAACCAATACGAAGCCTTAGGTTTACAAGTACTTGGTGGTATAGTGTATCGTTTTTAAGAAGATATTTTTACCGAGTTTATTACAGCCATTTATTGATAGAAATTTGTGACTGTTGTATATTTTTGCTTTATGAGACTAATGGTACAACTATTTATTTTTTTAACCATTGTTTGTGCTAATGGGGTAATAGCACAAACCTTACAGGGTAAAGTGCTGGCAACTGATACACGTGAGCCAATTGCTGCTGCTTCTATCTTTTTAAGCAATACATCAATTGGTACTATTGCCAACGATAAAGGCGAGTTTACAATAGCTCGTTTTCCTGCTGGACGATTTGATGTGGTGATAAGTAGTATTGGCTACGAAACGCAAATTATAACCGTTAATTCAACGCAATTACCCCAACTACTCACCGTTACTTTACAACCAAAAGCCAAGCAATTGCAAGAAGTGATTCTTGAGCCTCACGATGCTAATGGTTGGGCTAAGTGGGGTGATTTTTTTATTGAGAATTTTATTGGCAAAACAGCCTTTGCAACACAGTGCACTTTTAAAAATAAAAACATTATTAAGTTTAGATTTAACAAAAAGCAAAACACACTAAAAGCCTTTGCCGACGAACCTTTGGTAATACAAAATCAGGCACTAGGCTACGTTTTAAGATATGAACTTAAACTGTTTGAATACGATTTTACAAAGCGAACTTTGTACTACCAAGGCTATCCTTTATTTGAAGAAATGACAGCTAAACGCCCTAGCATTACTAAACGATGGGCAAAAAATAGGCAAGAAGCTTACTATGGTTCGCTAATGCATTTTATGCGCTGCCTGTATCGTAATAAAATAGTAGAACAAGGTTATGAACTACGTAAAATAATTCGTGTGCCTAACCAAGAGAAAATACGGGTAAAGCAATTGTATAAAAGCTTTGAACTTAAAGGAACTTCTACAATAGATGTGAATGTAATGCGTGGCGATTCTTCAACTTATTACCAACGTATTTTGCAAGAACCAGACTCTAAAGATTTTTTGATTAATAAAATACTGCCTAGTGATAGCGTTGCTTATGCCATAAATACAACCACTGCTGCATTAGAGTTTACCGACTATTTGCAAGTAACTTATACTAAAAAGAGAGAGCCTTTGGAATATTACAAAAGTATTGGCAAGCGTTTTGGCGATAATGCGCTTGTGTCTGAATTAAGTTTACCAAATAAAACTGGTGTTGCCGTTTTAGCTAATGGCAGCTATTACGAAGGACTTAATTTAATGACAAGTTTGTTTTGGGCTTGGTGGGAAAAAGCGGCTACTTTGCTGCCTTTGGATTATTGGCCATCTAAAAAATAACTATGCAAACTGCTTTACTAGATACGCTTGCAGCACAATATGGTTGGCACAACTATCAAATTTCGCCTATTGAATCTGGCTTAATAAACCATACTTACAAAGTAGTTACACCCAATGGTAAGTTTGTACTACAGCAAGTAAATACCAATGTATTTAAGCAGCCTTTGGCTATTGATGCTAATATGCAATTATTAAAGCACCAGTTAGCAAACGCTCAACCTAACTATCTATGCGTTACGCCCATTGCAGGCATTGATGGTAATACTTTGCACCAAGTAAACCACCAATATTTTAGAGCCTTTCGGTTTATTGAAGGTTCGCATACTGTGGCTACCGTTAACACGCCTAAACAAGCTTACGAAGCCGCTAAAGCTTTTGCCAAATTCACGGCTGTTTGTAATGCAATTGATGCGAATGCATTGCAAGAAACCTTACCTAATTTTCACAACTTACCACTGCGTTACCAACAGTTTGAAGCCGCTTTACATATTGCCAATGATGAACGATTGAAAACTTGCAAAACACTAATTGAGGCATTGCAAACGCAACAAACCATCGTTAATAAATACGAGGCTTTTATTGCACATCCTAATGCTATTAAACGTGTAACGCATCACGACACCAAGATTAGCAATGTACTGTTTAATGAAGCAGACGAAGCTATTTGTGCTATTGATTTAGATACGGTAATGCCTGGCTATTTTATCAGCGATGTAGGCGATATGATACGTACTTATGTGTGCCCCGTAAGTGAAGAAGAAAGCGACTTGTCTAAAATTATTGTTCGTAAAAATTATTTACAAGCTATACAAGCAGGGTATTACAGCCACATGCAGCAGCACTTAACGGCCTTTGAACAAGCACATTTTTTCTTTGCAGGTGAGGCGTTAATTTATATGCAAGCACTGCGTTTTTGTACCGATTATTTGCAAAACGATGTGTATTACCCAATAAAATACCCCCACCATAATTTAGTGAGGGCAAATAATCAAATGCAGTTGCTGCTTGCATTACAAGACGTGTTGTAGGCTAGCAGATTTTGCAGATAACACAGAAAAAAATATTTCGCTCTTTATATTATTGAAGTTGTTTAAAATCATTTTAACCGCAACGAAAGCAAAGTATTTCGCAAAGAACTTTGCTAAAACCTTTGCAAACTTTTGCCTGTCTTGCGCTGTGTTATTTTGCGGTAAAGAATTTGATTTATTGCTTTTCAATAAATCAAATTCCAAACAACTTCATTCTTAAAATCAGCGAGAATTAGCGGCATCTGCGACACACGCAGCTAATAATTACCGTTCTCATCTACACAAAATATTGGTTTACGGCTTTTCCATTTGCCTCTTGTAAAGTCTGGTATGGTCATTAGTTTGCCGCCTTCTTCAATAGACTTTTCTGACAATGGTGTAATGGCGTACCAAGTAGCTAAATCATACACATCCATCGGAAATTCAGTTTTGGCTTTAATACATTCTATAAACGCATTTACCACAAAAAAGTCCATACCACCGTGGCCTGCACCATCTGCTTCGGCTTCATATTTCTTCCACAACCTGTGGTCATGTGCTTGCATGTAAGCTTCTGTATTTTCCCAAGTGTGTGGCTTGCTTTTATCTTCAAAATAAATTAAGCCGGCTTTAAATTCACCTGCATGGTTGTCTTGCCAAATACCATTAGTACCTTGCACTCTAAAGCCTAAGTTGTAAGGTCTTGGCAACGATGTATCATGTGTTAATACAATCGTTTCGCCATTATCGGTTTGTATTTGTGTGGTTACAATATCGCCGAGTTTAAAGTTTAGTGCCGCATTAGGATGATTTGGTCCGCCTTTTTTGTGGTTCACAATATAGCGGTGCAAGCCTCTTGCTTTGGTAGCTACAGATGATAGCTTGGTGAGTCTATTGCCACGGTTCACGTTAATCATCATGGCTACTGGACCCAAGCCATGCGTAGGGTACAGTTCACCGTTTCTATCTATGCTATGTTGGGTGCGCCATTTGGCTTCGCTAAGGCCTTTTTCGCCGTACTCTACCCCCGAATTATAAGCCGTAATACCATCGTTAAATTTTACGCCACGCAAGTCGTGTTCGTAGCCGCCTTGTAGGTGCAATAGCTCGCCAAACATACCTTTACGCACCATGTTTAATACCGCCATCACATCTCTACGGTAGCACACATTTTCTAGTACCATTACAGGAATACCCGTTTTCTCACTCGCATTTACAATATCCCAACAGTTAGATAGTTTAATAGCGCCACACACTTCTACACCTGGTATTTTACCAGCGTTTACAGCGTCTATGGCTTGTGGTATATGCCATTCCCAAGGAGTGGCTATTATTACGGCTTCAATATCGGTGCGGTTGAGTAGGTTTTTATAATCGTAGTTACCATTGCTGTAAATGGCAGGTTTTGCTTTGCCACTAGCGGTAATTATTTTGTGGGCCATGGCAAGCATTTGCAAGTCAGGGTCGGCAATAGCCACTAGTTCAACATCGCTGCGCTGCAATAGCAATTTTAAATGTTCTTGCCCACGATAGCCCACACCTATAATGCCCACTTTTACAGTGGTGGCAGGTGTGGTAAATGATTGGGCTAGGGTAGATGCAGCCGTAAGGCCACCTAGGGTAAGCAAGCTAGTTTGCTGAATAAATTGACGGCGATGCAAGGTAGACATGGGGTTAGTTTTAGGAAAGCAATGTACTAAAAGTTAGGAAAGTTGCGAGCTGTAAACCTAGTACAGTGATTAGTAAATTTTCAAGAGCTATACAATGAGGTTGAATGATCTAGCAATGGTATGTCTATAACCATTATCGTTAATCACAGACTAGCGTTAATGGTTTGCAAATCATCAATTGAGCCTTTAAACAGGCGTACTACAAAGGGTTTGCTTGCTTTTGCTGTAACGAATGGTTTTAAAACTAATTTAGTTAAAAGAAAAAATACAATGCAAATAATAGTGATACTTTTTTATTTTTTTAATTGATAGAGTTTGGTTAGCCAATGTTTGTAGAAACAAATTACCCATTACGTGGATTGTAACAATGACAATACAAAAGGTGAAGAGTAATATATTAATGATCAGCAGCAAGGAAGTATTTGATGCTGTGTCTAATATAGATTATATACCTTTTTACCTAATTCTACAAACTAATACTTGCCAATTCGAGCTGACAAAAGTGTACACCAACTAAATCAACGAATACACTTGTGCAGGTGGAAACAACATATTTAAAGCGGTTGGCGTTAATTTGAAATTACACCCCTTATCTTTTATTGAGCCATCTGGTAATCTTTTTATTAGATAATCAAGTGTAATAGCACCCATATCTATTAGTAAACCGAATTGATTTAGTAAAGGGCTTCTTGTATGCTCTACTGATTTGAACAAAAAATATTCTTTATTATTTTCAGTTTTGGATTGTGCTTTTATCCAAAATGTTTCTTTGTGCTTTGTAGCCAAAGTATTTCTAAGCACATTCATTTCCCAAGTCAAAAAATCACCAATTTCTTTTTTGTCAGAGTTTTCAAACAAATAATCTTGTTCGTAATCAGTTCTTAAAATTAATCCTTGTTTATTTCTACCAGTTGCTCTTATCGTGTTATATAAACGAAACACACCTTCTTCCCAATACCCAAACGCATCTAAAATTTCATTTCGATTTTTAAACTTACTTAATTGCCAGTTTGGAGTTTTTGCAAATAGGCCTTTTCTTGTTCCTTTATTTTCTCTAGCAGATTTTAATTCAATTCCTTTGTAATCGGGAGTTCTTGAGGAGTTCATTTCGATGCCCAACATTTTTTCTAATGTTCTACCGATTGCAGTATCAGCTTGCAATAAAGCAGGAACAAAACCTTTAGCTGAAATTACTCTTAGCTTAAATAACAATTCATCAGCCACTTCAGTTGAAATTTGGCGTATTTCATTTACGAGCTCTTTAACAGGATTGGCAACATCTGAATTTAGCAAAGTTTCTAAATCCAGTTGCGTAATATTTAAAACATACAACACTTTTTCAAACTCAATTATTCCTAAAATATCATTTGCTTTTACATAACTACCTAGACCTTTAAACCAAATTCGTGGGTCGCCTTTCTTTGTGTTTGGACGATACAAAGAAGCAACAGAATTAATTACATTTTCATTGCCAAGCAAAATTGAGTTGACCAACACTTTGCTTTCTTGACCTTGCTTTTGTATTTCAAAATCGTGTATATTATTTGACTTCAAAAAAGCACGAACAGAGGCTGTAGCATCCATTATAGATTTTACCAAACCTGTTTCTGTTGGTTCAATTAATGTAAGTTCAACAGAATTTTCTGTAAGCAGTTGTATTCTATTTATTTCAAGGGTTGTAAGTTGTCGCATCCAATTCTACTTAATATTTTTTAAAATTTCTAAAGCGACCGCACGAGCCATCAATGGAGGAACTGCATTGCCAACCAAAGTAAATTGCGGCACTTCAAATTTTCGTTTGTTGCCACCAGTTGAACGCTTTCCTTGAAACACAAATGAATCATCAAACGATTGTAATCTCGCCATTTCACGGACAGTTAAAGCCCGAGGATTTGAATAATGAATATAGTCATCGGCAATCGTCATTATTGTTGAACTTTGAGATTCGGGTTTTAAAACATTGTAATTACGTTTTTCAGAGTCTAAACCAATTGCTTTTAATTTCTTTTTTGCAACATCATAATCACCGACATTCAAAATAACATCAAGACGTTTTACAACATCTTCATTTTGTTTACTTGTTTTGTGGTTATGCAAAGGAGCAACAATGTGGCTCAAAATATTTTCAAGTTCTTCAAAATTGCGAACGTAAAATGGGTTTTTAGCATTTACAAA
>JASGCX010000004.1:0-29532 GCA_030053925.1 Flavobacterium sp.
TATTTTAACAGCTAAGTAATTGATTATTAATGAAAATGACCCAAAACTCACGTTAAAATAGGTAAACATTTTTTCCAAAAACATTGCCCTGTCATTGCTTTGCTGTACTGGTTTTATGGTTTGGGTTGTTGGGTTGATTATCTGCTCGGCTGTTTTGATGGCTTCGTGTTTAGTGCATTTCTCGTAATACATTTTAAAACAGTACCAATTGTTACATTTATTTTACACTTAATTTTTACATATTGACTATTTCGGCTTATTTTGTAACTTTACAGTATCAAAATTCAAGGTTATGGATATTGCAGAACAGATAAAGAAGTCTTAGAAAGGAAAAGGGCTTATCTCAACAAAATATAGCTGACAAACTTTTTGTGAATGGGTGCAGTACAACTGCATAGAAACTGGCAAAAGCGACCCCTACAATGAATATTTTACAACGCATTGCTAATGTGCTTGACATTAACGTGGTTGAGTTTTTGAGGCAAAAAATAATGATACAGCAATTAACACAGTAAATGAACCACTTTTACAAAAAGTAAAATTGTTAGATGAATTGGCTAAAGCACAGTAAAACTATATATGCAATATAATAGATGCTGCCATAGCAAACAAACGAATGAAACAAGCATTAAGTAACGCCATGAGCCTTTAAAAAAATTAATACAATGGAAGTAAAAACAATAGTTCAAGAAATTAAACGCTTACCACTTACTAAACGGTTTTGGGTAATGGAACAAACTTTAAAATCTATTAAAAATGAAGAATTGAGCCATCAAGTAGATACTGATTTTGATGGTGAAAAAGATAAATCTTTTTCGGCTCTTTCGGTTAGTGAAAAATCTTTAGCCAAAGACTGGCTTTCTACTGAAGATAGTCGTTGGGATAAAATTTTATAGGCTATGTACAAACAAGCCCCAGCCTTGGTTCGTGTCCTCACGAACCATTTGTATGCATTATTTGTATGCAATTAAAATTATTATCACTCAGCCGTGGTTAATTACCTATTCTAAATGGGTCGTGAGGATGCGAACCAAGGCTGGGGTTTGTTCATCATCCAAATGGTTCGTGGTGGTACGAAGCAAGGCGGAGGATTTGAAGAGCGAGGGGCTAATGAAACAACTCCTTTATATCATATTCAATAATATAATATAAAGGAATATAAAAGTACAAATTTTCACCATTCATATAGTCGAAAACTAAATCGAAATATCCATCATCATTAGAATTTGTAGTTTGGTGCTCTAAGCATTTAGTGCGAGTTAATTGTGTTATATTAAGAAGGGTATCCTTCACTCTAACTGCCTTAAAAACATTAACACCGCATTGAGGATATTCTGGACTCAAACTGATGCAACTTCTGCCACTTATAAATAATTTTTTTCTAATTGTATCAATTTCAATATTATTAATTTTAATTAAAAAATTTCTACAACCTAATGGAAAATCATCACTAAACTTTTTACTGAACTCGTCAAAATATTGATAGTATTTGATTTTTAAATTTTGAAATGTATCGTTGTTTATTTTTATGTACTGCGAAAATACAGTTAAGGGCAATATAGAAAATAAAAAAGCTATACAAAATAATATGATCTTTCTCATAGTTTAATATTTAAAATATGGATATCCTAACCCTGGCATCCTACTGACTCTTGGGTCTAAAGGATTATACAACTTTATTATATTCTCAATAACAATTGATGCATTGTGAGAAAAAGGATAGTCTTTTCTTTTTGTAGTTCTATAATAGGATTCTGTGAATTCATGTAATACGACAGAAACTCTAGTTTTAGGCATTTGCACACCATTTTCTTTATCATACCAACCAATTCTAGGGCTAATTGTTAACTCGCCGTCATATCCTTCTGCTACAGTTTTCACCCGAGTGTTTGGAGATAGATGGTCATCTGTTCGGGATAAATTATAGATACCATTTTCGCCTCCAATATGTTTTCCATCTGCATCTAAAATAGGATTTAAATTGACTTCATATACTTTGTCATCAGATTTTTGAACTATTCCATCATTATCAGTTTTCCCAATAGTGTACACAGCACTAGTACTTACAGTATACTTGTAATGTTTTCCTGCTGAATCACATAATGCTATTAGCAACTTTACACCTTCATCATTTAATTGGTCTTTTGATAATCTTTCAGTATTAAATGAGACCATGTTATCTTTAACTGTTATTCTATCTGTTAAATCTTTGGGAACTAAACTTTTTACGTCTTGTTCGGCAACCTTTGTATCACCCCCCAACTTTAAATCGTAAACCCCCATTCCGTCGGGGTCTATGAACCTTATTGGATTATCAACGCAATAATTATAAGGTGACCATTTTCTATATTGTTCAGCTAATGGGTCAACACTTAACCATCTACCGAGCCTTGTATCTAACATTCTTGCTCCGAAATCTATTGAGTTTCCTTCGCCTTTTATCTCATTATCTTTTTCGCAACCACCGAACCCATACCTATACCCACTATTAACCTGTGTAAACTTTCTACCAACTAATGCCATACCAAAAGGTGCATAATCATTGGCCGTAATTACATCTGCTTTATAGTAATCTATAGAAGTGGTATTACTACTGTACTGCAGTTTTTTATCGCTTACTGTTACTAATACATTGCCTAAATGGTTGCTTAACTCAAAGAACTTGTTTCCTCTTGTAAAGATAGTGGTTGTACTAGTACTGGCAGCAGGTGTTACATCAATATTTACATTATTAATACCTAGGCGGCTACTGCCGTATAAGTGTATTTCGGTTTGGGCAAGCCCCCCCACGCCCCCCGAAGGGGGGATAGTAGCCCCCCCACCCCCCAAAGGGGGGATAGTACTGCTATACACACTCATTACATTGCCGCTGGCATCTCGTACATAGTAGGTGGTTGAAGCCCCCCCGCCCCCCGAAGGGGGGATAGTAGTAGCCCCGCCGCCACTTGGGATAACGGTTTTGGCAATGCGGTTGCCGCTTGCATCGTAGGTGTAATTGATAACGGTACCGTTGGTTTTGGTAATGGTTTTTATTTTGCCGTAAACCGTCCAGTCTATATTGCTAATGCCTTCTTTGGTGTCTTTTGTTAAGTTGCCTATGGCATCATACGCATAGTTGTCGGTGGTTTGTAAGGTGTTGTTATCAGTTAGCACTTGCGGTAACGATAATGTGGTTTGGCTGTTTATGTCGTTGGTGTAATTGGCATCGGCTATTTGGTCGTGTACGTAGCGTAGTTTATTGCTAATGGTTTGCCCTGCACTGTTTTTCTCGTACTGGTAGGTAAGATTATCCATTGGTAGTGGTGCGGTACCGTCTGCATGTGTTTGCATTTGCGTAGCGGCATTAAACACCATGCTGTAGCTTACACGGTTGCGTAGGTTTCAAAGAACTATTGAGCATTAAAAAAACTGCCAATATTGCATAACCAACTTATAGTGCTGGTGGCTTGATTCTCCGTCACGTGTCCGTCACCGCTCCGTCTAAAATGTGTTTGGGGCTAGGCTAGGGTTTGGGGTTTTTCTGACAAATTGCCATTAACTAAGTAACACGCTAGCAAGTGTGATTTGTTATTGTTTTGTTTTAAGGCATTACAAATGCCTGTTTATTTGTGCTTCGGGATGCTATAAACGAGCGTCCCGAAGATCGTTTTTTGTTTTATACTAATTTATATATAACTAAGTAACAAGTAGTACCGGTCCGCTTGCAGTTATTGCTTTGCTGTAGTACCACATAATTGAGGGAAACGCGAAGAACAGTTGCTTGCTTACATATCTGCAAAAGTAGTGACCTTAGAAAGTGATGTCTTAGAAACCATAATCAATATCATCGTCTTCCTTAATGTAAATATTTTCATTTACTACATTCAATATAAAATTTAACACTTTAATAAGTCGCTTTGTATCAAGAGGATACAGCCATTCACGTTTGGTTTCATAGACTAATTGAAAGTCATTTAATTCATTAGTAGGAATGTAATCCCCCTTAGATAAAAAGAATTTTTTAGTTTTATAAAGAATGTCCTTAAATAGGTTTTCTCTTTCTTGGTTAATTAAGAATTCGTCAAACCGTAAATTCATAAAACCAGAAAATATACCTTGTGAGTTATCGTTAATAATTTCACGAAAATCAGTTTTTAGCCAATTATTCAAACCTGTAGGAGGTACTTCATCGATAATGCTTACTAAACCCCAGCAAATAACTTGCATTAAAGAATCATTGATCCAAAAACCGTAAACATTATCCTTAGTTATAAAACTTGTAGCCATAATATTTTATTAGAAACCAATGGTTATTAATCTGTTTAAATCATTTGCATGATTAGTTTTAATATATTCCATTACACTTGTTTTTTCTTTAGAAGAAAGATTTCTTCCATCCAAAAGAATAAAATCAACTCCCTTTTTATTGAAGTGTTTTGTTATTTGATTTGTTAAATCTCCAATTCTAAATTTTCCAACTGCTGAAATTGGAATTCCTAATTGGTCAATTGTTTTACTAGCAACTGATTTACCATTCAAAATTCCCGATTCAAAAGCATAATCACCTGCTTCTCCCTGATTTAATCCCCTTAATTTAATTCCATCAGTTTGCTCAAGTAGAGCTGCACTCTCGGCCTCAAAGGTGCTAATTTTTGTTGAACCTGTTACATCTCTAGTTAAATCAAGAAAGGTAGATTCTATTTCCTTTGCTCTAGTACCAATTCTAACATCTTTGATAATATTTTCAATAGTGATTACTTGCGACGGGGAAATTTTTGCTGCGAGTATATATGGAGAACCCCCTGTAGGCAAGACAGCCAAAACGTCCAACGCAGAAAAACCTAATTCTATTAATTTTTCTACAGCCTTACGTTCTGGTACAACGACAAATGTTCTATTTTCTTTGTGGATATCAAAAAGCTTTGACAGGTATGAATCTGAAATATACTTGGCATTAGGAATTTTATATCCTTGTTTTTCTAATACTTTACGTATTAGTAACCCTTCTGTTTGAGGAATTGTTAGCATCAAAAGAACATTACTTAAACCATCAACTGCATTATCCCAAATACGTTTTACGTTGTAAGGATCTTGAGATGGGTCATAAACACCCTCCTCTTTCCCATCAATATCAATATAAACAGTCGGTTTATTACCAGCAAATTGGTAAGGAGTATAAAATGCATACTTACTTGTTAAAGGATCTACACTTAAAAACTTTCCAAGTTGTGGGTTATAAATCCGAAAGCCATAATCATAATTGCTACCGTCCATATCAATATCCAATTCCTTTCCATTAAACCCATACCTATACCCACTATTAACCTGTGTAAACTTTCTACCAACTAATGCCATACCAAAAGGTGCATAATCATTGGCCGTAATTACATCTGCTTTATAGTAATCTATAGAAGTGGTATTACTACTGTACTGCAGTTTTTTATCGCTTACTGTTACTAATACATTGCCTAAATGGTTGCTTAACTCAAAGAACTTGTTTCCTCTTGTAAAGATAGTGGTTGTACTAGTATTGGCAGCAGGTGTTACATCAATATTTACATTGTTAATACCTAGCCGGCTACTGCCGTATAAGTGTATTTCGGTTTGGGAAAGCCCCCCCACGCCCCCCAAAGGGGGGATTGTAGCCCCCACGCCCCCCGAAGGGGGGATAGTACCACTATACACACTCATTGTATTGCCACTTGCATCTCGTACATAGTAGGTGGTTGAAGCCCCGCCGCCACTTGGGATAACGGTTTTGGTAATGCGGTTGCCACTTGCATCGTAGGTGTAATTGATAACGGTACCGTTGGTTTTGGTAATGGTTTTTATTTTGCCGTAAACCGTCCAGTCTATATTGCTAATGCCTTCTTTGGTGTCTTTTGTTAAGTTGCCTATGGCATCATACGCATAGTTGTCGGTGGTTTGTAAGGTGTTGTTATCAGTTAGCACTTGCGGTAACGATAATGTGGTTTGGCTGTTTATGTCGTTGGTGTAATTGGCATCGGCTATTTGGTCGTGTACGTAGCGTAGTTTATTGCTAATGGTTTGCCCGGCACTGTTTTTCTCGTACTGGTAGGTAAGATTATCCATTGGTAGTGGTGCTGTGCTGTTTTGTGTAGCACCATTTCGCAGGTAGGTTTTTATATTGCCGTTGGGGTCGTAACTAATACGCTCTCTGTAATCTGTTGTATTTCTGGCAGTAAAGCTATTGTTGCTGGCTAGCCCTGTAAAAGCATCCATGCCAACAATGCGGTTTAGTTGGTCGTACCTATAACCGTATAAGTAGGCTGTACCATTGCTTAATGCTGGTATGTTTACTAGCATGGCACGTATATTACCATTGTATAAAGAAGCACCTGTATTAGATAACCGTAAGCTACTTGCTATTGCTGCAAAAGGTGTAACGGCAGTGTTAATTGGTTGGTAATCGTTGGTAAAATAGTTAAGGCTGTAACCAAAGGCATCTCTGGCTATTAAAGAAGCCCCACCGTTCAGCCGTGGTTCGTGTCTATGGTTTAAATGGTTCGTGAGGACACGAACCAAGGCGAGGCAGTTGCCCACAACAACCTTGCTATTAGCTAACGATAAGTACTGCAACGCTCGTTGGGGACTGGCACCCTATAGCGTAATGAACATGCTTGACAGACCTAAAAAATGGTTCGTGAGGACACGAACCAAGGCTAGAAAACCATCCGCTATTCTACCCTCAACATTGGAAGCTATTTGGTACAAAATGGCAGACACAAGATATTAAAAATGAGCCTACACATGAAACGCCGAAACTGGATTACTGCCCTATGGCAAAATATTGATAACATCAAATACCAATTTATTAACCTATCCCCATAACTCTATTGAACTTTTTGGGTTTAAATACAATTGAGAAATAAAGAAATCAGTCAAACATTTCTCTTTTAGTTCAAAGACTTTATCATTTTGACCTTCAGAGAAATAATAAATAGGGGGATCATCGCCATCATCTAATTTAAAATAGGCTACTTGATAGCCTTGATGTAACCAAAAAACAAATGCCTCTTCTGGTAATGAATCCATATGATTTTCTTGGAGTAGTTCAATTGCACCATCCCTCAACGAAAACAATTCGTCAAAGAAGACAGAGGATCCTAACATATAATCACCTGCACCCCTTCCCATTAGAGTTAAAAACCTCTTATACACTATTGGAAGTCTTACCTCGAACTTAGATTCAATTATTGATATTTCACTAGGTTCAAGAGGTTTAAGCCTATTTCCATTCTTCTTTAAAAAAACGGCTAAATCGTTAATTGATTTTATTTCTTTTATGTCAGTCATATTGTGATTTAATTTTTTATTTGCAATATTAGCTAATTAGACTTGTTGCATTAATAGCCATTTACTATTTAACGCCACTCATTGGATGAATTTTAACATTTGGAAACATTTTCTGAAATTGAGTTATTACGTTACTACATGAATTGCAAAATGGAAGTTCACTTGTTAATGCTAAATTACCTTTTACATTCGGTGTATTATGAAATTTCGCAGCAAAATCCTCTAACAATTTAACCTCAGAATCAAGTAGCCTATCATACTTTACTACAGAAGTTGTAAATCTTCTCAAAATAGGAACACCTACAGAGCCTTCTCTCAAAGCTTCACCACTTACGGCCACAGTATAATATGCCTCACCTTCAATAACACCAGATAAAATTCCAATATTTTTTTTCACACCGACATTAAGTGCTTTTCTAATAAAATCAATTCTTCCACTCGCAATATTCTTTGCTATGTAAGTAGCAGAATACTTTAACCCCTGTTTTAAAAGTAATCCGATACCAATAATATCTTCAACATTAAAACCAGATGGTTCGGTAAAACCAGATACATAAAAATTACGACTGTGGGCACTTGCTCTTGTAGTAGCGGACAAAGCTTTCGCAGTTTCATTTGAATCACCTACTTTACTAAGAAATCTACCTAATTTAGATTCTGCAACGTACTTTTTTTCATCATCAGACCAATTTCCACCCGCAGCGTTTGAAAAAATCCCTAAGTATCCAGCTAAATCAGCAGCTATAGGTCTAGTTACTTGTATATATTCTTCTAATGAATACCACCCCGCTTTTGTATTATATTCTTTTGAGCCCGTATGATATACCCAATGTTTAAATTTTGTTACAACTCCAGTTTGATCACCATACCAAATTACATCTTTAGTTGTTGCTGTCTGACCTTCCGTTTTACCTGTAGTAGCTGGCGCTGGTTCTAGTCCATCTAAATCTATATTTGCAATAGGACTATTTCCCGAAAACTGGTATGGGGTATACCAAGGGTATGAACTTGTCAATGGATCAACCCTCGTAAAGCCTCTTCTTCTAGCACTATAATCCCTAAACCCATAATCCTGGTAACCTGTTTCAGGGTTGTTAATTTTTCCATTAAAGCCATAGGTAATGCTACTGCCATTAAATTCTCTACCTATCAGATTTTCGCCGTAGGCACTGTAATCAGTGGCATTTAGTACATCGGCTTCGTAATGGTCTATAGTGGTTGTGTTGGTGCTTATTTGTAGTTTTTTATCGCTTAATACCAAAAGGTTATTGCCCAAATGGTTGCTAAAATAATATTCATGTTCGCCTCTAGTAAAGGTATAATAGGCTGGTATGGTGTAGCTGCTTTCTACATCTACCAGTTTTTTCCATGCACCCATATTGCTGCTGCCATACAATTGGTAAGCGGTAGTACTTAGTTTGCCACTATTAATTGCTGCATCTTTCTGGTAAGTCACCATAATATTGCCGCTTGCATCTCTTACATAGAAGGTGGACGAAGCCCCCCCACCCCCCGAAGGGGGGATTATAGTTTTGGATATGCATTTATTCGAGGCATCATAAGTGTAATTGATTTGCGTACCGTTGGCTTTTTCAGCGTGTAACAATTTGCCATATACACTCCATTGCATGTTTAGATTTCCTTCTAATTCATCTTTGGTCATATTACCAATAGCATCATACTCGTAATTGCTGGTGGTAACAGTACTGCCAATGGTATTGGTAATATTAAGCAAGCGGTTTTGCTTTACTGCATCATAAGTATAAGCAAAGTTCTCGTAAGGCAGGCTGGTTGCTGCACCGTTTAGGGTAGCGGTTTTTATATTACCGTTAGGGTCAAAACTTACCGTTTCGTTATTGGCTAGTGTTGCCGTCCATGCGTTGGTGGTGGCATTGTAGTTGTTATAATTGTTGACAGCTTTTATGCGGTTTAACTGGTCGTAATTATACGTATGCAGCATCGCTGTACCTAGTTTTGGTACATCAATTAGCATGGCTGCAATATTGCCGTTGTAGAGAGAAACCCCCGCCCCAGAAGTGGTAAGTGCTATTGAAGCGAATGGATTTGCAACATTGCCAATAGGTGTATAATCACCTGTAAAATAGCCAAGCCCATAATTAAATGCTTGCCTTGCTATTAATTGGTTGGCATCATTGCCAGGTACAAAACCTTTTATCCAGCCCTGTATAGTGTAGGCATTGGTTACACTTTGCACCTGTAACTCACCTGTAATGGTTTTTGCCAGCGGCCCATGTCTGTAATAGTCGTAAGTGGCATCTGTTTCCCAATACACGGCATCTTTACTGGTTTCTACTTTGGTGAGTTTGTTTTCGGCATCGTAGCCGTAGCGGTGGTAAAAAGCATCGGCAGCATTTGGCTGGTAGGCTACATAGTTTACTTTGCCGCTAATGAGGTCGTAACTGTACACCATCTTTTTAAAGCGGTTGCCAGATATGGTGCCCATGCCTGTGTTATAGTCTTGCACTAGGGTATCTACATTGCCGTGTATATCGTAGGTGTAGTAGGTGGCAGAGGTGCCGCCTATAATTGTACCATCTACATGTGTTTGCATTTGCGTAGCGGCATTAAACACCATGCTGTAGCTTACACGGTTGCGTAGGTTTTGCTGGTACAAACTACCGGGTGCATTTACGGCAATAGATGTGTAAGGTATATCGTAAACGGTAAGGGTTATCTGCTTTTTAGGATTGGCAGATGGCGCATTAATCCATTGGTTCCATAAATCATCATTGCGGCATATAATATCTCTTAAATCTGCCGTAGGGTTGCCATTTTCATCCATAGGAGGGGCTATATAATAAGTTTGGTTATTAGCATCTCTAAAACCAAAACTGGCCATTTCTGTTGCACCTTCTACTTGCCCCACTTGGCTTATTCTACCCAATACATCATACATGGTATAACTGTAGTTGTGTACTTGGGCTTGTTTTGCATTTTGGCTCAATACTAATCTACCTAAGCGGTCATACCACATGTGCGTTGCTCCGGCATCTGGTGTTTTTTGTGCTACTACCTGGTTTAAGCTATTGTAGCGGTAGTTGGTAGCCATTGCCTCGTTATTGGCGGAATTAGGGTAGGCTATACCCATATTGCGGCTGCTGGCTACATTGCTTAGGTAATTGCTGTTATAGTTGGGCTGTACGGCGGCTGGCGGTAGGGTTTTTACTAGGTTGCCTGCTTGGTCGTAATAATAAAGGGTATAGTGGTATTCTTTAGGGCCGTAAGTGGCGGTAAATGTTTCTACACTTTGTGCGCTGAGGCATTTGGCCATGTATAGGCTATCGAAATTTGCAATCAGCGAGTCTTGCATTTTGGTGTATAGCAACTGGGCAATAAACTGTGCTTGAGTTTGTACATCACTGCAAGGCGTGGTGTCTTTTACGTACCAATTGCTAATGTTGTTTAGTGGTTTTTTAAAAAAACAAATTGCTGTACCAGTAGTGCGTCCGTTAGTATTAATTATGGTGCCTGCAATACCCGTATTGTTAGTGCAAGTACCAAGTGTATTATCAATAGATACAGTAAACTCATCGCCAGTGGTACTTTCAAAACTATTCTGTATAATCACCGTTTGACGAGCAGTGTACTTAGTAGTAAATGGTGCTAAACGTCCATTATTTACGAATAAAACATCTACAGCAGTATTAGTACCGCAATCATTACCATTGCCTATAGTATAGGTATTACCACCACAATTATTAAAAGCAGTGATATAGTCTTTTACACCAGCACTAAACCCTGTGCGATAGTTTAAAAATCTTGCCCACAAGCCATTACGGTTAATTAAATCATCGTCTATAGCTACATCCGTAAAAGGCACACCAGTGTATGCAGGATAGATTGTTATAAATTCAGTGGTTAATGACGCTAAGGTAGCGCAGCTTAAACATGGTTTTTGGTAGCCACAATTTAAAAACGGAGGTATTACTTGTGGTATAGGTAGCACCAATGGGTTAAAGTTATAACCACCGTCAGTTGGGCTACTGCTGCTAAAAGTGGTGTACTTACCAGAGCCTGAGCCTACGCTACCAGTTTTATAGTTACTGGCGCAATTAGATAGCACTGTAAATAATGCAGGTGTTAGCGTGTCTTGATAATTGGCTAATAAAAACTGGTTCATGCTGTTATAGCTATTAGCCTTAAAGCCCAGGCCGCTAGCTTCTGCCATTAAGGCTGCAAATTGCTTGCAATTACAAGTATCTACTGTGTTAGATACATTTTCAACCATAGTTGGATTTTTGCCAAATGGTTTAGGCGCATCAATGCTGTATGGATTGCAATAATAATGGCTACTAGATCCAGTACTAATGCCATTGGCCGCAAATACTTGGTTTACTATTTCTTCAAAACTTTTTGGTGTACCAGTATAGGTAGGTGCTACGGTAGAGGCACCATAAGGCTGCCAACTTGTTTGCGAGTTGTGGCAAACCTGTACCATACCATCTAAAATAGAATTTATAATGGAGTTTGCCTTGTTATTGTCTGTGCTATTGCTACTATTTACCAAAGAGATCAACTGATCGCACAGTAGCAATTTACTTTTCCAATAAGGTCGTTGCGCCTCGCAATAGTCAAGGTTTAAATTATTACCATTAAGGTAAGCGTTGCCAGCAGCCCGTCCTGCTGCTGTATCGCCGCTTAATGCCGCAGACCAAAATGCCCCACCACCACTATAATTGGCTAAGTTTTGAGTAGATGCAAATACGATAACCTTGTGTTCTAGTGCCAAATTATCTATATCAGTTTGGTTAGCCCCTGCTTGGCTATTTAAATAATCTAGCAACATTTGGTTACGGTAGGTCGCATACGCACTACTAAACTGTAACCATACTCTATCTTTATCATCGGCACTGGTAATACGGCTATCTAAGCTGGCTTTTGCAGTGCTTAATATACAGTTGCGTTTTTGCGTAAGATCGGTTACCGTAGCACAATAAACGGCACCATTGGCTAGCTGCCAAATAGATGGCGTTGTAGCATCGGTAGGAGTATAAAAAGACGATGGCACGTAATGCTCTATACTTTGCTGCATTATTGTTCTGTCGGCACTTGTACCAGCAATACTAAAATATGGATCTGTGATTAACGGTACGAAATAACCTAAGGTATTAGCTTGAGTGTAACTGGTAATACCTTGCATTTTATCCATCCAAGCATAAACATTTGATAAATGCGCTTCGGCATATTGCAACTTTTTAAACTCGGGATGATAATACAACAGCCCATTGCTCCACGACTGTTGGAATAATTTGGTAAAATTGTTAGGCGACAAATTGTTTAATATACTAGAATTTCCGTTAGCATCGTACTTCAACGATACGTCAGGTAGATTATCAATCGTATTATATGTTGTAGGTATGCCTGTTTCGGTTTTTGGGTGTGTGTATGGTTGTGAACCATTGGCATTAGCGGTAAAAATATTATATTTAGCCTCGGTACTGGTAGCTAAAAATGTAGATGTTGGTGGTGCAGTTGTAGCGTTTGATATGGGATTAAGGGCATATTGACCCGTAAAAGGTATCATATCGTGAAGCATTCTTTTTCTATACACCGTAAGTGTGTTTAGGTTGTCACTTACGCCACAAGTACCCACACATATTAGTGAATCTTGCGTATATTGTTTATGTATTTTGTTGTCATAAATACTACTGCCTTCCTGGCCTATTGCTTTCAAGTATTTGTCTCTATAAGTTGAGAAATTACCCAATTTGGCATTACAACTATCGCAGGGTGCTGTACTATTACTAGGTACACCACAACCAGAAGTAGTGTAAAGCGCATTATAAACAGAATCGTAAATGCTAGACTTCGATTTACACAAAAAAGCCACTAATGCACTATCTCGGCGTAACTTAAATATCGAATCGTTAATTGTTAATGTTTTGCGTACTACCCATGAACCTACACTAAGTGATTTGTTAATTACAATTTGGGTGGTAGGTACAGTAATAGTATCGCCAATAAAGCCCATTGATGTACCACAAACTTGATTGGCTGGCACAATTTGTAAATTATTGTATCGCTTGATAGTGGGAGGCACATCTGTTCCTTCTTGTCTAATTGAAATTTCTAAGTCGTACTTACAATCGAAACAAATTTGTTGATTGCTACAACTCACCTGACTTAATATGGCTGGATTAAGTTGATATACAAAATTGTAATTAGTAGGCGCAGCTACCAATAAGTTACTAACCGATTGGATGGTATTGCCTACTATTAAATTGGTGGCAGGGCTAATAAGTTGGTCGGTTAAAGTGGCATTAGGATTTACATTTGCATAATCGGCAGTATTAATAATAGAGGTTAAATTTTTAGGCGCATCGCCGGCTAAAGCGGTAGCAATAGTGCGCCCATGCATATCTACGTAGCTTACACTTAGCTGTCCATTGGCATCTTGCACCATATTTTTACTGTAATGGCTAGCATCGCCTACTTCTGTGCCAAATAAAGCATCTAACTCTTGTTGGGATGGTTTGCCATAAAAATATTGTGTTTCTTTACCACTGCCTATTATGTGATTAATACCCACGCCACTTTGGCTACTTACACGCTGTGTGGCATCATCCATAAAGCGGGTTTCGGTATAAGCATAGCCTTGCGCATTAGGTATAAATTTAGATTTGGCTTCGTTTAAAAAGTTGTTGTTGCCAGAATAATAACGCCCATTACCGTAAGCTGTATCTAATTTAGGAGCGCTTTGGTATTTAATGGCGGCAGGCGTTAAGTCAAAAAACCTAGCAGGGTCATCAGTTTTAGATGTTTGACCAGCAAAGCGGTTAAAATCATCAAAGAATCTTATGGTGTTATCAATGGTAGGGGTAGGCAGTATTTGCACGTTGGGCCTACCTTGTAAGTCGTAGATGGTTTCACCAACAATTGTATTACCAGTCTCATTATCTTTTGTAACGGTTTGTCTATTTCTCAAACTACCATCAAAATATTGAATAACCGATTTAAACTTACCACCTTCTGCAAAGCTGGTACTACTTTGCCAGTTGAGTGATGGCTCGTGACCCGAAAAAGCGTAATTACCTACCGCAGACCAAACACCAGTTATTACACTTCCGTCATTTTTTCGCAATCCTGCTCGTACACGGTAATACAGTTGACCATTTCCATCGTATAGCAAGGGTATTTTGTAGTGTAGCACGTTGTCATCTAAATCTACACGGGTACTGTTAGATTTGAATAGTGCATCTGTATTTAATACACCATTTTGCTTATAAAAATCCAAAGCCTCTGTTTCTACCCAAGCCCATTCTAATTGGCTCATATTGTTGTGAACCAAATTATTAGCCCAAAGCCAACTCACATCTAATGCATCTGGATAAGCGGTTGGTAGAGCATTTAATGTAGCTGTTGCAATTGCAGTATTTTGTGAAAGATTATAATATCTCGTCACATCCATTTGATTATCTAACTCTAATACATTTAAAGGATTCCATCCAATTGCGCCACTAATTACAGGTGTAGACATTACCGTAATTTTTACTTGCTCATACGCTATTGGCAACACTAAATATGCCCTCACATTATACTTTGCCCCCAAGGTTTTATCGTAATTTACCACTAGTGTTTCTGTACTACTTGCATCTGGGCTGTTAGTAGCGTTACTTGCCAGAAGCCACTTATCTACTTTTAATGTTACCGTTGCAGAAAAGCTAGACGCAAAATAAATACCTGTGTTTTCTTGTATCCGAAACAAAATGATATTTTTTAACTTCTTTGAGACCTCACCCATAGAAGTATAAGTATTTGTACCAGTTGCACCATTCACAAGATTAGGAAACACCAGTGCTGGTTGTAGCGTATTTAATGTTTTTTTCCCTTCCTCAAATTGTGCCAATAAGTGTAGAGAAAGACAGCTAAAAACTGTCACCAACAATACCCATCTATATACGAAAAAGTGTTTCATGCCTCTATTTTTATTGTCATTTTTTTTATTACATGTATAACTATAAAATCAGTAATACTCAAGTAGTAATTTTTTACGGTTTATCATGTTCTAAGCGGTGTGACAGTTTGGTATAATATTTTATTTTAAAACATTTTTGTTATAGTATAATTTGCCAATACACCTTTACTGGTGTACGCCTTTGTAACTGCATTAAAATCAAGCACATCGTTCCATTTGGGCATTTTGCTTACTACCGATTTATCGGTTTCTATTGTGGTAAATACCGTAAACATAGTCTGTTTTCGTAGAATGTATTTATTGCCATCTATTACTTTCACTAATTCATTTTCGTGCATATTTTGCGACTTAATCATGGCAGCCAACTCATCGGTTAACGGCTGTCGTATATTTATAACCATTTCAATTGCCTTTGGCAAATAGCTAGCAACCTCATAGTCTAATATCAGCGTAGTAGTAGTAGTAAGCAGTCCATTAATGGCTTGAGTGCTTACAAATTGTAGTTTAGCAATTCCCGCTTTATCAGTTTCTAGCTTACTGATAGTATAACGCTTACGCATCATGTCTTGCAGTTGTTTAAGATTGGTTGTATTATTAGTTAGCTTTTCTTTATTGGCTGCATCCACTTTACTTATCCAAACTGTTTTGCGCTGATGGTTTATCTTAATAAAAAGGCTATCTTCTATAAAAGTTTCATCGCTATTATTGCTATAATAAAGATCCGTAAACTGCTTATAACAGGTGCTAGTAAAAAGCATGGTATCTTGTACACTCAAAACTGGTTCTGACGATAATTTGGAACTTGTAGTATAGTACAAGTATGGCTGTTTTATAAAAGCCATAACCTTATCAAATGTTTTAATTAAAGCCAATGTATCGGCAGTTTGCTGCCCCTTTACACCATAGCAGATGAATACTAATATTGTAATTAAAATAAATTTACTATTGCTGCGCATATACCTGTTTTTTTGTGTTATTCTACTATGTCTATAATGTTTTTTTGCTTTGCACTGCGTGTTTCTTTAATGGTTTTAATGCCCTGTATGGTTTCTTTTTTCACACGCACTAGCTGCCCTTCTTCATCATACTCGTAAAAAGAGGCATAGTTGTTTTCATCTAATTCTGCACTTAAGCGCAGCGTTCTAGGGTCGTACACATAACTCTTCATATTGGCGTTGAATGGATGGATGCGTATATCATCGAAGTAGATAGGCAGCTTACTATTGTTTATAATTTGTAAAGAATGATTATTTTGAGAAGCTGTAAACACACCTTCGTATCGCTGCCAGCCTTCTATTACTGCACCTACTGGTTTTAATGTACTATCTCCAATTTTTACTTGGTTGCTATCAAAACTTGCTTTATAGTTACCCTCTTCATGTACCCATGCACTGAATAACATTGGCTTGTTTAATGGTACGCTAAATGTTGGGTTGAACATAGAGTCGTTGCCTGAGATGGGCTTGGTGTAGATGCAGCCGTTTTCGCTGGTGAGGGATTTGTAACCTGTTAATACACTGTTTTGGTTAGCAATTGGTGATATTGACACATTAAAATAAAATTCTGGTAAATCTATCTGATAAGGTATGCACCCATTCGAACTTCCATTTCCTTCTTGACATGTATAAGAATTATTACCAGAACAATAACTAAAGACCTTGTAAATACCTTTTTTCAAGCAAACACTATATTTTGATTGCCATGCATTATTACTTATTTGTGTTTGATTAATATATTCTCCATCTAAAGTTTGAATTGAGAAACTCATGCCAGTATAATTAACTATATTACCTGAGAATACATAATAAGTGTTTGTTACTTCATAAATACCATCTTGAGAAACTTCTATATACCGATAATTTGAAAAACCAAAATTTAATAACCGCGTAAATACAGAATTGCTATAATAAATGATTGTATCGTTATAGGGTCTAAACAACATATCCATGCTAGATAAATTAATTGTGTCAAAAGGCATATTGTATGGATAAGTGTTTACATCTGCGAAAACAGAGCCTTCTTCAGATAGAATTTTAATAGTATCTCGCACTGGTAAAATGGGGGAATCATTTGAGGTATTGTTGGTTTTACTAAACGATTTTATTATGGAATTACTAACCCATTTTAAAACCCTTTTTCCACTATGCGCATTAAAATCCAATCCATCGGTATTAACGATGCTACCAAGATCTGATAAATTAATATGCTTACTGTCGTAACAATTGGTAATGTTACTGCTTAAAGACTCGTTATAATTATCATCTTCAAAACCTTCAAAGAATGCTTCATTGGCTCTGCTATTATTAGTAACAGCTACTGGCATCGTTTTATTAAACCCATACTGTGCAGCGGTATAAATGCCAAGTGCGTTTTTGGTTTCTAATTCTAACCCTTTGGCATTCACTTTGGTAATTTGACTATTCCATACCCATTGTGTGCTAAGCGTATCGGGTACTAGGTTGTTCAATGTATTAAAATTCCAATAGTGCTTAAAGTTAGCCAGATAGCCATTTTTAGAGATGTCGGTTTGGCTTGTTGGCGATGTTTCTGTACGACTACCGTAAAACACCAAACTTTGGTGCGACTTGTAATTGCCTATTAAGCCTTTAGTATAAGGGTTGATATTTTTTTCTAAATGATTTCCATTACAATCTGCAACTTCGATAAAGCCACAATTACCATCAGAAATTGTACTCATTCTTTGTATCACGCCTCTATCTGTTTGCCATTTTTCTTTAAATTCTACAGCCGAAGCAGTAACCACTTTACTAGTAGCAGATATGGTTAATGATTTAGTGCTACCGTTATTAACTATTGGGTTTGACATTAACGTAGCACCACCAACTTTAGCATCTAATAAATTTCGATGACCACTTCTTATAATTCTAAAACTTACATTAGACTTTGTAAACAAATTGCCACTAGCATCCATAAATACCAAGTCTTTTACTGGTGCAGTTAACGCTGTTGTGTTTTTGTTTAAGTCAAAAACCCATAATTTGGTAACTGACGGAGATACTGGTACACAATCTGGTGAAGTTGTTCCTTGCGATGTTACATACAACTCATCACCGCTTTCAAATACAGCAGAAATATTAAAACTAGGATTAAGTATTCTACCACTAGAGAAGTTGTTACCTGTATAAGTAGCATCAATGTTCTTGTAAGCCAAGCCCATACCACTATAAGCCCAATAGGCAGGATAACTAACATTGTAAATAGGCGCATTAAACTCATTGGCTGTTTTGGTAACAATTGGGGTACCTGTTTCAGCATCGTAAGCTGTGGTTTTGGTGCTTATAACACTGCCTTTATCCATTACAACAACACTATCTTCAATGGCATGGTAGGCAATAGTTTTGGTGGTAGTAACGGCACGGTATTTATTTTCTGTATAAGCAAACGTAGGCCAAAGCGTGATTAGAAAAAACCAAATGTACGAATCGAACTGAGGTTGTATGCTTACACCATTGCTCTCATAACTAAACTCCCTTACATCCGTCATCAGCTCTACATCTACCCCAATATTCCCCTTTTTAACTATACCTCCTGCATCGTTATATACATAGTCAACTTTGTCGTTTAGCCCATTTTTACCTGTATTTTTATAGGTATGATACGAAGCCGATACTGGTGTTTTTTCGTCATTTTCGCTATAGGCCGATTGAGACTTTATTTTGCCATGCATATCATTTGTTTCAACTAAAAAACCTTGAGAAATAATTCTCTTATCAATGATTTCTTTTTTAAAAAATGAGAAAAACGGATCACTATGGTAATCCATGGATTGCATAGGGGTGTATGTAGAAATTGATGGGTACTCACGTGCTGTATAATACTCGGTTACTTGTTTACCTATTGAAGAACGCAATGTAGAATCGCCATGGGTGCCTTTTCTATGAATAGACCTAACTGTTACTTTACTATACCCAACAACTGGCGAAGGATACATTCCCTCTAATATAGGGGCTTCTATTGCACCATATTGGGCTGAACCTAATGGCAACTTATTACTAAACTGTATAATTTCTCTAAAAGGATTTTCTTCGCTACCTATACCTGGCTCGTAAGAGGCTACACCACTGCTTATTACAGCATCAAGTCCATTGATTTTTTCGGTTCTTGTATAGTCATAATCTTGGCCATAAGTAGAAGTATATTTATTGGCCATTGTACTCCAATTGTCTCTTACCAAAACCTGTTTAACCCTGTAGCCGCCACCATATTTTATTTTGTTAGGTACACTTAATCGAACAAAAGAATTTGGCAATACTATATTCATACCTCTTCCTGCCATTCTAACCTCAGCTTCAGGGCCGGTAAATGCTGAAGGTAGGTTTGCAAATATCCCAATTGGTGCCCCTATGACACCAAGTATAAAACTTACTATATCACCAACATCAATATCTTCATTATTAAATGCCTGACTTGGTAAACTTTCAATTAAAAAACCAGTAGCACTTTTTGCAAGCGGGCTTTTACCTTCCACATCACCTAGCTTAATGTAAATGATATCGTTTTGATCGCTATTAGTACAAACACCATAATCAGTAATTTGAGTGGCATATACTGTTAATGGCTCTATACCTTTAGGCATTATCACTTGCAGCTTAAAAGCCAACTGATTAAGACCTTCCAAATATTTGGAATAAATTTCTGCCTTTCTACTTGCGTAATTAGTACCTTTTAAAGGTTGTGGTAGTTTAACATAAATATAAAGATTTTCTGTGCTTGAGTTATAGTTATAAAGTTTTGTAGATGTGCTGGCTCTTGTGGTACTCCCCAATCCATATATATTAAACATGTTGCAAGCGCGTCTATCTTGCACATAAGCATAATCATCTGCCTCGTACTTGAACTCCATTTGCCCACCAGATGGTAATAGTACTTTCTTTAAATTCCAAGATGCTGCAAAACGATCATCTATTGCTTTATCAATAGCTGTGTAAGGAAAATCAATATTGTTTTGACTATTTGGATTTACAGCTTGGTTTGATATAGGATCAACTATTGGTTTAAAAGTACCCCATCTATCGGACGCATTAACTTGATAATTAGGATTATCGGCTTGAGAATTTTTATTTCCATAATTAAAAACATATTTATCCTTCTTTAACTTTACTTGGCCGTTATATGAAAAAGAAATAGAGTCTAATGTGAGCTTACCATTGCTACTTACATTATCAGGTGTTCCCTTACATAAAGAATAACTATAGTAAAACTGAACTGTTTTTATTGGCTTAGCATTGGTAATACCGTTTAACTTTATGTCTGATTTGGTGTACAAATCTATTCTACTTAGTTTTTTATTGGCATCTTCGGCAGCATTAATACTACCGTTCATAGCCGACTTCACGCCTTTAGAATCATCTCGACTACTGGTAGTAAATATTGCCACCATCGATTTTGATTCAATAGAGTTTAAATACCAAACTTCTCTTTCACCATAAGTGATGGTAGCTTTATTATCTCTTATTTCGGAACGTTTACCATCATTAAAATGTGCTATTGTTGCTTTATTCGTCTCATTTGACCTAGGCGTTCGCCATCTATGTACATCTTGAGATTGTGTATAATTAAATTTCACTGCGTTACCTAAGTCGTCTTCGGTAATCCCATTATTCGTAATATCTACATAATCTGGTGATAATAACCCAGTTAATAAAAAAGAGCTAGCATACGCCGGCGTTTCTTGTATTTGCGTATAGCCGTCTATTTTTGAATTATTATTCATATAAGACGAGTGTATAGTTGGGTCATTGGTAGAATCGTAGGCTACCATATTATTATTATCCGCCATATTGCCTACTGAAAATGTAAAATCTTTTTGTGTTAAACTATACACTGGTAAGCCATACACATAGCGCATACCACTTTGCTCAAGTACATCAACCTCAGAAATATGATGCTTTTTTCTTGTATCATCAACCCTAGGAAAGCTATCATAAACAATATGGTGGTCTATTGGGTCGAACAAACTATTACCTATTTTGTAGGTTCTAATGTACTTTTCAAGTCCAACTTGGGTAGCGTCGGCAGCTGTTAACATAGTTGTAACCTGTGTGCGCTTTTCTCTTTTTGGCAGTACTAGGTTTTTCAATAACGAACGATTGCCGCTAGCAACGCCCATTTTTCTACTAAATAATTCTAGCGATGACTCTATTCTTGGTAAATCATTAGAGCCACTTAATTGAAATCTTACCAAACTATCATGCCCAACTCTACTAATAATATCTTCATTGGTTACAGTTAATTCGCCAGGATTTTTAAAATAAACATTTTCGAAATCAATACCTGTTGTAGGCTGCCTAAAAGCAATCGTCTCTCTAAGTGTGTTATTAGCATCTTCCCAACCGCCTACCTTAGTTGGCGTTGAAACCGTATTTATATTAAACCCAAAGTGCCCAGTAGCTGCAAAATCTGCACCTAGTGATAAGGTTCCGTCGGTAGAAACAGTTACATTATCTCTCATAATTCCTAAGTCACCACGATAAGCTCTAATGGTTCCTCCTGTACCTTCCCCTTGTATCGAAAATATATCGTAGGTATATTGTGGTGCAGAAATAACAGGGGTATTGGGTGTTACTTCGGCATCATTCAGTCTGTTTAAATCCATTACTGCATTTATATCATTTACAGCTTTCTCCGAATAAATGTAACCTACCAAAGGTTTTTTAATTACTTGTAACGCATCTGGCACTTTAGACTCTGAATAATAGCCATTAATTGTTTCAGACGCTCTAAATCCAAAAAAACCAACACCCGCTTCTAACTGTACCGAAGTGCAAGAGTGTTCAAGAGGCATTCTTAATACAGGCATGTAGCTTTTTTTAGCAAAACTTATTGTTGAGCCTATATGTAGTAACTTATTCGCAACCCCGTTCGCTACTTGACTAATTTCACTTTTCCCACTAAATTTTATCGCACTTTCCCCTGATATATTTAGTTCTTGGATGCCAATTCTTGAATTGTAACTGGTACTCAAATTAATGCCTAAACTTAATTTATTATTAGCAAGTGATGTATTTAGCCCAAGTGATGGGCTAAGGGTTAATCCTGAACGAGAACTTAACCTCGCACCAATTGAGACATCTAGCCCCAAGCTACTAACTGCTGATTTTTCGGCCTTTACTTGTTCTGATAGTGAAATACTTGCGGATAAAGATGCTCCCGTAATCAATTCTAGCCCTAAGTAATTATTGTATGACATGCCACTAGAAAGTTTGATTCCTAACGGAAACTTCAAGCCTGTAAATTCAAAATCCTTTGCTAATTCGCCACCCCATGTACGATTGGGTTTGGTATTTTGCGATTGGGTTAATAAGTCTTCTCCATTAAAATCGTCAGGTACACCTCGCATATTTCTACTTATGCTTCCAGGATTTATGTTCCAACCCAAACCTACCCAACTTGCTTCTTGCTCCATAGTAATACCGCCACTATAAAACAAATTCACAGGATACCCTCCTACGTCTAACAATGGTATACTATACGACAAATCACCTGTAAATAAATTAACTAAATTATCTGACCCTACAGCTTTAAATGAACTCGCTTCTGGAGAGGATGGGCCTCCAATATCTAGCGTATTTGAATTGGGAATTCTACTTGCTGAACTAACTTTTGTTGAAACAAATTCGTTAGTAATGGGTTGGGGATTAGTAATAATAGCATTATTTATAAAGGGTTTATGCCTGTGCAAAAATTCATATTGCAGCGTATCCCTATAATGGTTGTAAGAATTTGCAGCAGCAGCATAGGTAGGCATCAATAACTCTAGATAAAATATTGATAACAGCATTATAGCAATCTGCTTATTGTACTTGTTTGATAAAGACTGGATCATAATTAAATTACAATTAGTTTTTTATAAGACTGAATCTTAAAAAATGTTGTTTATTATTTGAATCTAAAATGGTCAATACATATGTTTTACCTTCTTTAAAAGTATTTGATAGCTTAAAAGTTAGATAATTCTCACCCTGATTAATCATCCTTTCTTCTTGTTGTATATTAGAATTGTTTTCTGCGTCTGTAAACTGAAGTTTATGAGAAGATGTATTATTCAAGGACTCGTATTTAACGTAAAGTAGTCTGTTGGAAACCGAGTAAGTTCCTGTATAATCATCCCGTAATAATGCATAAGTATTATTAGAACTTATTTTATTTAGTTCCGTATCATGGTTTTTTAATCTAAACGTCCAAACATCACTTTGTGCTACTAACTGGCCATTGTTATTAGCTGCAATTCGCCATGCATACAGTTTGCTTGTATCTAGTGCTTTATTAGATGCGGGGTAAGCGTTTGTGGGTGTAGTCAATCTATTGGTTGTGTAAATTGGTATATTTTGTTGAATAGCTTGTGTTGCTGCTTGCCCTGGTTGAACTTCTACTAATGACATATCGTAACTTAAATCGCTAAACAAATTTAAAGGTGCTGGTGGCAGCCATGTAAAAATTGGATAACTGGTTGTTAATGTGTCTTTGTCAAAAGGGGTATTTAATAACGGGGGGCTAAGTGGTGCCACTTCAACCGGTAGGCACTCTTCTGATAACTCTGATACAGCATCACCAATTATTTTGGTTACAGTATAACAAGCTAAGTAGTTACCTATGGGCAAGAAGCCATTGGGATTTCTGTCTACATTAAAAATAGCTGATAGATAATTGTACTGTATTGGCATCACATCATTACTACCAATTTGCTTGGCACCTTTGGTAAGGCTGAATGTTCTTGAAACCGCACTCATGACAGGACTATTGTCATTGGTACTTAACAAGGTGATTTTGATTCGTACAATAATTGGATTATTACTAGTAGATACAAGTACTAAATTCCAAAGCTGATTTTTTTGCATAACACCAGTTGGCGGTACTTGTACTGCCATCGTTACTTGGGCTCCTGCTATACTGCTTAACACTGCGATGCTTAGAAAAAACAGTATTAAATGATACTTACACCTCATGCTTTTACATTTAAAATATTTTAAAATAAGATAGTCTACCGATATTATTTGGTACTAGCTGCCTATTAGTACCTGGTACAAATCCTTTGTCTACTAAAAATTGTATTTCACCTAATTGCTTGATGCCAATAGTGGCATTGCTTGAATAACCTATCATTTTAGAATGGTAATTGGGCTGCGTATTGTACTTGATACCAACACCCACTGATAACCATGTTTTAATTTTGTATTGTCCATTGGCTTCTAGTACATACAGGCTATAATCAGTATTACGACTTGATGACGCATTGAACTGAACAGACAGTTTGTTTAGGAAAACCTGTTGACTTAACAGTATATTGGTGGTATTAAAATACACGAAGCCTGTATCTGTTGGCTTATTGTAAAAACGACTATACACCAAAGCACTATTCATACTTGTTGAACGGTACTTATAAGTATGGTTAACCGTACCTATTAGTGTGTAAAAAAGGTTCTCGGTGTATTGGCCATCTGCTAGTTTTATTAACTGTGAACTTGGATAATAGCCTGCGGTAATAATTGGCCATTTTTTAAGTCTTAAACTTGCTTGCAAGCTTTTAAATACGGTACTACTTTTATAGTTATTGCTTACGTATGGGTTCACAAAATCGTTGGTGCGTAGTGATGCTGCAACCATTAAGCGGCGCTTTAAAAATGGCTGGTCTACTTTAACCATCCAATTGGTTTGTGCCGCTCCTGTTGTAAATACACTAAAGGACTGAAAATTATTACCAGTACGCTTGAATGTAGCTGAAATAGCTGTGGCTGTTTGTGGTAAAAAGGTGTTTAGCTTGATGGCATACGCTTCATTAGAACGTTCGTTAAAACTTACAGCCTCTGCTAAAAGATTAGGTTTTAGGTTGGTTCTATTGTAGTAAGGTTGCGATGACTTAGCTACCTCTGCTATTAAATAGCTTGTCTTGTTGAGTTTGTATTGCGCTTCTACAGAATAGCCTACTAGGTTGTAATTTGGGTTGATGCTATTTGGTAGGCTACTATTGGCATTATAGAGTTGCCTACTGCCAAAGTAATAACTAGCAATAATATGATTACCCTCTTTGAGTCCTTTACCAAAGCGAATGATGTTTAAGTATTGCTTGGGGCTATTTTGCTGAACGATAACATCTCTAAAACGATAATCTACATTGCCGGTTGCCACTGCAACATAGTAAGATGGATTGAACTCTACTTGTACACCTGTAACGCTAATGTTTTTTGCTGTTAGCTCTGAATAGTCTAGCATATTGCGCCCAATACCAAAAGACTTAATAGCAAATAGTGCTTTGTAGCCTTTGGGTAATACTGTATCTAACACTTGCAAACTTTGTAGTTTGCCTTCTAGTTGTTTTAGTGATGAAACATTGTTGATACCCTCGGTTGTTATTTTGGCTGCATTGTTTATTGACTGCTTTGTTTGGCGTAGCTTATTTTCTAAGTTTTGCAAGTCTTTTCGTAAGCTATCTAGCTTTTGCCGATTGCGTGTATACAGGTTTTGAAAACTATCAACTAAAACTTTAAAAGTATCTACTTTTGATGGGTAGGCTTGTAGATTAGTTACAATGCTATCTATTTTTAAACTGGCATTTTTACGCTTTTTATCAGTCAATAATAAAGCCGATGCTTCAAACTTATTTATACCTGCATCTAACAAATTTGACGTAGATAAATTGGGCGGCAAGATTGAATTTTTTGCAGTGACTTTTTGTAATAACTGCTTTTCTTTTTCTTCTACTAACCGTTGTAAGGTAGCCGGGCTAGAAAGCCATTGTTGCAACTGATTATAGTCGTTTCTCTTTACGCCTAGTAGCGAATCTAATTGTTTTAATGGCAACAAAGTTGCGGCTCGATTTAATGCAATATCTCTTAGCTTATTTTTTATTTGTTGGCTAAACTGCTGCGGATTGAATTGCAGGTTGATATTGGAAAAGTTTTGAAAAAAGTTTGAGTTGCTAAACCTATTGGTTAGGTATAAGCGCATCGGGTATTTATCCTTTACTGTAATATCTAGATAGGTTTGTATGGTGTGCTGATATATATCTTGCTCTGCATACGGGGTGTCAATACTTGAACGGTAGCTTACATCGTATAACACGTTACCATGCACTTTTAAGAAAGGTATCTTTGCTTGTTCAACCACTTTTTCCAACTTAGCAGAAGCGTACTCGTTAGCTAGGCTTACCGTTGTTGTTGTTACAGTGTTGGTAATTACCAAAATATATCGAGGTGCTTTACAAGCCCCATAACTTGTCAAAGCATAAACATCAGGCGTTCTACTTTGTAATCTTACATTACTAAAGCAGTTTCTAAGTTTTAATGTATCGCCCTCGTCGGATAAAATAATATGGTAACTACTGTCTCGCAAAGTGGTATCTTTTAAATATGCTTGCGACAACCCACACTTACTGATAAGTATAGCGATTATCCCAATCAATATTTTTTTATAGCAACGGATATGGTTAATTATTTACTGTTGAAACGCCTGATTGCTTTATTGATTTGAGTTCTTGTTCTAGCTGTAGAATACGCTTGTTTTGCTCTATCAAATAGAGTGTTAGTTCTTCTACTTTTTTCAATAAAACCGCTTGATTATCACCCAAATCAATACCATTAGCTGCCACCTCACTTGCAGAAGGCACATCTGGTAAGTGCTGGTGTTGTTTGATATAAGTTTCTAAATCTTGAAGTGGGCGTAATTTGTAAGAAGGGGCAAAAACATAGTCTGCCCATGTAGCTTGGTCAACCTTTATTTTACGTGTTCTAATTCCAGTTTCTACAAAAAGCTTATAATTTGGATCATTTGTTTTATCTGTTCCTATGCCTACATTACTCTCTAGTAATATCTTATTTGCAAGATTTGATTTAATATGCAATCCATTTTCGTCACCATTAGATTGAATATAACTATTTTGGCCATCAGACCAAATTCTCATATTATCCCATTTCGCAGCCTCTGAGTTGACATTCACAGTTTGAATCACACCATTCACCTCTAATTTTTCTTGAGGAGTATTTGTTCCTATACCTACATAACCATTATAAAGTACGTTAAAAAACCTGTTTGATGCGCCATCTAGCGAACCTGAAATGCTATAACATGAATTGCCATTGGTCATACCTGCCGACCAATTTTGTGTACCATTATTACCAATTAATTTTACTGCGGCATAAAAGCCGTTAGTTGAATGTGCGTTTAGCCATGCCCCAGCCTTCCCAGAAAATACACGAATTGCAGGATCATTATTCGGGCTATAAACATCTAATTGATTATTTGGATTTGTTGTACCGATTCCTATCCAACCAGATGGTAAAATACTCATTGCAATTCTCTTATCGTTAGCATTTGATGTACTACTCCCTCTTACATTAAAATTCAATCCTATAGATTTTATGCCTGCATAACCACCATTTGGATAACCACCACAACACTCCCAGATTGGCACTCCCTCTATAGAGGCACCATAATAATTAGGTACAACATCCCTATAGCCTGCAAATTGAATCCCTTTAATACCAAGAGAAGGAGAATAGTCTCCAATTGTTATGAATTCGTCACCGCTAACATGTAGTTTTGATTGCGGATTAGTTGTACCAACTCCTACATTGCCCAAACCATCAATCCGCATTTGTTCTGTTCCATTATTTGTCTCAAAAGTCATATACCCACCAGTAACATCGCCCCCTCTATAAAAGTTAATAGCACTATTCTTCGCCCCATAAAACGAATGCTCTAGTGAAAAGGATTTGCCGTTATAAGCATGTTGAGTTCCCCATGCTCTAACACCTAGAAATGTGCCATCTCCCGAAGCATTCCCCTCACCCATTCTTGCTAATACTGTTCCTAAAGTACCTTCTTCAATCAACTTAGCTACATCAAGAATGGCTTTAGGTGAAGTGGTGCCTATACCTACACGTCCAACGCCATCAATCGTAATATCGTCACCATAATACCAATTATTATTCAACCCCGCTTTGCTAAACATTCTTCGTGTACCCAGTATCATTTTACCTGTTGCATCACCGTTATTTCCAGTGCCTGCCACAGTCAAAATTCTTGCTTGCCCCCATATATTTTGCCCATCTGTGTTAGCAGGAATGGCAAACTCTAACTGTGCACCTTGCGTTGTACTTCTTGAGCCTGTACTTGCTTGTACAATAAAGTCACCGTTAAATGTATTACTTGCGTTAATTGAAGCACCTATACCATTAACATGTAAATTGGCCTTTGGATCAACATTACCAAACCCAACAGGGTTATTATTAAAAAGAACCCTTGACCAAAGAGTCCATCCCCCAGAAACTAAGTTTCTTATAAAAGTGGTTCCAGCAGGATAACTATTGCCAGCCATGTATGCTGTAATCGTTTGTTTAACCCAATTACTACCATCATGCCCTTCAACCAGAACATACCACCATCCTGCATCAGGCGCATTAACTAAACCACTACCTCTATAAAAGCCACTAGTTTTTACACTGTTTAAATCAGTGGTTGAAATATCTAACGATACTCCATTGGTACCTAATGCAAATCCATTTACATAGCCTGTTTGACCTGTGGAAATTTCTACTAGTGAAATAAGTAAAATAAAAATCAGTCCTTTTTTCATGTTTTAAGGGTTTTAAAGGTTACATCCCCCATCCCACTCTAAACAAAATAGGTGATTGGGGAACATGGTTTTGTTGGTTTAAAAAATCGTATAGTAATTGTACTTTGGTACTTCTCTGTTTGGTGATAGGTATTTTCTTGGGTAATAAGCTAACATTGCTATCTTTTGCCATTACGGCTATTGGGCTTTGGCAATTGCCACCAATAACTACGCTAAAGCATACAGCAATCACTGATAATATTTTAAGGCAGTAGTTTGGCATAGTAGCAAATTAGTAAGGTTATAACAATAACTTTCTTAGCTACTGCAATAATAAACCACTTTTTTCAATAATTTTCTACGTATTTCTACGTAGATAGTATAAAATTAAATAACAACCGAACAATATAATTTCTATTTATTTTATATTCAAATACTATTGTATATGAAAACTAGGTGGCACTTATATTATCTTTCGTTTCTAAAACGAAGATTTAGCAGTGCTTTTTAGTATATCTTTAAGTGAAACGTGAATAGTGAAAAGTGAATAGTGAATAGTGAATAGTGAAACGTGAAAAGGGAAAAGGGAAAAGGGAAAAGGGAAACGTGAAATGCGAAACGTAAAAGTGAATAGTGAAAAGTGAATAGTGAATAGTGAAACGTGAAACGTGAATAGTGAAACGTGAATAGTGAAACGTGAATAGTGAAACGTGAATAGTGAAACGTGAAT
>JASGCX010000004.1:29632-72271 GCA_030053925.1 Flavobacterium sp.
AGTGAAATGCGAAACGTAAAATTATAAAACAACTACTTCGGTTACCGCATCTACATTAATAACGCCGTACACGTGTGGGAAAAGCATATCTACGTCTGTTGCTTGTTCGTATTTTAAACGATGCACCAATTTAGTGGGATCAATTACCAATTTTACCAAGTTGGTTTGTGTAGCAAAAAAGCGCTCTAATGTGCCAGCTACCTGTGCATCTGTACTGCAATGTATAAAGCCTTCGCTATCTAACGATTCGGCTTGGTAGTAACCTTTTGATAAAGCATTTTTCCAATTTTCTGCACTGGTTATGTGGTATATTAATGTCTCTTTAGGGGCTAGGGGCATCAACACTCTTGGAATTCTATTTTCAAGCATCATACTATCTACCAAAACAATGGCTGCACAAGCTTCTACAATTACCGGTGCTCTTAATGCTACACATAAATCGTGGCGGCCTTTAATGGAAAAATCTTCCATTTTTCCTGTTTCCCAGTTAAGGCTATGTTGCACTTTTGGTGTAGAGGATGTTGGTTTTATGGCCAATCTAAATACTAAATTGTTGCCATTGCTAATGCCTCCCACAATGCCTCCTGCATGGTTGGTGGTGGTTTTGCCACTCATGTTTTCAATTACATCGTTATGTTCGGTACCAAACATGGCTGCTGCTGCAAAGCCGCTACCAAATTCAATACCTTTTACCGCAGGAATAGCAAACATCATGTGTGCCAAAGTAGATTCTAACGAATCGAAATAAGGTTCGCCCAAACCAACAGGCAAGCCCTTTACCACACATTCTACCAAGCCACCCACCGAATCTTTGGCATCTATGGCTTTTTGCAACCCTTGTTCTATATTTTTTAATCCGCCAACTTCTGTTAAGGTTGCCGTTACTGTAATTTGTTGTAATAGTTTTTTGGCAATTGCACCTGCAGCTACTAAACCCGTTGTAAGCCTTGCACTAAAATGCCCACCACCTCTATAATCTTCGTTACCGCCAAACTTTTCGTGGGCTGTAAAATCGGCATGGCCTGGCCTAGGAAAACTTCTTTGCTTTTGATAATCCTCGCTGCGTGTATTGTTGTTTTCAAATAAAATGGTGATAGGAAAACCAGTGGTTTTTCCATTAAATACACCGCTTTTAAAATAAGGATAATCAGCCTCTTGCCTTGGTGTGGTGCCCTTGCCTTTACCACCTTTGCGGCGTTCTAAATCGGGCAATAAATCTTCGGCAGATAAATGCAAACCAGCAGGGCAGCCATCTATATTGATGCCCACACTTTCGCCATGGCTTTCGCCAAAAATGCTTACCCTAAATATGCGTCCAAATGAGTTCATTAATTGTGCTTGTGTTGATGTGAATGATTGAATGACAAAGTAATCCTCTTCATAAAATCAAGATAATAAAGTTTGAATGGCTATCGAATCGTTCACTTTGTTGAAACCTTTTGCTATCAATCCATCTTTTAAAAGCTTATCGCTTCACCATAGTATCGCATCAAGATGAATGGTGGTGGCAACGAAGGCTGCGTCATCAATATCTTTTACTAAATCATATTCTAGATTTACGACTGCCAAAGACAGAGCTCTGTAGTAAATGATTCGTACCCGATTAAGTAAAGATTGTTTCAATGATATGATCGCTGATTCTGACAAGCGAGATAACCGAAATATTTTTTGGTAATGATTGTCTAATTCACTTTAAGTCCTTTCACCTATAAATAGTACGTGATTAACAGACAAAGCATCGAATAATTGATACGTTTTTCCCGTTGGTTTTATTAGGATGCTGAATAAGATATTTGTATCTAATACTATATTCATTTACATTCGATTCCAGCCTGTTTTAAAAACTCATTTGTATATGAACGTCTTTCCTTATTCACTTCTAATAACAATGCTTCCAACTCAGAACTTTCTTCTACATCAGAAAAAAAGCAGACTCTTTTTTAGGTGCTTCAATCACATCAATTAGCTTTTGAACATTGCTGTTGTACTACGATTTTGGTATCCTCCCCACTATTTCATTTTCCAATATTTCTACTGACATAATTAAAGTGTTTTGCCAAATTTATCAATTATTATAACACTAACACCTTCGCTCCTAATTTTTCAAGATGCTTGTAAAAGTTTGGATAAGATTTGTTGATGGCTTCGGCTTCATCAATTACCACTTCACCAGCAGTTCTTAAACCTGCAGTTGCACAAGCCATTGCTATACGATGGTCGTGGCGAGAATGTACATGTGCACCGTTCAAACCCTTGCCACCATTGATAATCATTAGGTCATCTTGCAAAATAATTTCTAAGCCCATTTTACCAAACTCATCTTGCAAAGTAATGCCTCTATCGCTCTCTTTATGTGCCAAACGGCTAACACCTTCAATCACTGTTTTGCCCTCGCAATAAGCTGCCAAAGCTACCAATGGTGGAAATAAATCTGGGCAATCTGTTGCGTTAAAATGAAATGCTTTAAGTACGCCCCCTGTGCCAAAAGGAGGGCGTGCAACATCTATTTCGTAGTCTCTAATTGATAGCAAACAACCACAATGGTTAAGTGCTTCCAATATTTTTTTATCAGCTTGGGTAGAACATACATCTAAACCTTTTACGGTAATGTTGCCAGCAATAGCACCTGCCACCAATAAAAATGCTGCGCCGCTCCAATCGCCCTCAACGGTGTAAGAAGCCCCCTCGCCCCCAAAAGGGGGAATTTTAGAAGTAGTATAATTAAACACAAACTCCTCGTAATTTTTATTAATTGGCACATTCATATTGAATGCTTCCATTATTTTTAAAGTAAGGTCTATATAAGGCTTACTCTTTAGATTTTTAACGTTGATTGTAATTGCCTCGGGTTGCAACTCCCCTCCTTTGGAGGGGCTGGGGGAGGCAGCAAATGCCATTAATAAACCTGTTAAAAATTGAGAACTTAAACTACCATCTACCGTAATGTTTTGTGGTTGTAAAGGTCCTTTAATTTGTAGTGGTAATTTGCCGTTATTGGATGTAATTTTTACACCAACCTGTGGCAAAACTTCGTCAAAAAAATCCATTGGTCTAGTTAACAAACTACCCTTGCCATTAATGGTAATTGGTTTGCTAGATAAAGCTGCAACGGGCGTAAACATTCTAATGCCTAAGCCACTTTCGCCACAGTTTACTACGGCCTCTCCAAGCCCCTCAAAAGGGTGGGTTGAAGTAGCAGCAACGCCTTTAGAATTAACCACCATTGTATTGTTTACAAATTTAACGGTAGCACCTAAATCTTCAATCATTTTTATAGCCGCTTGATCATCGTTAGATGTACCAGGGTTTTGTATAAAAGACTGACCTACATGCAGCAAAGCCGCAGCACAAGCTCTTTGCATAGAACTTTTAGATGCGGGTGCTGTAATAGTGCCGGTTAATGTAGATGGTTGTATGGTTGCTCTCATAAATTGATAACTTCTAAATCGGGATAAATGTCTGAAAACATTTTAAGTACTTTCTTTAAATATTGTTCCAAATTTTCTTTTGAAAACGGTATGAGAATATACGTACTTGTGCTAAAATCTTCAAAATGCTGCCAATAGGTCGTGTCGAAAAAATTCAACATTAAAGCCCTGTATATCCTAAAACGTTGCGTAAAATATTTTTGCTCTATTATATTTTTTGAAATGGTATTTACACCAACAAAAGCGAAACTGTAATTTGGATGTTGATATAGGAGGTCAAGCATTATATCTAGGCAAGTACGTACTATTCTTGACGCTTCAAAATCATTAACCAAAACATTAAACTTGTTAGGGCTATCTTTTAACAGTGAAGGGAAAAATTTAGGAACAAATACATTTAGATTATATTCTTCAACCAAAACGATATATCTTCTTTTGGAAGATCTAAAATCGTAAATAAATTCTCTTACAATCTGTTGCCCTATTATTGATTTCTTTTGGATTAATTTATATGGAAAGCTTTTATCGAACATCTTATGCCAAATATTGATAGGCACTATTTCTTAATGCTTTTGCTTCCGAGGGGGTTATTTGACGCATTGAAACAATATTTCCACTTTTCGTTTTTATTGCAACAAAAAGTGGTGAGTTCTTTTGCGATTTTAATGCCGCCTTTGTTGGTTTTAATACTGTGTTCATATTTCAAATTTAACTGAGTTTCTATAAACCAAAAATAATTTTTTCTACTTCTGCCAAAGGCAATTGCTTAACAACACCTTTGCCAATTTTCTCTAACAGAATATAATTAATGGTTGCTTTATCTCTTTTCTTATCCATTTTTAATACTTCTATGGCTTTGGTTTTATCAAAATTCATTTGTGTAGGTAAGCCATATTTTGCCAATATTTGTACCACGGCATCGCTTTGTTTAAACTTCAATAATTGCTTAGAAATAATGCCTGCGTACACCATACCTATTGCCACGGCCTGACCATGATACAATTCGTATTCATTTTCTAAAGCATGCCCTAAAGTGTGGCCGTAGTTCAAAAGTTTTCTATCGCCTTGTTCAAACTCGTCTTGCTGTACTATTTTGGTTTTAAGCTTGGCATTGCGTTCTACCAACTTAGCTAACAGTTCTTTATTGGTTCTAAATTTAACGAAGCTATTTTCTTTCAATAGCTTAAACATGGGTGCATCTTTAATGCAAGCATGTTTAATAATTTCTGCAAAACCATTGCTCCAATCGGCTAGCGATAAAGTTTTTAACAAACTAACATCATACAACAAAAACTTAGGTTGGCGAATAATGCCAATCATGTTTTTATAAATACCTACATCAATACCATTTTTACCGCCAATGCTAGCATCTACCATGGCTAGTAATGTGGTAGGTACAAAACCAAAGGCAATACCACGCATATAAATACTGGCTACATAGCCTGTTATATCGGTAATTACACCACCACCAATGCCTATTAAAGTCGATTTTCTATCGGCTTGTAAAACAATTAGTTGGTTGATGATAACATTGATAGTGGTTTGGTTTTTATGCTTTTCGCCCACAGGAATAACAATGGTTTTAAAGCCTTTAAATTTTGCTGCGTGTAAAGCATTGATATTTTCATCGGTGATGATGATAGCATGTGAGGGGTCTACTATTTCGTGTAATTGCTTGATAGAAGCATTAAAATAATAATCAACAGAAGCTGTAGTAAATTGAAAAGTTTGTTTGCCCCTAACCCCTAAAGGGGAATTAAGATTTTTTGCCATTTTGTTAATCTTATATAAACTTGCAACGATGCCAAATTCAATAGTTATCGAATGAAAAACAGAACGCTGGTTAGCTAAAGAAGAAAATCATTGCAAGGAACTAGTATCTGAAAACAGATTGCTTCGTTCCTCGCAATGACGTTATGATGCTTCGCTCCTCGCAATGACGTTATGATTTATGAATTCATAATCTTGTTCTGATGGTTGATGCTTTCCATGTGCACGGCATCGAAGTATTTGGTAATAAACTCGTTGCTTAACCCTAGTTTTTCACCTTGTTTAAAGGCACGTTCTAAAATTTCGTTCCAACGGTTGGTTTGTAAAATGGTGATGTTATTGTCTTTTTTGTATTGACCAATTTTTTCTGCCACTTTAATACGGGCACTTAAAATTTGCATTAACTCATCATCTAATTGGTTTATTTGCTGACGCAGTTTTTCTAAATTAGCATGTAATTCCTCCGAATTTACATCTTCAGTACGCCATTTAATACTACCAATCATTTCGCCTAAACGGGTTGGGGTAACTTGCTGTTTAGCATCGCTCCAAGCGGTATCGGGGTCAATATGACTTTCTATAATTAAACCATCAAAATCTAAATCAATTGCTTTTTGAGCAACGTCCATTAAGTTGTCGCGTCGGCCACAAATGTGCGATGGATCGTTAATCATCATTAATTGTGGGTTACGGCGTTTCATTTCAATAGCCAAATGCCACATTGGTGCGTTGCGGTATTCGGTATTGCCATAGCTGCTAAAGCCCCGGTGAATTAACCCAATTTGTTGAATGCCCGCTTTTGCTACACGCTCTACTGCACCTAACCACAATTCTAAATCGGGGTTCAAAGGGTTTTTAATTAATACTGGCACATCTACACCACGCAATGCGTCTGCAATTTCTTGCACACTAAAAGGGTTAACCGTTGTACGAGCCCCCAACCATAAAATATCTACACCAAAATGTAGTGCATCTTCTACTTGTTTTGCGGTTGCTACTTCTACGGCTACCGGCAACCCTGTTGCTTTTTTAGCGGCTTGTAACCAAGGTAAACCTTTGGTACCAATACCTTCAAAACTTCCAGGGCGTGTACGTGGCTTCCAAATTCCGGCACGTAATACATCTACTTTACCAGTGGCAGCTAGTTGTGTGGCAGTTGCCATTACTTGCTCTTCTGTTTCGGCGCTGCATGGGCCGCTAATAATTAACGGACGTTTGCTCCACGCTGCTTGTGTAACCTCTTTCATTGTTGGGGTTGCAATTGTTGCTTCCATTTTTGTTGTTTTGTTCCTTGTAAAGACGACACCGTTTGGTCTAGAGCATTACAGGATGTGATTGTTAATACTGCTTATATTATTTTTTATTAAGCAACTCGTTTACTTCTGATAATAAAATTGGGATGTCTTTAATAACAATTTTCCAGATAATTACATCATTAATATTGTCGTAAGCATGAATTATTTTATTTCGCAAATCCACAATGGTTCTTGCATAGGACAATGGCACTGTATCATTCAATTTTAGTAACCGATTCATTGCTTCACCAATTATTTCTAGCTCTCTTTCTACTGCTCTACGTTTTGTTTTATTGGCTTTGTATTCTGCAAAAACACGACGACCTTCTAAATGTTCATCAATAGATAATGCTGCTACTTGCATATCCAGCAACAGTTTCTTTTCCTCTAAACTTATCATATCAACTGCATTTTATGACTATCAATGCTTTGAATTAAATAAGGATTTTGTAAAGTTTCTTCCGCTACTAAATCCACATTCTTTTTCAATAAACTTTCTAAAGCATGGCTCAATGCAAAATAATTATCAGCATAAGTTATAAAGTGCATGTCTTCGGGAAATGAAATGATAAAATCAACATCGCTGTTTTCTGTCATAGTACCTTTTACAGCACTGCCAAAGGCGTAAGCTTTTACAACACCGTATTGATGCATCAGTGTTTTTATCTGATCCAAATTTTGGGTTAATATGTTGCTTACTTCTGTCATTACAGGATGTGATTGTTAAAATTATTTTTTTATGCTTGAACCGATGACAATCTGTACACCTATTTTCTGTTGTCTTAGTTCAGAGATAATAGCATCAAAAAAGCTCATAATGGTTTCATAAGTATTATCGTGCGCTATTAGAACCACTACCCTAACAGGATAATTTTTAAAATTTTGCTGAAAGGATAAATTGTTATCTATTGTTAAAAACGTATCGAACTGTTCAGCAATCATTAGCCTCACCAATTCGCCATTTTTAGTGCCCAACCACTGCATATCTCTTGTGGTAAAAACATTAATACCAGCTTCTACAAAACGGTATTTTAATTTTACGGGCAAGTTCTCATCCAATAACAGTTTCATCATTTACAATTTCTGGTAGCTCAAAATGTTTGGCAGTCCATTCTATCACTGCTTCGGCCTGCTGCCGTGTTACAGTCGGAAAATCTTCTAAAAAATAATCTATAGTAAACCCTTTTTCCAAATGCCAAAACAAGCTTTGTACTGGTACACGGCTTCCTTTAAATACTGGTTTGCCAAATTGCACATTGGCATCAACTGTTATGTAATTTGAAATAGTTTGCATAACTGATAAATTAATTGTTAAAAATACACCCTTCAATTATTAGGCAATAAAATATATCCATAATTATTTATCTGCTATTAGCATCGTTCATTCTAATTCTTCTGCCTTTGTAATTTTTACCATCTAAAGAACGAATCATTTGTTGTGCAGCACCGTGTTCTACCTCTACCCAACTGTTCATATCTTTCATATCAATTTTGCCAAGTACTTCTTTTTTCAAATCGCTCATATCTAGTACAAACTGTAAGAAACTGGCTTTGTAAAAACCATCTTTAGTACCAAGATTTACAAACAAACGAGCGTAGTTGCCACCGCCTGAGGCTTCTCTTCTTTCACCGCCAAACTCACGGCCACGGGGCTCTCTGCGTTCTATTGCTCTGCCACGGCCTTGATCCATACCTCTATCATTACCAAATTCTCTACTACGAGATTGTCTTGCACCATCACGAATGTTTAAGTCTTCGGCGTTCTCGTAATATTTCAAGAAACGATCAAACTCAACAGCCGCCATACGTTTTAAAATTTCTTCTTTGCTTACTTCAGCAAATTTTTCCATCAACATTGGCATGTAAGTATCGTAATCACCATGCGAAATATCTGTTTCTAAAATCTTATCCATTACACCGTAAAACTGCTTGCGACAAACATCTTTACCGCTTGGAATTTCAACTTTAAGCACTGGCGTTTGAATTAAACGCTCAATAGATTTTAGCTTAAATACCTCACGTGCATGAACAATGCTCATACAAATACCCGTATTACCGGCCCGCCCTGTACGGCCGCTACGGTGTGTGTACACCTCAATATCATCTGGCAACTCGTAGTTAATAACGTGTGTAATACCTTGTACATCAATACCTCTTGCCGCCACATCGGTAGCAATTAATAATTGCAAGGTTTTATCACGAAACTCTCCCATTACTTTATCGCGTTGTGCTTGGGTTAAATCGCCATGCAAAGCATCAATATCGTAACCTTCACGGGTTAATTTCTCGGTAATATTTTGTGCATCGATTTTAGTACGGGTAAAAATGATACCATAAATACCAGGATTAAAATCAATTAAACGCTTCAAGGTTTCGTAACGGTGCTGCGCCGAAGTGATGTAATATTGGTGATCGATACTTTTATTGCCACTATTTACCTTACCTACAGTTACTTCAAATGGTTCTTTCATGTACTTTTTGCTCACCTTTCTAATTTCTGGTGGCATGGTGGCACTAAACAACCAAGTACTTTCTCTTTTTGGTGTGTTTTGTAAAATGAATTCTATATCATCTTTAAAGCCCATATTCAGCATTTCATCTGCCTCGTCAAGCACCACATATTTTATTTGCTCTAAATTAATAGCCTTACGTTCTATTAAATCAATTAAACGGCCGGGTGTAGCAACAACAATTTGAACACCACGTTTTAAATCACGAATTTGTAGCCCAATACTTGCGCCACCATACACCGCAACCACAGAAACACCTTTTAAATGCTTCTTAAAACCCTCCATTTCTTTCACTATTTGCACACACAACTCTCTTGTAGGGCAAACAATTAACGCTTGAGGGTAACGTTCTTCTGCATTAATAATATTTAATAACGGCAAGCCAAAAGCTGCTGTTTTTCCAGTACCGGTTTGCGCTAAACCAACAAAGTCTTTAGTGCCTGAAAGCAATACGGGTATTGCTTTTTCTTGGATTTCTGTTGGGTTCACATACCCCAACTCAGATGTTGCCTGCACTATCCTAGCGTCTAAACCCAACTCTTCAAAAGTCATCATGTATTTTTTAAATTTGCGGCAAATGTAACTAATATAGGTCGTTTAGCCTTTGTTAGTTTGTCTCAACTAGGATTTCGTAGGATTTTTTTTATTTTTTTGGATGATATATTTCGCTTAAAAATCTGTTGAAATCAATCGTTGTTTAGCCTTTGTTAGTTTGTCTCAACTAGAGTTTCGTATAATTTTTTTGATTTTTTTGGATGATATATTTCGCTTAAAAATCTGTTGAAATCAATCGCCGTTTAGCCTTTGTTAGTTTGTCTCAACTAGAGTTTGATATAATTTTTTTGATTTTTTTGGATGATATAATTCGCTTAAAAATCTGTTGAAATTAATCGTTGTTTAGCCTTTGTTAGTTTGTCTCAACTAGAGTTTGGTATAATTTTTTTGATTTTTTTGGATGATGTATTTCGCTTAAAAATCTGTTGAAATCAATCGTTGTTTAGCCTTTGTTAGTTTGTCTCAACTAGAGTTTCGTATAATTTTTTTGATTTTTTTGGATGATATATTTCGCTTAAAAATCTGTTGAAATTAATCGTTGTTTAGCCTTTGTTAGTTTGTCTCAACTAGAGTTTGGTATAATTTTTTTGATTTTTTTGGATGATATATTTCGCTTAAAAATCTGTTGAAATTAATCGTTGTTTAGCCTTTGTTAGTTTGTCTCAACTAGAGTTTGGTATAATTTTTTTGATTTTTTTGGATGATATATTTCGCTTAAAAATCTGTTGAAATCAATCAAAATCTGCGTTATCTGTGTTGCCATACCTTACTTCAAAATTCTATTTATTTTATTTGCATTATTCATCAACTCTTCTAAAAACGCTAGATTTTCTTTTTCTAATGCGCTTTTAAACTTGCGTAACTGTGTAATGTGTTCGTTTAGTACATCCAAAACATTGTCACGGTTTTGCATAAAAATAGGTGCCCACATACTAGCACTACTTTTTGCCAAACGAACTGTACTTTCAAAACCACCACCAGCAAGGGCAAAAATGGCATCTTCTTCTTTTTCTTTTTCAAGCACTGTATTTGCCAATGCAAATGAGGTAATATGAGAAATATGACTTACATAGGCAGCATGCATATCATGTGCGGCTGCATCCATGTAAATTATATTCATACCCAATGTTTTGTAAATGGTTTCTATGGCATCAACAATATCTGTATCACTCTTTTCTTTTTCGCAAATCACACAAACCCTTCCTTTAAACGCATCTCTTACGGCTGCTTCTGGGCCGCTATATTCGGTACCCCACATTGGGTGCGTAGCTACAAAACGGCGGCGCATTGGGTGATTTTGCAACGCTTCACACAATGCCAATTTTGTAGAGCCTGCATCGGCTACAAACTGCTTTTCTGTGATATTATCCATAATGGTTTGCATTACCAAAACGGTAGTATCTACTGGTATGGCTACATAAATAAAATCGCTTTTTTTAATGGCTTCTAGCAATGGCAATGCCTCGTTTATAATGCCTAATTCTATGGCACGATTAGCACTTTTTTCGGTACGGCTAACACCAATAATATGCTTTGCAAATCCTTTATCTCGCAATGCCAAAGCAAACGAACCACTAATTAAACCAACACCAACAATGGTGACAACCGCCCCCCCCCCGCCCACCAAATGGGGCATTTGAGACTCGAAGTTTATATCAAAATTTTCCATTTCTATTTAGTATTTCTAATCCTAATAATTGCTTCATCAAATTTTTCTACACTACCACATAAGCTCACTCTTATATAACCATTACCAGCAGACCCAAAAATGCCTCCCGGCGTTATAAATACATTTGATTTGTACAGCACGTCATCGCTTAATGCAAAGCCATCTTTGTAAGTAGCCGAAATTTTAGCCCAAACAAACATGCCTACTTGATTTTTTGAATAAATGCAACCCAATAAATCTAGTAATTCAAACACTTTAATTCTACGTTCTTGGTAAATGGCGTTTACCCCATCGTACCAATTTTTACCTAGGCTTAATGCTTTTGCTGCGGCAAGTTGTACTGGTAAAAACATACCGCTATCCATATTACTTTTAAAGCGTAACACCTCGTCAATTCTATCTTTGGCAGCTACTAGCATACCAACACGCCAGCCAGCCATATTTTGACTTTTACTTAGCGAATTCAATTCAATCACAACATCTTTTGCGCCTTCAAGGCTTAGCAAACTCATGGGTGTATCGTTCAAAATAAAACTGTAAGGGTTATCGTGAACGATTAAAATGTTGTGTTTTTTGGCAAAAGCAATAAGCTTGTTAAGTACAGCCACATTTGGTAACTGACCAGTAGGCATGTGCGGATAATTGACAAATATACCTCTAACACGCCCCGCCCTAAAGGGTGCTTGTGCAACAAGTTCTTCTAATTCGTTAAAATCGGGTTGATAATTATTAGCCTCGGTAAGGCTATAATAAACTGGTGTTGCTCCAGAAAGCTTAACAGCACTAGAATAAGTTGGGTAACCAGGATTAGGAACTAATACAGTAGCACCAAACTCAAAATAGGTCATGCAGATGTGCATAATACCTTCTTTACTACCAATTAAAGGCAGCACTTCGGTATCGGCATTTACCGTAACACCGTACCAAGTGGCATACCAATTTGCAATAGCATTACGCAAAATAGGCGAGCCTTTATAGTTTTGATACGCATGTGTATTTGGCTTGGCTGCTTCTTCTTGTAGCACTTTCACCACATCGGGATGTGGTGGTAAATCGGGGCTGCCAATACCAAGGTTGATGATATTTTTACCTTGTTTATTCAGTTCGTCTATTTCTCGTAATTTTTGAGAAAAATAATATTCGCCTATACCTTCTAGCCTGCGAGCCACAATAGCCCCCCCACTCCCCAAAGGGGGGATTTCTAAAGTCGTTTTCTTCAATTCATTTCCTTGATTCATAACATTAAGTTTTATATTTTAAGCGCCACCTTTGGAGGGGTTGGGGGCGGCTACTGATTACCATTTTTATACACCCCAAAAACTACTATTTGTTCGGTTAATGCCTGCATTTTTTCTATGGCATTGCGAAATTGTTGCACATTGGTAAATTCTAAATCGGCATGAAAACTATATTTAAAATTGGTGCCAGCAATAGGCATACTTTGTAGTTTACTCAGGTTAATGTCTTCATCTGCAATAATACTTAACACTTTTGCCAAGCTACCTTTGGTGTGATTGGTTTTAAAATTGATGGATGCTTTGTTTGCATCTGCAATTTCGCCTGCTTCTTCGGTACGGTTTAGTATTAAGAAACGGGTATAATTGTTTTTTTGTGTGTGAATATTTGGTGCTGCAATTTCAAGCTGAAATAAATCGGCAGCAAGCTTACTAGCCACTGCTGCAATATGCTTGCTTTTACGCTGATGTACATGCTTAGCACTTAAAGCTGTATCGTCGGTTTCTACCAATTTCCAATTAAACTTATCTAAATATTCCATGCATTGCTGTATGGCCATGTGGTGCGAATGTACTTCATGTATATCCTTGAGTTGTACACCAGGATTTACCAACAAATGCTGCTTAATGGGCAAATACACTTCGCCTACAATTTTAAGTTTGCTATTATTTTGTAGCAAAGTATAATTAGGCAAAATGCTACCAGCAATTGAATTTTCAATAGCCATTACGCCTGCATCGCCTAGCTTTTTATTAGACGCAATTTTTACCACTTCTCTAAAAGTAGCACAAGGAATAACGTTTACATCTTTGCCAAAATATTGCTGTGCAGCCACTTGGTGAAAACTGCCTTCGTACCCTTGTATTGAAACTGATATTGCCATAGCACAAAAAAAATCCCAACCTGTGTAAGGCCGGGATTGTATTTTTAGTTTGTTAATGTTTGTTTTTGTTACACTTTTACAAATACTACCCGGCTACTTTTGGTAAAGTAGAAATAAAAGAAAAAATAGTATTGCGTATTTGCCAATAGTGCTTTCATTGCGATGCCAAAAGTAGCAGTAATTATTTATCTACCAAATATTTTTTAAAATTGCTAGAAGTTTTTTAAAAGATGCGCCATTTACTTGAAATAAATTTAATTATCGCATTTGCACGCAAACAATTTAAACCATCGTTATTTTTACCTATTTTCTATTATTTTCAAATTCTTTTACGTTTATTTATGCTGCCATTTTTGCAAAGACTTGCTAAATTGCAATGTCATAAAATCATTTATCAGCAAAAAAATTGTTAAATGGGATGATTAACAAACTGACTATTAAACAGGTTTGTTTATTTGCAATAGAAAAGGCATCAAATTTGATTTTTTAATCTAAACAAAAACATAGCAAAATGAACTTTAAAAACATCTTAGCAATCGTTACTATTAGTGCTACTACGGCCATTGCCAGCGTTTGGGGCTATGGTAAATTTATGCAAAACCAATATGGCGGCGTGCAAGAGGCTGGTAAAGTGCCTGTTAATTATGCAGGCTTTTTTGGTAATAATAATGGTGGCCCTACAGGAGCTGTAGATTTTACCGCCCCAGCCACATCTGCTACCCCAGCAGTGGTGCATATTAAAACTAAAATAAAAGCAAGACAAGTTACCAACAACCAACGTCAAAGAAATCCTTTTGGTGATATGTTTGGTGGTGACATATTTGGCGATTTTTTTGGTGGCCCAAGAACACAAACCATACCTGAGCAAAGAGCTAGTGGTAGCGGTGTTATTATTAGTGAAGATGGTTATATTGTAACCAATAACCACGTAGTTGATGGTGCAGATGAAATTAACATCACCTTAAACAATAAAAAATCTTACAAAGCAACATTGGTAGGTACCGACCCTAGTAGCGACTTAGCGGTATTAAAAATTGAAGGCAAAAGTTTACCCTATATTATTTACGGCAATAGCGATGAAGCAAAATTGGGCCAATGGGTTTTGGCAATTGGCTACCCATTAAGCCTCGATGTAACTGTAACGGCTGGAATTATTAGTGCCAAAGCTAGAAGCATAGACATTAACAGCCGCCAAAGCAAAACACCAATTGAAAGCTTTATACAAACCGATGCTGCGGTAAACCCAGGTAATAGCGGTGGTGCATTAATAAATACCAACGGTGAATTGATTGGCATTAACTCGGCCATTGCTTCTCAAAGCGGTTCTTACATTGGTTACTCTTATGCTATTCCTGTAAATATTGTAAAGAAAATAGTAAACGACATAATTAAGTTTGGTACGGTACAACGTGCATTTTTAGGTATTACCTACACATCAGATGCCATTAGCGATGAAGAAAAAGCAAAACGTGGTATTAAAAACGGCGATGGTGTTTATGTAGAGGATGTACCTGAAGGTGGTGCTGCAAAAGCCGCTGGCATTAAAAAAGGCGATTACATTACCAAAGTAAATGGTGTAGCTGTAACAACGGGCCCCGAAATGGTAGAACAAGTAGCACGCTACAAACCATCTGATAAAATTACCATTACTTACAAACGTGACGGTAAAGAAAACACGGTAAGCCTTACACTTAAAAACAAAGATGGTAATACCGATATTGTAAAAATTGAAAGCGTGACCGATAAATTAGGCGCAGATTTAGAAAACTTAGACAAGAAAATTGCTGCTGCCAATGATATTGCTGGTGGTGTTTTGGTAAAAAAATTGAAAGAAGAAGGTTTGCTAAAGAAAACCAAAATGCAAGATGGCTTTGTAATTACTTCGGTAAATGATGAAGAAATTAAAAATATAGATGAGCTAAAAGCGGCTTTAACTAAAGCAGGTTCTGGCACAGTAAGATTACTAGGTATTTACCCTGGTTTTCAAGGTACTTATGCTTACCCGTTGAACCTTGTTGTTGAAGAATAAATTAATAAGAAAGTTACTCACCAAAAAGGCGGTATCAAATTATTTGGTACCGCCTTTTTAATGTGTGCTATTTTTTAAAAATACGCTTAACTATTTACCCTTAACCTCAACAATACTTATGGCATAACCGCCACCTGGTGCCGATGTTAATTGAAGTTTGGTAGCTTTATTTACCACTTGTTTGGTAATGGTATAAGCTTGTGGGTTGGTTTTGTAGTGGGCATCTTTAGCATCGGCGTAAATGGTAGCGGTGTAGCTTTTACCTGCTTCTAAAAAATCTAAAGCAATGGTACATGTTCTAGGTTCTTCGCCATTTACATTGCCTACAAACCATTTGTTTTTGCCTTTTTCTTTTCTTGCCACGGTAATATAACTGCCCGGTTCTGCTTCTAAATATTTGCTGTCATCCCAATCAATTGCTACATCTTTAATAAACTGAAAGGCATCTAAAAAACGGTTATAATTCTCTGGTAAATCGGCAGCCATTTGCAAAGGGCTGTACATGGTTACATACAAAGCCAATTGATTAGCCAATGTGCTATTTACATGCGAGTTGTTGTTGTTGCTAATCTTACTAATATCCATTTCAAAAATACCCGGTGTATAATCCATAGGGCCGCCCAATAATCTTGTAAAAGGCAACAAGGTAACGTGGTTAGGTTTAGAACCGCCAAATGCTTGGTATTCGGTACCTCTAGCCGATTCGTTACCTATCATATTTGGATAGGTACGAGCCAAGCCTGTAGGCCTTACCGCCTCATGTGCATTTACCATAATTTTATACGATGCCGCTTTTTTAATGGCATACAAATAATGGTTATTAGCCCATTGGTTGTAATGGTTTTCGCCTGCGGGCAAAATTGGGCCAACGTAGCCGCTTTTTACCGCATCGTAACCATTGGCTTTCATAAACTTGTAAGCAGTATCCATATAACGCTCGTAATTGCGAATAGAGCCAGACGTTTCGTGGTGCATAATCATTTTAACACCTTTTTGCTTTGCGTATTTAGCAATTGCCTTCACATCAAAATCTGGATAAGGCGTTACAAAGTCAAATACATGGTCTTTGGCATGGCCAAACCAATCTTCCCAACCTTGGTTCCAACCTTCTACCAATACACCACCAAAGCCATGTTTGGCAGCAAAATCAATGTATTCTTTTACATGCGCAGTATTAGCAGCATGTGTACCATTCGGTTTCAATTTGGTATAATCTGTAACACCTAGCTGCACGGCAGGCAGGGCATTGGTGTAAGCCCACGAGTTTCTACCGGTAATCATTTCCCACCAAACACCTACATATTTCACAGGTTTTATCCATGATGTTTCGGTTATTTTACTAGGCTCGTTAAGGTTGTAAATCGTTTTCGATGCTAAAATATCTCTTGCATCGTCACTTACAATTATGGTACGCCACGGCGAAACAGTTGGTGCTTGAATATTGCCTTTATCGCCTTTAGCATCTGGCGTTAACCACGTCTCAAAAATCATTTGCTTATCGTCTAAATTCAAATGCATACACGAATAATCTACCAAAGCTGCTTCGTGTAGGTTAATGTACAAGCCATCATCTGTTTTAAGCATTAATGAGGTTTGTACACCTGTAGATGAAAAAGACGTTTGCGATAAATTAGCGGTTCTAGCTTTTTCTTGCAAGCTGCGTATTTCAGATAATTTAGAGGTTGTATAATCGTACTCTTGTGTATCGTAATCACCAGGAATCCAAAATGCGGTATGGTTGCCTGTCATGGCAAATTGCGTTCTTTCTTCTTTAATTACAAAGTACACCAAATTGTCTTGCTGCGGAAACTCGTACCTAAAACCAAGACCATCGTTAAATAATCTAAAACGAATAACTATGTTGCGCTTGGTTTCTTTTTGGTTAAGCGTTACAGCCATTTCGTTGTAATGGTTACGAATGGTTTTTACCTCGCCCCATACTGGCTTCCAAGTTTCATTAAAAGTGGTGGTTTTGGTGTTTGTAATGGTAAAATTGTTTAGCAACGAGTTTTTATCATTTTGTAATTCTAAACCAAGCTTACTTGGCTTTATTACTTGTTTATTTTTATACACTAAACTGTAAAATGGCGTACCATTTGGCTGCAAGCCAAATGATAAAGTGAAGTTTTTATCTGGCGATAGTAAGGTTTGTGCTTGTGTAAATGCACAACAAAAAATCAATAGCAATAAGGCAAACAATCTTTTCATAATGGCTAAATTTTAAAATAAAAAACCAAAAAAGGGTGCAACTTCTTATCAGTTACACCCTTTTAATATTATTGGCAAAGCATTATTTTATTTTAAACGCTTTTTTTACTTTTTCTACGTGGTCTAGTTTTTCCCAAGTAAACAACTCTACTTTTACTTTTAAGGTTTTACCAGAGGGTTCTTTAAACTCTTTGGTAACCACTTCGTTTTTACGACCCATGTGGCCATAAGCAGCAGTTTCGCTGTAAATTGGGTTACGTAATTTTAAGCGTTGCTCAATAAAGTAAGGGCGCATATCGAAGATAGCTTCTACTTTTTTAGCAATTTCGCCATCGGTAAGTTTTACTTTGGCGGTACCATAAGTGTTTACATTGATAGATGTGGGTTGAGCCACACCAATAGCGTAAGAAACTTGTACCAATACTTCATCGCAAAGGCCAGCAGCAACTAAGTTTTTAGCAATATGGCGTGTTGCATAAGCAGCACTTCTATCTACTTTACTAGGGTCTTTACCGCTAAATGCACCGCCACCGTGTGCGCCTTTACCGCCGTAGGTATCTACAATAATTTTACGACCAGTTAAACCTGTATCGCCATGAGGGCCACCAATAACAAACTTACCAGTTGGGTTAATGTGGTACTTAATTTTATCGTTAAATAAATGCTTGTACTGAGGGTATTTTTTCATTACTCTAGGGATCAAAATTTCTTTCATATCCTTAGTAATTTTAGCCAACATTTTTGCTTCGCTATCAAAGTCATCATGTTGCGTAGAAATAACAATCGCATCAATTCTAATAGGTCTGTTATTGTCATCGTACTCAAGTGTTACTTGGCTTTTAGCATCGGGGCGCAAGTATTTAATAGCCTTATTTTCTCTACGTAAAGCAGCTAATTCTATTAACAATGTATGTGCTAAATCTAGTGCTAAAGGCATATAGTTAGCCGTTTCGTTAGTAGCATAACCAAACATCATACCTTGGTCGCCTGCACCTTGTTCTTCTTTTTTCTTTTTATCTACACCTTGGTTAATATCGGCACTTTGCTCGTGTATAGCACTTAAAATACCGCAGCTATTGGCTTCAAACATGTATTCGCTTTTGGTGTAACCAATTTTACGAATAACGCCACGTGCAATTTCTTGCACATCTAAGTAGCTTTTACTTTTAACCTCGCCAGCCAATATTACCTGACCGGTAGTTACCAATGTTTCGCAAGCCACTTTCGACTCGGGGTCGAACGCTAAGAAATTATCAATTAATGCATCAGATATCTGATCTGCAACCTTGTCTGGATGTCCCTCAGATACACTTTCGGAAGTAAATAAATAAGGCATGAAAATGTAAGTTTTAAAATTATGGTGGCAAATATAATGCTTTAACTACTTTACAATGATAGACTTTCGTACAAATCCATGTACTCAGACAAATCGGTGTCTAACCCTTTAAACGATACAATTTTTTTACCCTTGGCTTTGCCAAATTCGGTAATTAATATAGGGTTTACATCTTCCGAACCAAATGTAATGGCATCGGCATGTGTAGCCCCTACTCTATAAAGTGCAGTATTATCAAGTTCTTTTGCAGTATCTAAATCTTTCTCTTTAATGTTTGCATTAATCAATGCTTTTTTAATAAAATCGGGACTTAGTTTTTCTTCAAATGTATTTTCGGCTATGGTAAAAACTATTTTGCTATTACCAAATACTGGTTCACGCTTGTAGGCTGTTTTTATGTAGGCTGGTACTAAGCTACTCATCCATCCGCTACAATGTACCACATCTGGTGCCCAGCCAAATTTTTTTACGGTTTCTAATGCGCCTTTGCAGAAAAAAATGGTTCTTAAGCCGTTATCATCAAACCATTCTTCGTTATCGTTGTGAAAAATTTGCTTGCGCTTAAAAAAATCTTCGTTTTCTAAGAAATAAACCTGCAATCGTGCATTAGGCAAAGAAGCAACTTTAATTTGAAGCGGATAGTCATCATTGTCAACAGAAACATTGATACCAGAAAGTCTTACAACCTCATGCAACTTATGCCTACGCTCGTTAATAACACCAAATCTTGGCATAATGCAACGCACTTCTAGGCCAGTATCGTTACTCTTAATAGCTAGTCGATTGACCATCCCAGCAAATTCTGTCAACTCTAAATAGGGCGACATCTCTGTGGCTATGAATAAAATTCTTTTCTTTGACATTGATAAGACACTTTTTTTAAATTAGCCGAAAAACAAGTTTGCAAAAGTAAAGGAAATACTGCGAAAATTGGTGGTAACGCAAACTTCACCCAAATACAACAACAGCAAATGATACTTTTTAAATGTATAAATGCGTTACAAAAATATCTCAATCAGCAAAAAAATAGCCGGCTTTCTGTAGGTTTTGTACCCACAATGGGCGCTTTACACCAAGGGCATTTATCGCTCATTGGCATGAGTAAAGCTAAGTGCGATTTTACTGTTTGCAGCATATTTGTTAATCCTACACAATTCAACAATAGCAACGATTTTGAGCAATATCCCATCTCGCTAGAAAATGATATTCGCTTGCTAGAACAAGCACAATGCAACATATTATTTCTGCCTTCGGCAAATGAAATATACCCAAATGGTACGGCACTAAGTACACACTATCAGCTTGGCTTTATCGAAACCATTTTAGAAGGAAAATTTAGACCCAATCATTTTCAAGGCGTTTGCCAAGTAGTGCATAAATTATTAGATATTGTAGCACCAGATATGCTTTTTTTGGGGCAAAAAGACTATCAGCAGTGCATGGTAATACAGCAATTGATTGCTTTAACTGGTATAAAAACGCAGCTAATAATTGGCCCTACTTTACGAGAAAGTTCGGGCTTGGCCATGAGTAGCCGCAATATGCGATTGAGTGATGACGACAAACAAAAAGCCACAACTATTTATCAAATGCTGCAATACATTAAGCAGCAATGTAACCATCAAATGCCAAACGAGTTAACAGCATCAGTAACCAAACAATTGCTAAAAAATGGTTTTAACACGGTAGATTATGTGGCCATTTGCAATGCCAATAATTTAGAACCTATTACAGAAACAGATAACAGCACCATACCCAAAGTAGTGCTTATTGCAGCTTTTTTAAATGGTGTGAGATTGATAGACAATTTGCTACTAAACAATACTGAATAGCATTACCAAAACATTCACCAAATTTAAAAAGAATCGAATTTTTAATGCCCTACATTTGTAAGCTATTATGCAAATACAAGTATTAAAATAGAAGCTTCATAGAGCCACTATTGCAAAAGCTCATCTTAACTAAATTGGCCGCCTTACCATTAATGAAAACTTGACCGAAGCACAACCTTATTGAGCATAAAAAAATTTAGGTAGTAACCGCAAATAATGGCTAGCGCATAAAAACCTATATTATAAAAGGCAAGCGAGGTAGCGGCGTTATTTGGTTAAATTACCCTGCTGCACTTTAAGGTGATGTAGGCCATACAATTGTTATTATTTAATACGCATCGATGAATTTTGAAGCTGCTAAAAACTTTAAGCCTTGTATTGTTTTTCTAAAAGAAGGAAATAAGCTATAGTTACAAGAGGGTTTAGTAAATTGCAAAGCATCTTAAACTGGTGGCAATAAATGAAAAAGAAAATAACTAATGCACTAAAGTATAGCCTGTTTTTAGGTATTGGGCTTTTTCTTGTGTGGTGGAGTTTGCAGCAAATACCGCCAAACAAATGGAACGAGTTTAAACTATCGCTTCGCACCGCCAAATACGCACTGCTTATTCCTGTATTTATCATTTTAACTAGCAGCCATATTTTGCGCAGCATTCGTTGGAAAATTTTAATGCAGCCCATGGGCTACCAACCATCAACCGTAAATGTTTTTTTTGCAGTAATGATTGGGTATCTTACCAACCTTGCAATACCACGTTTAGGCGAAGTAATAAGATGCACTTTATTAACCCGTTACGAAAAAATTCCCACAGAAAAATTAGTAGGCACCATAGTGGTAGAACGTGCATTTGATGTTATCTGCCTAATGCTATTTTTTGTAATTGCATTTGCTACACAATACGAAGTGGTGGGCGAATATGGCAAAGAATTACTAATGGTGATTTTCACCAACAAAACCGGTAGTATTTCTATTACTAAAGTGGCAATAGTTGTTATTATTGTTGTTGCAATAATTATTGCTATAAAAGTTTGGTTCAATCAATTTGCGCACCTTAAAATAGTAATTGCCTTAAAAAAAATTTTAAAAGGCGTGGTAGAAGGTTTGGCTAGTATAAAAAATTTACAACAAAAGGGTAAGTTTTTATGGTGTACAGCAGGTATTTGGACCCTTTACGTAGTGGGTACTTGGGTAGGCTTACAAGCCACACAAGGTACCGAACATTTAGGTTTTGCAGTTGCTATTTCGGGGCTCGCATTTGCTAGCTTAGGCATGATTGCAACGCCTGGTGGTATTGGTACATACGCTCTATTTTTAGCCGAAGTGCTAGAAAAAAATGGCGTTGCGTACCATATTGGCTACGCAAATGGTACGCTACAATGGTTTGCACAGTTTTTAATTGTAGTGCTAGTAGGGTTTGTATGCCTTGGCCTATTGCCTTGGTACAATAAAAAGAGAGAAACTTTAATTGCAAAAGCGCATTAAATAACCAATAATTTAATTGATAATTGATGAAACAAACGGAAGCGATTGGCAAAAAAATATACAAACTAACAGAACTAATAGCGGTAGTAAAAGGCTGGAAAACAACAGGCAAAACCGTTGCTTTTTCTAATGGCTGTTTCGATATTTTACACGAAGGGCATATTTTCTCGCTATCGCAAGCAGCTAGCGAAGCCGATAGATTAATTATTGGTGTAAATAGCGATGCAAGTACTAAGCGCCTAAAAGGTGAAGAAAGACCGATTAACAATGAAAATAGTCGTGCATTGTTGTTGGCTAACTTAGCCATTGTAGATGCAGTGGTTATTTTTGAAGAAGACACGCCACTAAAACTTATTTCGGCACTTTTACCCGATGTAATTGTAAAAGGTGGCGACTATACCATAGACCAAATTGTAGGTGCTAAAGAAGTAATAGCCAATGGAGGCAAAGTGGTAATTAATAAAATTGTAGATGGTTTTTCTACTACTGGTATTATTGCTAAAATTAGAACTCTGGGGTAGATATTAGGTGATAGTTCACAATTACACTAGTTCTACATAGGGCTTGCTAACGCTTAAATTTGATAATACAAAAACTCGACAAATTTTATTGAGAGACAAAATAAAATAATAAACCCAAGATACCGATGTTAATGAAAGAGTTACCAATGTTTGTGATGGAGATACAGATATTAATAGTAAAGAAACCCACATTTATACCTTAAACCATGTTAATAGTGGTGATACTAATATTAAGTAAACAGCCTCAAACTAATTTTAAGTTTGAGGCTGTTTTTTAAAAAGTATGTAGTTAATTATTAAAACGAAGGATCGGCGGGTGTATTGGAGTTACTATCCCTTTCTCTAAACGGATAAGGAAAAAAGTTACGCTTTCTTTCGCTGGTTGGTCTTGCAAAACGACGCATATCTTCTAATTTCAAACCCGATAAATACAGCTCTATACATCTGTTGCGGTACACTTCATTTAATAAAGAAGGTGCATCTACGGTACCTGTATAACCAGCGGCTATATTAGCACCCACACCAACAGGGTCGGCAGACGGTGCTTGCATTAATACTGCATCAACTAGTAATTTAGCATTAGCAACATCTGGTGTAGCTTGTCTTAATAAACATTCTGCACGTATCAATTTCATTTCATCTGGCAAATAAACGGGAATGGCTGTTGTATTAGCAATCCAAAAACCATTTAACCTAAATCTTGGGTTAATAGTAGCATTGATGGTAGTATAAAATGATACACGTTGATCTGTTAAAGCTGGTCGAAGCCCTACTGGCAACCCAAAAGTAGAATCTATTGGTTGGTACAAATTGTTGGTAGATGTGGCAGCAAAAAACACTGGGTTAGGATTGGTTGCTTCAAAATTAAAGGTTGACTTGGCAGTAAGCGAAACTGCTGTTGCCGAAGCTAAAGCAGTTGCATAATTACCTGCAAACAAACTGTAACGTGCCTTTAAAGCATTTAGTGTATTTACAATATCTATACCTGCTGGTAAATCGCTATTAAAGCCAGTACTAATAGGTGTAGTAGCAATAGTAGTTAACGCTGTATTAATAATTGCAATAGCTTTATTGTATCCAGCAATACGGTCAATAAATATGGTAGCTGTAGTACCTACAGTATCTGGCACTTTTTCCCAATACTGGGCTAAACTACCAATAGACAAAGCTTTAATAATACTACAATAGCCAATTAAGCCACTAGCATAACCTTTATCGCCTAATAACTGCGCCGCAGCTATTACATTATTGGCATCGTAAATACACTTATTAGCACTTATCCAAATATTGCCTAATAATGCATTGGTGCCATCAACGGCTGTACCGCCGGTTGTTAATTGAAATTCAGATGTATTACCAGGATTTAACAATATTGTTTCGTTGGTAACTAATCCGTTAGCATCAATGGTACCTGGTACAACGTTTAACGAAAACGTTCTTTGAATACCAATAGCTGTACCCATAAGCCCTTTTGCAGAACTAAAAACTTGTGCCGAAGTAGCGGCGTTAGGATTATCGAAATCCTTTTTACAACCAGTAGCAGTAAATAAAACCGCCGCAATACAGGTGTAACAAATTGATTGAAATATCTTTTTCATTATACTATTTTTTTTAAGTTAGAATTTTGCTTTAATACCGAAACTAAATGTTTTAGGAATTGGTACGGCGCCAAAATCAATACCACGCAACAAAGTGCTTTGGCCACCTGCATTTACTTCTGGATCGTAACCTTTGTAGTTATCCCAGCTAATTAAGTTTCTGCCTGCAAAATTGATACTCAAATCGTTGATACCTTTTATTTTACCAATACTGTAGCTTAATGACAGTTCACGCAGTTTTACATACGCACCATCATCAACACGCCATTGTTCAATAGCATAAATGTTGCTAATATAGCCACGAGGCAATAATCCTAAATCTTCTTGCTCGGCTACTTTTCCGTTACCTACACCTTGCCTAGTACGAAAATCTGCATTAAACACACTTGCACCACGTACTGCATCTATTTGCATACGAAAACTTAGTTTTTTGTAGGTTATTTCATTAACCAAACTAGCTGTAAAATCTGGATTAGGGTTGCCAATTACTTTACGCAAAGGAGTACCTGTTGGCTGCCCCAACGCATCTCTGCCAACAGTATAATCCAATGGTGAAGTGGTAGTATTTTGTGTACCTTTTTCTATTTGCGGTAAGCCACCTGTATTTTTTAGGTAATTGCCAGTAGCATCTGTTGCAAAAAAAGTTCCATAAAAAACACCAATTGGCAACCCTTGCAAAATAGCAGTTGGCGCACCAGCGTTGGTACTTAATAGGTTTAGTGCTTGGCCAATATTTAATGCTTTATTACGGTTGTGGTTAAAGATGCCCGTAATATCCCATTTAAAATTCTTTTTAGATACAGGCGTTCCAGTAAAAACTATTTCAAAACCTTTATTTTCTAACGTCCCAAAATTATCTAATAAGCTAGAAAAGCCAGTAGTTGGCGCAATAAAACGATTAATTAATAGGTCTTTAACTTGTTTGTTGTAAATGTTAACGGTTAAACCTAAACGGTTTGCCAAGAAAGATAAATCAATACCAAATTCTGTTTCTTGTTGTCTTTCTGGTTTCACGTTTTCGTTTGCCAATACCGAATTAGAGTTAAGCGCAGTACGCGAAAGGAATGATGAAGATGCATATGTATTATATCTTGCATAAGATCCAATTCCTGTTAGGTTACCGCTTTCGCCGTAGGCTATGCGTATTTTAAATAAATCCCACCATTTGCTTACGCCCAATTTACTCCAATAATCAGAACTAGAAATTACATAGCTACCACTTGCTTTGGTATAAACTTGGTTTCGTTGATCTTTGCCGAAAACCGACGAGCCATCAATGCGTAAAGCACCAGTTACAAAAAACTGATTACGGTATTTAAAATTTTGCTGTAAAAAAGCACCAGATACAGAAATTTCACTTCTATCATCGGTACCTGGAATAGCTGTACTTGCGCCATTTACGGTTTGTACAAACGAGGCCAAACCACGGCCTTGTGTTAATTGAAAAGTGTTTTTTTCGTATTGTTGAGAAAACCCAACCTGTGTAACCGAGTTGATATTTCTATTTATATCAATATTGTACGTTGCATTTACATCGTGGTTAATAGCAAAGAAATTATTGGTAGCCGCACTAGCATAACCATTTTGTGTAGCATCTAAACTAGCACCACCACCAAAAAATGCAGTACTTACGTTATAAGCAAATGGTGGTATATAAGTATTTCCTACTTGCGAATAATTATCAATACCCATTGTATAATCAATGCTTAAATGTTTAATAGGTTTTAGTTTAAAACCTACATTAGCTATAATACGATTGGTAGTTTGTTTCTGTTTAATATCTTCAATTACAGATATAGGGTTTGCACGGCCACGCTCGCCTACTGCTAGTAAGTTACCCAATCCGTCACGCTGCCATATATTATGAAAGTTGCCAATAATTGTAACCGAGTTCATTGGTGAATAGAAAGAGTTACCATCGGGTTTTTCATTAGCACTACTATTTACATAATTAAGCCCAACATTAAAGGTGGCCCATTTACTTAAAATTTGTTCAAAGTTGCTTCTAAAACTAAATCTTTGAAAGTCTGTATTTTGTATAATACCTTGATTAAAGAAGTAGGAACCAGATAAATAATATTTTGTTTTATCTGTACCGCCACTTACCGAAACGGTGTTATCTGTTCCAATAGCATTTCTAAAAATATAATCTTGATAATCGTAACGAGTTACGGCAGTAGTATTAGTTAAAGCGGGCGTTAAAATATCCTGAGTTTGTGCACCAACACCATCTGTAGGACCGCCAAACTTCACTGGCGCTCGGTTCACATCTAACTTTTTACGCAAACTACTAAATATGGCATTGGTACTAAAGCTTACAGTAGGTACACCACTTTTACCTTTTTTGGTAAATATTTGTACCACACCAGCATTGGCACGGCTACCATATATGGCAGCAGCTGCGGCACCATTTAATACCTCAATTCTATCAATATCATCAGGATTAATATCTACCAAACGGCTTTGACCAATAGTACCAACCACATTGGTTCCATCGTAACCGCCTTGTGTATTAGTTACCCTATTAGTACCATTGTTTACAATTACGCCATCAATAATATATAAAGGCTCCGACGAACCAGATATAGAACTTATACCACGTAAACGTACACTAATACCACCAGCAGGATCACCAGAGTTTTGGCTAATTTGTGCACCAGCCGTTTTGCCTTGTAATGCTGCCAAAACATTGCCACTAGCACCTTTGGTCAACTCATCGGCACCAACCGAACTAATGTAACTTCCAAGTTGGCGGCGAGTTGTACCTTGTGATGTACCTGTTACAATTACTTCATCAAGCTTAGATATTTCTTCATTAAGTTCAATATTAATTGTATAAGATGTGCTACTGCCCACAGTTACAGCAACTTCTTTACTTTTAAACCCTACGCCCGTAAAAATTAAATAATACTTACCTTGTTTTAAATTTGCAGTAAGATTATAATTACCAGCATTATCTGTTAAAGTACCAATAGTTGTACCCTTTACTAGCACAGATAAAGCATCTGCACCAATACCTTTACTATTAGTTACTTTACCCGATATTTTTATTTGGGCAAAACTTGCGGCAGCTAATAAATTAAGCGTTAATAACAAACAGAGTGCCTTCCATTTGCCTTGCTTTTGTGGTAGTTTAATCTTCATTATTGCTGATTTTATTTGTGAAAAAAGAATTACAGGATAGATATATTAAGTTTATTATAATTTTCTAGCAGTATATCCGATGCATCTAATTCGGTTATTAATGTGTCTACCTCATCTAACCCACAAATTTTAATACTTTGATGGGTATCAATTTTATCAGATATAGATAATACTACTGTTCGTTTAGCAGCTTTTATCATTGCTTTTTTTATTTGTACTACTTCCCAGTCATTATCGCTAATGCCATTTTTATCTATTGCGTTTACTCCTAAAAAACAAAGATCTGGCTTTATTGAATTTATCTTAGATATTGCTTCGCCACCAACAGCTATTTGCGAACTTTTTGAAATTTTATCCCCTATAAAAATTACTTCTATATTGGGATGTTGGGCATACTCATAAGCCGCAGGAATACTACCTGTAAAAAAGGTAGCATGTAAATGCTCTGGTAATAATCTTGCCAATTCTATTACTGTTGTACCACCACTAGTAAGTATAAACATGCCATCAGTAATTAACGCCACAGCTTTAGAAGCAATTATTTTTTTATTATCGGATTTATAAACATCCTTGCGTAAAAAAGAACTGTGAAAAGACTTGGATAATGCACCACCATGAACTTTTATAATTTTCCCTAGCTCAGATAATTCGTTTAAATCTCTTCTTATTGTATCTTCAGATACATTAATCTCACTACTTAAATCAGATGATAATACACGATTGTGCAAATTAATTTGCCGTAAAATAAATGCTTGTCTCTCTGTTTTCAGCATAATCCCTTAGTTTGTGAGCGCAATTACCGCATTACTTTGCATTATGACAAGCTAATTCGGCAAAATGTTGCAAACAATTGCATTTTAAAAAAAAATTTTAATTTTCAACACAATGAACCCAAACATTGCCCTACTATACCAAATAGCCAATAAACCCATTCGCCTAATTATTGGCTTAATGAGTGGCACATCATTAGATGGACTTGATGTGGCTTTATGCAAATGTGAAGGCTATGGCATAAATACACAGCTTTCCGTTGTTGCCTTTGAAACCGTGCATTATGCAGATGACTTTAAAGCCGATGTAAAAACCATTTTCTCTAAAAAGACCGTTGACCTAGAAAAGCTTTGCTTACTTAACGAATACATTGGCGTTTTGCATGGGCAAATGGTAAATAATTGTTTAGCTAAATGGGGCTACACAAATGCTCAAATTGATGCCATTGCAAGCCATGGGCAAACTATTTACCATGCACCTAAAAGCCTTCACAGATTACCAAATTATGGTAATGGCACTTTACAAATTGGTGATGGCGACCATATTGCAGTAACAACAGGCATTATTACCCTTAGCGATTTTAGACAAAAACATATTGCTGCTGGTGGCGAAGGCGCACCGCTTGCCGTATATGGTGATTATTTAATTTTTAGCAACCGAAATGAAAATAGAATTATGCTAAATATTGGCGGTATTGCCAATTTTACATACCTGCCCAGTAGTTTAGATGCCAATTTAATTTTTAGTACAGATACAGGCCCTGGTAACACCATGATGGACGCTTACGTACAACTATATTTCCCTGGAAAATATTATGATGCAGATGCAACCATTGCCAAACAAGGAAATGTGCATCCCGCTTTATTGAATGCATTAAAACAAGATGTTTTTATTAAAGAAGATTTTCCTAAAACCACTGGTCCTGAATTATTTAACATTGCTTATTTAGATGCCGCAAAACAAAAAGCTGGCATTACCAATATTTCTCACTTTGATGTAATGGCAACACTTAACCGCTTTAGTGCCGATTTAATAGTAGATGGTTTACAAAGATGCGTTACGGCAAAAGAAACTTATGTTGTTTATACAAGTGGTGGCGGTATGCATAATCCATTATTACTGCAGCATATTCAATTGCAATTACCCAATATTGTTATTAAAAATACCAATGAATTAGCCATAAGCCCAGATGCTAAAGAGGCGGTATTATTTGCCTTGCTGGCCAATGAAAGCCTATGTGGTGGTAATAGTTTTTTTGGCAATAACACACCAAATATAAGCATGGGTAAAATTAGCTTTAGTAGGTAATATTTGTTTCGCAGAAAAAACCAGTTGCTTGTTTGTATCTCACAAAGAAAAAATCATCGCTAATTATTTATTTTATTAAGTATCAACTAAGTAAATTTTGCTGTAAGAAGCTTTTACACGAAGAAAAAACACGAATACGCAGAAATTTCTGAGGCCTTCCAAATTTAGGCGAGAAAATGTATTGACTACAATTTGTTGGAGAGAAGATAAAAAATAACCCCAAATTGCAGCTACTTTAAGCAATTTCAACAGTTGCTAAGTAACCCCATAATGACATATAACAAAAAGAGTAACACCGTTACAGGCATTAGCTTGGCAGTTTTAGCAGCAGTAATTTGGTCGGGCAATTTTATTATTGCTCGAAGTATTTCGCCCATTGTACCACCTGTAATGCTTGCATTTTTACGTTGGTTTTTTGCCACATTAATTATTGCACCAATTGCATGGCACAAGTTTCAACAAGAAAAGCAAATCATTTGGCAACATAAAGGTTATTTTATACTCACTTCATTTATGGGTTTTACTTGCTACAATGTGCTTTTATACATTGCAGGGCATTATACAACTGCTATTAATTTGGCATTAATCGGCTCGGTTTCGGCACCCATTTTTGCGGTTATTATTGCCAAAATTATTTTTAAAGAACATGTTCCTTTACAGCGTGTAATAGGCTTGGTGCTTTGCGTAATTGGCATTGTAATATTAATAGCACAAGGTAGTTTGCAACGCCTCGTCACGTTTCGCTTTGCCATAGGCGATTTATGGAGTTTGTTGGGTGCAGTTATGTTTGCCTTGTACAATAATCTTACTAAGTACAAACCTAAAGGCGTGTCAGATTTAGGGTTTTTATTTACTGGCTTTAGTTTTGGTACTACCATGCTTGTACCATTTGTAATTGCCGAACATTTTATTGTACCAACCAATATTCCTTTCAATGTTACCGTGATAAGCAGTGTGGCTTATTTAAGTATTGGCTGTTCTGTAATAGCTTATCTATTTTGGAATCGCTCAATTCATCTTATAGGACCAAGCCGTACAGTATTGTTTAGCAACCTAATACCTATATTAAGTACCATAGAAGCGGTGGTGCTATTAGGCGAACATTTTACTAGCGTTCATATTATTAGTGGCATTATTGTACTTATTGGTTTAGTAATAGCCAACATAACATCACCCCAAAAAAAATATTAGCTAATGCTTACTACCACTACTATTATTATACTTTGTTTGGTGGCTTTTTTAGCTGGTTTTGTAGATGCTATTGTAGGTGGTGGCGGCTTAATACAAACACCAACAGCCATTTTAATGCTGCCACAATTTCCGGTGGCTACTGTAATTGGCTCACTTAAAATTCCATCGTTTAGCGGTACTGCATTTGCCGCTAGGCAATACCTAAAACAACAAAAAGTAAACTGGCCATTGCTTACTAGTATGATGCTAGTAGCAATGGCTGCATCATTTTGTGGCTCTCAATTATTAACCGTGGTAAGCAATAGTTTTATGAAACCACTGCTACTTGTGGTGCTTGTGTTTGTAGCCATTTACACTTACAGCAAAAAAAACTTTGGCAACCAAATAAGTAAGCAACATGCGGCCAAGCAGCAAATATGGTATGGGCTAGCTATTAGTTTAGTAATAGGCTTTTACGATGGCTTTATTGGGCCTGGTGCAGGTAGTTTTTTGGTACTCGCTTTTGTAAGTATTCTTGGCTACGATTTTTTACTAGCAAGTACCAATGCCAAAATGGTAAACCTTGCTACCAATGCAGGTTCTATTTTATTGTTTTTATTAAAGGGCAAAATTATTTGGGCCATCGCTTTGCCAATGGCAGCCTGCAATGCAGTGGGCGGTATTATTGGTGCCAAATTTGCCATCAGCAAAGGCAACCAATTCATCCGAATTTTCTTTTTATTAGTGGTAATAGCTACGCTAATTCGCTTTGCTTGGGATGTATTTCAGTAATACTTGTAAACAGTATTTAGCTTAAAAGATAGTTTTAAAAAACGCCACTAAACATACTGTGTAGTAGCGTTTTTTAAATTAATTCACCGCTATTTTTTTACTAAAAACTTGTAGAAAGAAGTGGTTTTATACACACCACCTGGCTTTAAAACAGTGCTAGGAAATTGTGGTTGATTTGGTGAATTGGGATAATGTTGTGTTTCTAAACAAAATGCCGAACGCAACGTATCGGTAGTGTTGTATTTGCATTTGTTTTTACCAGTCATAAAGTTACCGCTGTAAAATTGCAAGCCTGGTTCTACGGTTAAAACCTGCATTTCAATACCAGTTTTATCGCCCACAACAGATGCTGCAAGGTTGTAACCTGTGCCTTTGTAAGCGTTTAATACATAGTTATGATCGTAGCCTTTACCATTTTTAAGTTGCTCATTAGCATCGTTAATTCTCTCGCCAATGGTTGTAGCAGTGGTAAAGTCAAATGGTGTACCAGCAACAGTTTCAGCTTTACCAGTAGGTATTAAAGTGCTGTCTACAGGCAAATAAGTTGCTGCATTCACCATCATGCTGTGGTTTAAAATAGTGCCACTACCGTTTAGGTTAAAATAAGCGTGATTGGTTAGGTTTACAATGGTGGCTTTATCGGTTGTAGCTTCATAATCCATACGTACTTGATTATCGAAAGTAACCGTGTAGGTAACTTTCACATTCAAATTACCAGGATAACCTTCTTCCATATCTTTCGATAAATAGCTTAATTCTAAAGCACTATCGCCAACTTGTTTTGCATCAAAAACTACATAGTGAAAACCTTTTGGCCCACCATGCAAAGCATTAGGTGCGTTGTTAATAGCTAGGTTATATTCTTTACCACCAATTGTAAATTTACCTTTAGCTATGCGGTTGCCATAGCGGCCAATAGTTGCACCAAAATAAGGTTCTTCTTTGTTTAGTTTAAAACTATCAAGGTTATCAAAACCTACCACAACATCTACCAATTTACCATTTTTATCGGGCACTAATAGGCTTACAAACCTTCCGCCATAGTTAGTTAATGTAAGTTGCATGTTGTTAGCGTTTTTAAGCACATACAAGTTGGTTTGCTTACCATCAATAGTTTGCCTAAAAGCTTTAGCATCTAGCATTGTAGCAGTATCTGCACTTACTACATCGGCTGGTTTTGAGGTATTGTTACAGGCAGTAGTAAGCAAGCTGGCTACTACAGAAAGCGATAAAAAATAACGATTCATACGGCTGTTTTTGGTTAATAAATGTATTGCAATATTATTATTAAATGTCAATACTACAATTTATTTTTTTAACAACTTGTAGTAAATAAAAAGGCCGCTAAGAATAGCAGCCTTGTACTTAACTAACCCCTATAAAAATTAATCTAATTTCTTTTTAAGTGTAGTCACTTGCTCTTGTAAATTATTTACCATGCCAGCTAGTTGGTTAACATCCCAACGTTGCACGGTGTTTGCTTTTTGCATGATATAAACAGCTTTCCAAATTTCAAGCACATCTTCTTCACTTACGTTATACGGCTCGTAAATAGGATTGTCGCTTACCAATGTGAGTTTGTTTTTTATTCGATTATTACGCATAATGCGCTTGTAAACAATGCCTTCACTTTTTGATAGTACAATGTAGCTATTACTGTTTTTTACATCTTCAATGGTATCTATTTTTTCGCCTACAATTACGCTACCACTAGGTGTAGGCAACATACTATCGCCTACTATTTCAAATGCTCTATACTGCCCCGGTGCTAGCATTGGCAGTGTAAATGTGTTTAGCTCATCTACAAAATCGGGATCGGCGTAACCTGCTAAATAACCTGCGGCTGCTTTTACAGGTACAAACTGTACACTAACACTTTGTGCAGCGCTTTTTAACTTACGCCTTTGTTCTAAATAGCTACTACCTTTTACTTCAGATAAATCTTGCAACAGCAGTTCATCTAAGCTTAGCTTAAAAATAGCACTCATGGTTTCTAGCACATCTAAACGAGGTTCGGCACGTTCTTCTTCGTACGCACCAATTAATGAACGCTTAATGTTTAGTCTGTTAGCGAATTCTTCTTGTGTCCACCCTCTAAGTTTGCGGAGGTAGCGAAAATTTTTGCCTGCGTAACTCATAACTAATTGATTTAGCCGCAAAATACTAATATTTTTAGTTCCACCAAAATTATTTTCTTTTTATTTTACGAATTGAGAATAATTTATTGAATGGCACGAATAAAAACCGCCGTTTAATAATCATTGAAATGATTTGCAGTGATTAAAACAAAACCTAGTAAAGATTGCTTTTTAATTTTAGTAACCTTAAAAGTTTGCGGCGTAATTAAACTATTGTGTGAAGGATAAAAGTGGCAATCCTTTTGGTTCCAAAGGGCAAAAAAATTGCAGCGAATAGCCCAATCCAAAGGGCTACGCCAAAATAAACAACTACAATACGCAGCCGATAAAATGCACTGCGTTTATTGTTTTAGATGTAGTAAACGTGTACGCTTTGTTGTTTGCAAAAATTTGAGTATTGCTTTATTATGACGTTAATGCCTATATTGCCAAACAAAACTACTGCTACAAATAGGTGGCGGTACTCACTAAATTGTAGCTTATGAAACAAAATAAATTAACCACGGCCATTTTAGTGGCTATGGTACTTGGTATAGCTGTGGGCTTGGTAATTCATACCTACGGTGCGCCTGAAACAATAAGCGCATTTGCTAAGAATATTAAGTTGCTTGGTACTATTTTTATTCGTTTGGTAAAAACCATTATTGCACCGTTGGTATTTACCACGTTGGTAGTTGGTATAGCCAAGCTAGGCGATTTAAAAACTGTGGGGCGTGTGGGTGGTAAAGCTATGTTGTGGTTTTTTTCGGCATCGCTAGTAAGTTTATTAATAGGTATGCTTTTGGTAAATGTGTTTCACCCTGGCAGCTACATCGATTTAACACAAGCTGACAACTCTGGCCTAAAGGATTTGATGAGCAAAACCTCCGAATTTTCGTTACAAAAATTTGTTGAACACATTGTTCCATCTAGCGCATTTGAAGCAATGGCCAATAATGAGATTTTACAAATAGTGGTGTTCTCAATATTTTTTGGCGTAGCCGCTGCTAGCCTTAACGAATACGCAAAACCAGTAGTAAAAACACTAGATGTAGCTGCACATATCATTTTAAAAATAGTAGGTTTTATTATGAATTTTGCACCCGTAGGTGTGTTTGGTACATTGGCTGCGGTAGTTGCAGAAAAAGGCTTGGGTATTTTTAAATTCTACTTTATTTACTTTGGCTACTTTACACTTGGTATAGCCTGCCTTTGGGCTTTAATGATTTTAATAGGCTTTTTAGTACTAGGCAAACGCTTACCCGTTATGCTTAGGCATATTGGCAACCCATTATTAATTGCATTTAGCACCACTAGTAGCGAAGCCGTTTTTCCTAAATTAACAGAAGAACTTGAACGCTTTGGTTGCAAAAGCAATATTGTATCGTTCATTTTACCATTGGGTTATTCGTTTAATTTAGATGGCAGCATGATGTACATGACATTTGCTAGCCTTGCAATAGCTCAAGCATACGGTATTCATTTAGATATTGGTACACAGTTAACCATGCTATTAGTGCTAATGCTTACTAGCAAAGGCATTGCGGGTGTACCAAGGGCTTCTTTAATTATTGTATTGGCTACTTGTTCTATGTTTAAAATACCACCAGAAGGCGTGGCCTTAATATTACCAATTGACCATTTTTGCGACATGCTGCGCACAGCTACCAATGTACTTGGCAATGCTTTGGCTACAAGTGTTGTAAGCAAATGGGAAGGTGCTTTAGAAAAAGGATAATTGTATAAATTTGAAAAAATATTATCTCATGAAACACGAAGGTTGGATTACTAGAAACCCTGCTGTAATGGGTGGCAAACCCTGTATAAAAGGCACTAGAATTACAGTAGAATTGATCATTAAAAAAATGAGCGAAGGCGCATCTGTAAAATACCTTGTAGAAGCCTATCCTCACATAACACAAGAGCAGATATATGCTTGCCTAGATTATGCATTAGCAATTATGCTAAATGAAGAAGTAATTGAACTAACAGCATGATATTAGCTGATGAAAATATTGAAGACTATTTAATAGATACCTTACTAGCGGAAGGTTTTGAAGTATTTTCGATAAAACGTGAACTTAGGGGTATGCAAGATTTAGACATTGCAGCTTACTCTTTACAACCACCAAGAATAATACTAACTGAAGATAAAGATTTTGGTGATATTGTTTTTGCAAATAAAAAAAGGCTATGTGGTGTCATACTTCTTAGATACCACTTTTCAGAAACACAAACTATTAATGGCATTTTACTAAAATTCCTTAAAGAAAATAAACATACCCTTTTCGGCAACTTTGTAACCATCACTCCAAATAAAATACGAACAAAATCATTACCCAATCACCCAGGTTAATTATGAAACATTTATATCAAGTACTATTCTTTATAGTTATTACAAACATATCGTACGCACAAACAAATAGCTTATTAGTAACCGTTCGTAATCAGTACGAAACCGAAATAAAAGATGCCTCTGTAACAGTTGTAAAAACTGGCGAAACCGCTACTACTAATAGCCGTGGTTTGGTAACGCTTAATGCAAGTGTTGGCGATAGCATTATTATAAACAAAGAAAAATACGATAGCACCGCTATTACAATTCAAAACGTAAAAGGCCAGATAAACGCAATTGCACACAAACAGTTTACTTGGAAGGATTTAATTACCCCAATGTTCTACATTATTAATGGTGGTTTGTGGCTAATGTTGCTCATCATTTTTGCTGAAACAGGTTTGTTTATTGGCTTCTTTTTCCCCGGCGATTCTTTGTTGTTTGTGGCAGGTATTTTTAGCGATAAACTAGCTGCATCGGTATTTGATACAGGTAATGTGTACTTAAACTTACTACTTATTATTGCGCTTACCACCGCAGCAGGTATTTTAGGTAATGCTGTAGGCTATTGGTTTGGTAGACGCATTGGTAGCGCTATGTTTCAATGGAACGACAATATTTTATTTAAAAAGAAATACCTACACCAAGCACAGGATTTTTACGAAAAACATGGCGGTGGTGCCATTGTATTTGCACGTTTTGTACCAATTGTAAGAACATTTGCACCAATTGTTGCAGGTATAGTAGCTATGGATAAAGCAAAGTTTACCTTCTTTAATATTCTTGGGTGCATTGCTTGGGTAACTAGTATGATACTTGGCGGACACTTTTTACAACAGTGGATTTTAAACCAATTTCATTTCGATTTAAAACAACATTTAGAGGTTATTGTACTAGGTATTGTGTTTGTAACAACAGCACCTGTTATTGTGAAACTAGTGTTTGGTAAAGCTTCTTCAACCCACAAATAATATACATTATGACAAAGAAGGAATATGGTATTCTATCACTTCCTGTAATTGTTGGTTCACTTGGTTTTTTTGTTGATATCTACGATTTGCTGCTGTTTAATATCGTTCGCAAAAAAAGTTTGGCCGACCTACGCGTACCCGATGCACTAGCCAAAGAATTTGGCGAAAATGTGATAAGCTGGCAAATGCTTGGCCTTGTTGTAGGCGGCATTTTGTGGGGCATTTTGGGCGATAAAAAAGGACGCAAAAGTGTACTGTTTGGCTCAATTGTTTTGTATTCTGCTGCTACTGTAGCCAATGGTTTTGTACAAAATGTAGAACAGTACACCATTCTACGTTTTGTGGCTGCGCTTGGCCTTGCCGGCGAACTTGGTGCAAGTATTACCCTAGTAAGTGAAATGCTGCCAAAACATAAACGCGGCATTGGGGCTTCTATTATTGCCACAAGTGGCGTTTTGGGCACTATTGCTGCGTATTTTGTGTACTCGCTTAGTAACGAAAACTGGCGTTTGTGTTATTATATTGGTGGTGCTATGGGCTTTTTATTGTTGTTTTTGCGAGTAGGCGTTTTAGAAAGTAGCATGTACAATGTTGCCAAAAAGCAATCTACTACAATGGGCAATTTTGCTATGTTTTTTACCAATAAAGAACGCTTCTGGCGTTATTTCCGCTCTATATTAATTGGCTTACCTGTTTGGTTTGTAGTTGGTGTTTTAATTAGTTTCTCCGATGAATTTGCTAAGGCATTTAACATCTCTGGCTTCAATCAACCCAAAGCTTTAATGTTGCAATACAGTGCTTTAACTTTTGGCGATATGGGCGCAGGTTTATTAAGCAATTACTTAAAAAGCCGTAAAAAAACCTTGTTGATTTTCTACTTCATTTTATCGGTGTTTATTGCGCTGTTCTTTATTTTAAAAGGCGGCGGCAACGCTACCAATATGTATTTGCTATGTATGGGGCTTGGTTTTGGTTCGGGCATTTCGGTATTGTACATTACTATGAGTGCCGAACAATTTGGCACTAATTTACGTGCAACAGCAGCCATTTCTATTCCTAATTTGGTACGTGGCTTCTTGCCATTAATCATACTATTATTCAAATTTTTAAGAAGCGCACGGGTGTTAAATAACTACGTAACCGCAGCTTGGGTAACCGCAATTATTATGATTAGCATTGGCCTAGTATCGGTATTATTTACCAAAGAAACGTTTAATAAAGATTTAGATTTTGTAGAACAATAGGAACACGGGTGACGCTGATACAACAGATGTTCACTGATTTTTTAGTACAGAAGAACCACCAAAAAGTGATTGCCATAACTCGATTTATCTATTTTTACGTGACTTGAAATGCTATTGAATTTCCGTTTATATCCATCCAAATCTGCGTTATCAGTGTTCCCATAAACAACTAACATGACACAACAACAAAAACAATTCGGGCTTTTTTCTACACCAGTAATTGTAGCTGCGCTTGGCTACTTTGTAGATATTTACGACTTACTACTATTTACCATTGTACGTGAACCAAGTTTAAAAGGCTTAGGTATTGATTTAGATAATAAAGTGGCAGTACTTGCAGCTAGTGCCAAAATTATTGACTGGCAAATGGTGGGCTTATTAATTGGCGGTATTCTTTGGGGCGTTATTGGCGATAAAAAAGGCAGATTGAGTGTGTTATTTGGCTCTATAGCCATGTATTCTGTTGCCAATTTTGTTACTGGTTATGTTCAAACGGTAGAGCATTATGCTTGGGCAAGATTTGTAGCAGGTATTGGCCTTGCCGGCGAATTAGGTGCAGGCATTACCTTAATTAGCGAATTATTACCGCAGAAAAAACGTGGTGTGGGTACATCTTTAGTAGCTGGCATTGGTTTATCGGGTGCTGTGTTTGCCTACTTTACTTTCAAGCTTACTAATGATTGGCGTTTGTGCTATAAAATAGGTGGCTGCCTAGGTATAGGCTTATTATTGTTGCGCCTTTCAGTGGCCGAAAGTGGTATGTTTAAGCAGACCAAACAACAAAATGTACAGCGTGGTAATTTCTTGATGTTTTTTACCAAGGGTACACGTTTTAAAAAATACATACTAGCTATTTTAATTGGCTTGCCTAATTGGTTTGTGATTGGTATTTTGATAAATTATAGCAATCGTTTTGCTAAAGAATTTTATGGCAATAACCATGTAGAAAGTGGCCGATCCATCATGTTTGCGTATGTTGGTATTGCCTTAGGCGATATTTTAATTGGCCTACTCAGCCAATATTTACAAAGCAGAAAGAAAGCATTGTTCAGTTTTTATGGCCTCACCATTGCATCGTTAATATTGTTTTTCAGTCCGTTTATACAAAATGATAACAAAATGTATTTGGTGTGTGGTTTATTAGGTTTCTCAACAGGTTATTGGGCCATTTTTGTAACCATGGGTGCAGAACAATTTGGCACCAACTTACGTGCTACTGCCGCCACTACCATACCCAATATAGCCCGAGGTGCATTACTGTTAATCAACTTACTATTCTTCGATGTTTTTCAGAAAAGTTTTGGCTATTCGCTAACCCAAAGCGGCATTATTATAGGCTTTATTGTAATGAGTATTGCTTTGTTATCCGCCTATTTTTCAGAAGAAACCTTTCATAAAGATTTGAATTATGTGGAGGAATAAGGCAGGTATTTTCTGCCTTTGTTGGCGAAAGGAGCGTTAACAAAGGCAGAAAAATTAAACAGTTTAATAATAATTTTATGTCCCTATTGTTTCAACTTTTGTTGGTATCTATAGAAACTATACTGGGTATCATGCATACTTCTCTTGAGTATTTTATTATGCATAATTACTGTATCTTAATTATGGATATACCAATTGAGAATTATGGTAAAAACAAAAATATTTTCATATTCAACCATAGCCCACCATAATTATTTGAAATTTTAAAAAAAAATTTAATAATTAAAAAAAATCCGAAATGAAAATAAATATAATCAACATAGGAATACTTCTAAAAAATTATTTAGTTCTTACCATATTCCTAGTAGCAATATTATTACCAAGTTGCGGAAAAAAAGATGACACAGTTTCACCTAATACAATTAGCAACGAAACAAAAATTAAATATTCCACAGAAAAGGAATTTGTAGGTACATGGATTGAAAAATACCCCCTGCAATATGATCGTATTTCTGATACAATTGTATTTACCCCCGATAGTACTGTTAGTAAATATATTCATTTTAATAATTGGGGATATAGGGTAAAAAATGATACAATTCAATTCATTAATCCAACTCAAGGTAGAAATTATTCTTTTCATTTTACACCAATTTCTGACAGTGAGATAGTCTTCAATAATTTCATTGATAGGCTAGTATCGCAGCAGGTAAAAAATATTACTTACGTGAAAAAATAACGTTGCCTGCAAGTTTAGCAGACCCTTCACTAACGAAACATCAAACATTAACTAATGAATATTTGGAGAATACATTTAAAGGCAGACTCAAAAGCAGGTATTGACCAAAGACAGCTTTGTTTAGACAAAGGAATTGTAGGTGTTGGTTGGCAAATTGACTATGATACAGTTCCTGTTTCGTGGGAAGAATATTTGGAAACTGCACAAGGCGACTATGGAAATACAAGTTGGTGGACAGCTCTTAACGCAATGAAAAACCGAATGGAGGTTGACGACTTGATTTGGACGAGAGATTGGCACGGAAACTATTTTTTAGGAAAAATAAGTAGTGATTGGTACTATGACACTTCTGACGAATGTTCACAAGCTGACATTGTAAACGTCCGTAAATGTGATTGGAAAAAAATTGGAACAGAAGAAGCTGTTCCAGGAAAAGTGGTAAGTAGTTTCAGACCAGCAAGGACAGTTCAATGTATTGATGACGAAACTGTTCATACTTTTTCACAAGTAGTTTATAACCAAAAATCAGACACAGAATTTTATGAGATTGAAAGTGTTTCAGGACAAGACATTTTCTCATTATTATCAGCAGACGATTGCGAAGACGCTTTGGCTATTTATTTACAAGCTACTCAAGACTATCTTGTAATTCCAAGTTCCTGTAAAGACACAACAATGACTTACGAGTTTGAACTCAAAAATAGAATTACAGGGAAAACAGCAGTTGTACAAGTTAAAAGTGGTTGGACACCACTAAACATTGACGATTATGCAAATCTTGAAACAGACATTTATTTATTTGCAACCAGTGGACAATACTTTGGAAAACCAAAATCAAATATTAAAACGATTGACCCAGAAGTAATAAGGAAGTTCTTATTTGAACAGACTAATTTGCTACCAAAAAAAATGAAAGTGTGGGTAGAACTTTCACGATAAAACCTACAGGCAACATTGGGTTTTGTGCAAGTTGGGCGTGACCAGCAAACATCAGCCAATTGCAAATCCAAGCTGTGGTTCGGGCTAGACAAGCAACTTTCAACTTTAGTTCTTAAATTCAACTTCATATTTTCAATCGGCAGCGGTTGTGGGCAGACGGAATACTAATTCCCAACCTGCACAAAGCCCTAGCGCAACATGAAACAAACACTATTTCTATTCTTTCTTTTTCTGCCTTTGTTAGCGAAAGGAGCGTTAACAAAGGCAGAAAGGGCGAATTTAACATTACTAAATTGAACTTTGCGAAGGAAATTATATTAGGAACTTTTGCGTGCACTCTATATAATGGCAATGATAGCATCGTGATAAATGATGGTAGATTCGATTGTAAATTTTACACCTGCACTTGTAACTAAATTTTAATTACCAATAAACTACAACTATGAAACAATTAACTTTTGCCATCCTTGCAGTAATAACACTGCTGTTTACCACCTGTAAAAAAGACAATGGGGGGCCATCTACCACTTTACCCGAAGCCACACAAGAAGGGAAAAACACTTTTGGTATGAAAGTAAATGGCGAGGTTTGGACGCCTTATTATAAATGCGGACCTTCTGCAAATCCCTGCGGAGCATTAAGTGTGACTTATTACGATCAACCTGGTATACTTCAATTTTATTTTACTTTAACTACTGCTAAAAAAACTGATAATTCATTTACTACGTTTGAAGTGAATACAATGCCTAGGTACACTACAATAAGCAGTATAGGCAATAAGTATGATTCTTTAAATGTGGCATATACTGATTATGGAAGTAATAGAAATGGCAGATCGACTGATTATACAAAATCATATACCCCAAAGGGCAACTTTACTATCACTAAACTAGATTTTGCCAATCAAATTATTGCAGGCACGTTTACTTGTACTCTATATAATGGCAATGACAGCATCGTTATTACAGATGGTCGCTTTGACTCTAAATTTTACACCTGTATTTGTAACTAATTTTTCTGCCCCTGCTATCATCTCGCCTCGCCGTTGTTGCGCCTTCGGCCAACAACATAACTATATTTTCTGTCAAAAAAATGTTGGCGAAAGCAACGCCAAAGGTGAAAAATGTAATCTCAAGTTCGTACCAGTAAACGCTAGTTACTTAAAAACAAACTGAAGTTCCATAAGAGCAAACGCTAGTTACCTAAAAAAGAACTGAAGTTCCATAAGAGTAAACGCTAGTTCGTAACAGCGAACTCTAGTTACCGAAAAACGAATTGGAGTTCCATAAGAGTAAACGCTAGTTCGTAACAGCGAACTCTAGTTACCGAAAAAC
>JASGCX010000004.1:72371-97948 GCA_030053925.1 Flavobacterium sp.
GAATTGGAGTTCTAAAAGAGTAATCTCTAGTTACCTAAAAACGAACTGTGGTTCCATAAGAGTAAACTCAAGTTCGTTACAGCGAACTCTAGTCACCTAAAAACAAACTGGAGTTCTAAAAAATAGAACTGCTGTCATGCAAAACTGAACTTGACTACCAAAATAGAAAGCCTATTGATAGAAAAAGCAAATGAAATACTGCTGCTTTATTAATTCTTCTTCCAATTGCCATATTTGTTCGTAATTCGTGCAATGAAATTCTTGGTCATTCGCTTCTCTTCTATTGGTGATATTGTATTAACTACTCCTGCTATTCGCTGCTTAAAACAGCAAATACCTAATGCCGAAGTACATTTTTTAAGCAAACAAGGTTTTAAAGCCGTTACAGAAGCCAATCCTTATATCGACCGATTTTTTTACCTAAACAACAACCTTGAAAGCCTTATTGCAAACCTTAAACTTGAGCAATACGATTATATCATTGACCTACACAAAAACTTTAGAACTTTTAGAATAAAACTCGCCTTGGGCTGCCCATCGTTTACCTACAAAAAAGAAAGTTGGGCTAAGTTTTTATTAACCAAGTTTGGCATTAACCGCATGAGTGGCAGGCATATTAGCGATAGATGCGTAGATACTTTGGCACCTCTTGGCGTGGTAAACGATGGTAAGGGCTTAGATTATTTTATACCCGAAAAAGACATCGTACCCATTGCCTGTTTGCCAGCACAACATTGTTTTGGGTTTATAGCCATTGTTATTGGCGCATCGTATTTTACCAAAAAACTACCGGTACAAAAACTACAAGCATTGTGTTTAAAAATTAATTACCCCATTGTGTTATTGGGCGGTAAAGAAGATGCAGAAGTGGGTAATCAAGTGGCAAGTGTAGATGACATTAAAATTTATAACGCCTGCGGCAAATTTAACCTAAACGAATCGGCCCATTTGGTGCAGCTTTCTAAACTCGTTATTTCTCACGATACAGGCTTGCAATACATTGCTTGTGCGCTCAACAAAAAAGTTTTAGCTATTTGGGGCGGCACATCACCCAAGCTTGATGTAGAGCCTTATTACGGCAGCCGTACAGGTATGTACCAAAACTTTGTAGTGGCATATTTAAGTTGCCAGCCGTGTAGCAATTTTGGCACTAAAACCTGCCCTAAAAAACATTTTAAATGTATGATGCTGCAAGATATAGAAGCCATTGCCACAAAGGCGTTGCAATGGCAATAATTAGTATTTTCTAGGACCTTTGTAACTAGCTTTCACTCGTTCGCCATAAGCTACCACAGAATCCATGAGTATTTTCATTTTGTCGGGCCTAGTTTGGTAATATTGGTAGCTATTGTAAAATTGCTGTTTGGTAATATTGTGCGAAGCAAACACCTGCTCGTACAACTGAATATTCATTTGTTGCGTTTTATGTACAGAATCGGTTAATGGTATTTGATTAAACCAAATATCTGCATTTTCAATATCCCACAAAATGGTTTTCATTTGGTTAATACCCAATGGTTTGTTTGCATTAGGCTTATTATTACAAGCAGCAAACAACAAAAAGGTTATAATAGCACATACAGTTGCTTTCATTATTTCAATTCGTCTTTAAAGCGTTGGCTATTGGTAATGTCTAGTTTGCTTAGCAATTCAACTGCTTTGGCTTTATCGGAACTACTAGCTTTCTTAAAAATACCTATCAACTCGGTGGTTTTGCTTTGCATAAATAGTTGCACAAACATGGTATTGGTATTTTCCTGGTTAAATGCTTGTAGTTGGGTAAGTGTTTGCAGTAAACTAGTTCTTGCCTGTGCTTCTTTATCGTACATTTTATCTAAGCCAGAACGGTAGTAGGAGTAAATAACATCGTGAATGATATTGTATCTTGTATTAATCAAGTTTTCGCTTAACCAATACCTGTTACGTAAGCCATCAAACAATTTCCAGCCGCTAATATTGCTAGCTTCGGGTGCATTATTTACAATGCTTTGTGCTTTTTGGTAAAATTTATCGCCGCCTTTAGGCGCAAATGAATCATAATTTAAACCCAATATTGTGTAGCAATAAAAAGCAAGGGTTGCTGTTAAATTACCTATCAACGGGTCATTACCTTGTACACGGTTTTCATTAAACTCTATCGGCTGAAATTCAATGTATTTAAACGTTAGGTCAGCATCTTGAAAGTTAAGTAAAGCGGCTTGGTAGCTACTGTTAAAAACTGGTCTTGCCGCTTGAATAATAAGTGAAGCTTTATAAACATTCGTTTCGGCAATACTTTCTAGGTTCAATAAAAAGCTACATTCAATTTTTTCATTGGCCTTAAATTGGTCGGTAGTCCATTTACGGTTATTAATAAAATTATTGAGTTGATTTTGTAGCGTAGTAAATACTTTTCTATCTACAGTACTATTTATTCTGCTAGGGTTTACAGTCACCTTAGCCTGAAATTCTTGCGCAAAAACAGGCAACGATACTAATGCAATAGCCAGCATTAAGACAATTTTCTTAACCATGTATTTTTGAGATAATAAATGATACAATATCTTTTGCAACTTCTTTTTTAGACTTTAATTCAAAGTTTATTTCTTCGCCAGACTTGTGTAAAATAGTTATTTTATTGGTATCAAAACCAAAGCCAGCGCTATTATCGTTCAATGAATTAAGTATAATGCAATCGGCATTTTTATTTCTAAGCTTACCAAGTGCGTTTTCTTTTTCATTATTGGTTTCTAATGCAAAACCAACAATAAACTGGTGTGGCTGTTTTATTTGGCCAATACTAAATAAAATATCCTTTGTTTTGGTTAAATTTAAAGTCCAACTAGCTTCTTTCTTTTTTACTTTTTCGGCAGCAATGGTTTCAAGTGTATAGTCTGCCACTGCAGCACTCATTACAGCAATATCCGTTGCTGCAAAGTGTTGGTGGCAAGTATTGTACATGTCTTGTGCACTTTTTACATTTTTACGTGTAATGCCTTTATAAGCCAAAGTTTCGTGCGTTGGCCCTGTTACCAAGGTTACTTCTGCACCTTGCAAGTACAATTCTTCTGCAATAGCAAAGCCCATTTTACCACTCGATTGATTACCTATAAAACGAACGGGATCAATTGGCTCGTAAGTAGGGCCCGCAGTTACCAATACTTTTTTACCTTTTAAGGCATTACTTCTAAAAAAATGGGCTACAATAAACGTTAGTATTTCTTCAGGTTCGGCCATTCTACCTTCGCCAATAAGGCCACTAGCAAGCTCGCCAGCGTTTACTTTTATAATAGTGTTGCCATAGCTTTCTAGTAGCAAAAGGTTACGCTTTGTAGTACCATGATGCCACATATCTTCATCCATTGCAGGTGCTACAACCACAGGGCAAGTTGCTGATAAATAAGTAGCCATTAATAAATTATCGCAAAGCCCGTTGGCCATTTTAGCCAATGTATTGCAGCTTAATGGTGCTATAATAAAAACATCTGCCCATCTACCTAAAGCTACATGGTTGGCCCATTCATCGTTGGTAGCTAAATCGTGTAGTACTTTATTTTTAGATAAAGTAGCTAGAACTAAAGGCGATACAAAATCTTTCGAAACTTCTGTTTGAACCACTTTTACTTCAGCACCAGCTTTTACTAAAAGCCTTACCAAAAAAATGGTTTTATAGGCAGCAATACTGCCAGAAATACCAATTAATATTTTTTTACCTGCTAGCATTTTTCAAAATGAAAGTAATAAAAAACGACAGTACAAAGACTGCCGTTTATAAATTGTGTTCAATATATACTATCTAAACAAATCGTTATTGTTTTTACGGAAGTAAATTTTGTCTTCCATAAATTCTTGCGTAGCTAAAATAGCTGGGTTTGGCATACGCTCATAAGATCTTGAAATTTCAATTTGCTCTTTGTTTTCATGCACTTCTTCTAAGGTATCGGTATGGCTTGCAAACTCTTCTAGCTTATTATGCAATTCTTCACGTATAGAAATGTTTATTTGGTTAGCTCTTCTCGATGCAATAGCAATAGACTCGTACAAGTTACCCGTCTTGGCTTTAATATCAACTAAACTCTTGGTTTCTATAACCGCAGGTATATTACTGATGTTAAAGTGTTTTTTTTGTTTGCTCATTTTGTTGTGTTTTTATAAAATTAGTTGATTGAGATTTATATTTTACTACTTCTTCTAAATACTTACTTGTGTTAAAACGTTCTATAAAGTCTGCACATTCACTCAATACCTTTTCGTAACGTTCTTTTTGTTTTTCTTCAAAACTTAATTCTGCGTACTTAAGGTAAGATTTAATTACTAATAGCTTATACTGATCGGCATTTTTTGAATCTGGAAAATTTTCTGAAATAGTACCAAATGCAATTGCTGCTGCTTTATAATAACCTAAGTTGTAGTATAGTTCGGCACTTTTGTACTCTTTTTCTTCAAGTTTCTCTCTACACTCATCCATCAATGAATTGGCCTCTTTTACTTTTGGCGAATTTGGATGTGTATTAATAAAAGCTTGCAACAAACTCATTGCTTTATTAGTATTGGTTTGATCCAATTCTACTTTTGGCGATTGCTTATAAAAAGAATACGCCCTCATGTATTCGCACTCCTCAGAACGGTTACTCGCAGGAAATGTTTCTGTAAAAGATTTGAATAAATTCTCTGCATTCGCATAATCTTTCTGATAGTAGTAACAGTAAGCCAATTTGTAAAAAAGATCTTCGTACCTAGCCGAGCCTCTAATATAAGGCGACAAATCTTCGTACAAAATTTGGGCAAAATTGTATTTTTTCTCTGTGTAAAACTGCTCAGCCATTTTATACTTGTATTCGTAATCTTTACTCTTTAGTATTACACCAAATTTAGAATTACAAGATGCTAAAGCCACCAATAAAATCGAAAAAAGTAAAATCCTATTCATAAAAGTCTGCAAAAATAGTTAATTGTTCGCAATATATGCATTTAGATGTTTGCTACGGTAGCAAAACGGTTAATAATAACACAAAAAAGGCTGTTCCATTTTTGAAACAGCCTTTTTGTAAAGAATAAATAGCTTATTTAGATCTTAAATTTGGATGTGGAGCAGGAACTGTATTAGGACCTTCTTCGGTAGTACCTTGTAAATCTACAGTGTTAGCATCACCATTTTCGCCATAGTAAAATAATAATCTGGTTTCAGAGATACCTTGTTTTTCTACAAGATACTTAATAACAGCCGATACTCTATCATAGCTTAATTGTTGTGCAGCCTTTGAAGCTGTTGCAGTACCAACATAGCCAACTACTTTTACTTTACAATCTGGGTTAGCTTTAATTTGTGCAGCAGCAGATGCTAAAACAGTTTCAGCGTCTTTAGTTAAAGTAGCACCCTTTTTAAATTGCACACTTGGTAAGCTAGTAATTGCACAAACTGGTTTTGGAGGAGTAACAACAATGTTTGCAATAGCAGTTCTTAACTCGGTGCAACATGCTGGTTCTGGGCAATTGCCAATACCATCAGCATTTACTGGAAAACATTTTTGAGAAGTTAATAACTCCTTGTCTTTGTAATCAGGTACACCATCACCATCAGTATCTTTAGCAACACCGTGGTTATCAACTGTAGCACCTGCTGGTGTGTTTGGTTCTAAATCAAATTGATCAGTTACACCATCTTTATCAGCATCAGGTAAAACCACTTTTGGCATTTGCATGTGTTTAGGAGCATTCAACTCGCTATACGCATAATTATTAGGGTTTAGCCAATATAAAGGCTGCACGCTTTTTTTACCAGTTTTTGACTGTGCCTCAGCACCTACTTGAATAAAGGCTATTAAGCCTATAATCAATAAAAATTTAATTTTTGCCATAAATATTTTTTTTAGATTTTTTTAAAAAAATTAGTTTCCAAGATTAATATTTAATCTAATGGTACTGAATGCAACAATGTCTGATGCAGAATAACCAGGAGCTTTGAAACCTTCTAAATGGTCATAACCAAAAGTTGGTACAAGAAATTTCTCTTCTAAACCAATATTTATTCTGCTATTTATTTTATATGCTACACCGCAACCTACATTAATGGTAGGTAATATAACAGAAGTTCCAGTTTTTGATGCAGTATTGGCACCTGGAAGTTGCAATTTATTACCAGCCCTATCTTTTGCACTAACAATAACGTATGATGCACCAACAAGACTATACCAATCAAATTTAGGATTCCCTCTGTAAAAACTCAATGCATTAACAGAGAAGATAGCATCAAGAGATCCAGTAATCATTGAGGTATTAATAAAAGGACTTTTGCCAGCAACTGTAGGAATTGTTGAATTAGAGTAATAAAGGCTACCACGTAAAGACACAAAATGACTTAGTGACTTTCGAAGCGAAGCCCCAACTACATAACCACCTACATTTTTACCAACAATAGAAACATCACCGATAACAATACTGTTACCAAGTGTTAAACCTAATTCCCAAGCACTTCTTGGCTTAGGCGGATAGGGGAATTGGTTGTTTAAAAACTCATTGTACTGAGGAATAGATTTAGTAGGAACTTTAGAAGAATCTTTCCAATCCCAACCCCAATCTGTTTTCGTTTGAGCATTGCCAGCTATTTGTAACATAACTAACATAGCTGCTAAAAGAGCGTACTTTTTGCTTGCCATAAAATTGATTTTTTTGAATAATTTTTTTGTTTGAGTGTTAAAAGTATGTCACGTTGTTTATGAAATACTTTGTACAAAAGTAGGGTTTACAATTTAATTACCAAAATCAAAAGGGTATATTTTGTCATTCAACACAAAATTATTTTTTCAGTCATCAACAAATTAATGCCCACACTACTTTTTTCGCCTTATAATGAAGTTAGAAATTTATATTGCACCTCTTAATTATGCAAATTGCAAAAAAAATAATATCGAAGGAATTAGCACTTTTCGAAGACCATTTTAGAGAAGCTGTGCGTAGTCGTGTGCCATTACTAGACAGAATTATGCAATATATAGTTAAGCGTAAAGGAAAGCAATTGCGTCCTATGTTCGTTTTATTAAGTGCTAAATTGGGTGGCAATATAACAGAATCTACATATAGGGCAGCATCGCTAGTAGAGTTGTTACATACCGCAACGCTAGTACATGACGATGTTGTAGACGAAGCAGAAGAAAGAAGAGGCTTTTTTAGCATTAATGCGCTTTGGAAAAATAAAATTGCAGTACTTGTTGGCGATTATTTACTGGCAAAAGGGTTGTTACTACCACTTGACAATAAAGACTATGCTATTTTAAGAATTGTAACAAACGCTGTAAAAGTGATGAGCGAAGGCGAATTGTTGCAATTGGAAAAGTCAAGAAACTTAAACCTTAACGAGAAAATTTACTACGATATTATTAATGGTAAAACGGCTTCATTATTAGCTTCTGCTTGTGCAGCCGGTGCTTGTAGCACTTTTGAAGATGAAACCGCTATTGAAAAGATGCGTTTGTTTGGTGAAAAAGTAGGCATGGCATTTCAAATAAAAGACGACTTATTTGATTATGGCACAGCAGATATTGGCAAACCAACTGGTAATGATATTAAGGAGAAAAAACTAACCCTACCACTAATTTATACGCTTAATAATTGCGACAAGGCTACTAAAAAGAAAATTATTTACATCATCAAAAACCAAAACACTGTACCCGAAAAAGTGGCTTATGTAATTGATGCGGTAAACCAATGTGGTGGTATTGATTACGCCACTAAAAAAATGTTTGCCTTTAGAGATGAAGCACTTGCCATATTGCACAGTTTTGAAGATAGTGAAGCAAGGCAAGCACTTGAAGAACTGGTAAGATACACAACCGACAGACAATACTAAGGTTTGTATAAATTGCCGAACAAAGTACAAAGCGCTCAAGTGTGCAACGCCACAAAGTTTAATAGTAGTACAAAAGCCTGCAACCATAGAATAAATGCAAAAACGTTGGAAAATATTATCGGCAGAAACAGGTTTAATTGATAGCCTTACTAGTACCCTGAAAGTAAACAGAACCCTTTGCCAAATGCTAGTGCAACGTGGTATTGATAACTTTGAAAAAGCCAAAGATTATTTTAGACCTCAGCTTTCGCAATTACACAGCCCTTGGCTAATGAAAGACATGGATAAGGCTGTTGCAAGAATTGAAGCAGCATTTAACAACAATGAAACAATATTGATTTTTGGTGATTATGATGTAGATGGTACTACTAGCGTGGCTAGTATGTTTCAATATTTAAAAAGCATTTACCCACTTGTTTATTACTACATACCGCATAGATACAAGGAAGGCTACGGTGTAAGTAAAATGGGTATTGATTATGCTAAAGAAAAAGGCATTACGTTAATTGTTTCGCTTGACTGTGGTATAAAAAGTGTAGACTTAATTGCTTACGCAAAAGAACTTGGTATAGACTTTATTGTATGTGACCACCACTTACCAGATGCAGAAATACCAAGGGCTGTAGCCATTTTAAATGCCAAACAAATTGACTGCAACTACCCTTACAAAGAGCTTTGTGGCTGCGGTGTAGGTTTTAAACTAATGCAGGCTATAAGCGAACGCTTACAGTTACCTGAAACGAGCTATTTACAATATTTAGATTTGGTTGCAACAGCCATTGCTGCCGACATTGTGCCTATAACTGGCGAGAACAGAATACTGGCATTTTACGGTATTAAAAAAGTAAACGAAAACCCTTGTGCTGGCATTAAAGCACTTATAAAATTATCGTCGATAACTAAGCAAATGCACATTAACAACTTGGTGTTTGTAATAGCCCCAAGAATTAATGCCGCTGGCAGAATGGATGATGCAAAAAAAGCTGTGCAACTCTTTATAGAGCAAGACTTTGAGAAAGCCTTGGCATTTGCAGAAATATTGCAAACAGACAATACAGACCGAAGAGAAGCTGATAGTACCATAACAGAAGAAGCATTAGCCATGATTGAGGAAAACCCTAACATGCTGCATCGAAAATCAACTGTTGTGTACCAATCTCACTGGCACAAAGGCGTGGTAGGTATTGTTGCTAGCAGACTGATAGAAGCCTATTACAGACCCACTATTGTATTAACCAAAAGCGGCGATTTAGTTGCTGGTAGTGCTAGAAGCGTTGCTGGCTTTAATTTGTATGAAGCCATACATGCTTGCAAAAAGCATTTATTAGGCTATGGCGGCCACTTTGCAGCCGCTGGTATAACGTTGTTACCCGAAGAAGTAAACAACTTTAGTAAAGCTTTTGAAAATGCAGTTGCAGCAAGCATTACACCCGAATTATTAATCCCCGAAATAGTGATTGATGCTGAACTAAAGTTTAGTGAAATTACACCCGCTTTTTACAAAATTATTTGTCAAATGGAACCATTTGGCCCAGGCAATATGCGACCCGTTTTTATAACCAAAAAGGTGCTAGAAACAGGCTTTAGCAGAATAGTAAAAGAGCTGCACGTAAAATTTGCAGTGCGTCACCAAAATGTAACCATGTCTGGCATTGGTTTTAACTTGGCTAGTAAGTTTCACTTGCTACAAATGAAAGCACCGCTAGACATTGTGTACACAATAGACGAGAATGTTTGGAACAATGAAACCACTATTCAACTAAAGGTGATTGATATTAAATTGAGTAGTGCATAACACCTTTGTTACCTAAATATTTTATTTCTTACTTAAATTTTATTGGTTTAGCTTTTACCCTATTTTTGCGCCATGAAACAAACAACACATATCCACCATCATCATTTATTACCAAGTTGGTAAGCAATTGGTGTTTTGTGTTATTATTATAAAACATTGAAAGGGCTTACTTACGTAAGTCCTTTTTTTATTGTTTTTTTTACTGAAAATTTAAAAATGCAATTGACATGAGCGATGCATCAAATACCACGGCAACAACCGAGGTAGGCAAACTAAAATTAGCGATTCAGAAAAGTGGCCGCTTACACGATGACAGCATGAAGCTATTGAAAGAATGTGGTATTGACATTAGCAACGGCGTAAATAAATTAAAAGCTGAGGCTAGCAATTTTCCTTTAGAAGTATATTTTTTGCGTGACGATGATATCCCTCAATATGTAGAAGATGGCGTTGCAGATATTGGTTTTGTAGGCGAAAATGTAGTAGTAGAAAAAAAGAAAAAAGTAGATTTAGTTGAGCAACTTGGCTTCAGTAAATGTCGCCTAAGCATTGCTGTAAGCAAGGGTGTAAACTATAAAAATGCCTCGTTTTTAGAAGGCAAAAAAATTGCTACTTCTTACCCTGTTATTGTTCAAAATTTTTTAGACAGAGAAGGTATTAAGGCCGATATACATGAAATTAGTGGTAGCGTAGAAATTGCGCCAGGTATTGGTTTGGCAGAAGCAATTTGCGACTTAGTTAGTAGCGGTTCTACCTTATTTATGAATGGCTTAAAAGAAGTAGAAACCATTTTACACTCGCAAGCTATTTTAATTAAGAATAAACATTTAAACCTTGCACAACAACAAGTGTTAGATAAAATGTTGTTCAGAATTCAATCGGTAAAAAAAGCAAAAAACAACAAGTACGTGTTGCTAAACGCACCTAATAATAATCTTGATAAAATCATCAGCATTTTGCCAGGTATGAAAAGCCCAACTGTATTACCATTGGCAGAAAAAGGCTGGAGCAGCGTACACAGCGTACTTAAAGAAAGTGAGTTTTGGGATATTATTGAACAATTGAAAGCACTTGGTGCGCAGGGTATTTTAGTAGTACCTATTGAGAAGATGATAATTTAAAGCCCCTAGCCCCAAAGGAGAACAAAAAACAAAGTTTCAATCCTAATATTAAGTGATTAAGAAAATAGAAACATGCTAACAATTATTGACATGCGGGATGCTTTCAATTCTCCCTTTGAAGGGCAGGATGCTGTTTTACAAAGGCCCGCTTTTGATACATCTGCACTAACCGAAAAAGTAAGCAATGTTTTGGCAGATATAAAGCAAAATGGTGACGCTGCTGTTGTAAAATATACTTCACAATTTGATGGTGTTGTTTTGGATAGCTTTATTGTTTCTGAAGCAGAAATTACAGAAGCCGTTTCACTTGTAAGTGATAGCTTAAAGCAGGCCATTGAGCAAGCAGCAGCTAATATCAAAGCCTTTCATAGCAAGCAATTGAGCCCTATTGAAGTTGTTGAAACCATGTTTGGTGTACAATGCTGGCGCAAAAGCGTAGGCATCGAAAAAGTGGGCTTATACATACCTGGTGGTTCTGCGCCTTTGTTTTCAACCATTTTAATGTTGGGCATACCTGCACAGTTGGCTGGCTGCAAAAAAGTAGTACTTTGTTCTCCACCCAATAAAGAAGGCAAATTGCACCCTGCCATTTTATTTGCAGCACAATTAGTAGGCATTACCAAAGTGTTTAAAATTGGTGGTGTGCAAGCTATTGGTGCTATGGCTTATGGCACTGCAACGGTACCACAAGTGTATAAAATTTTTGGTCCCGGTAATCAATATGTTACTTGTGCCAAACAACTCATTCAACAACAAAATGTAGCAATAGATATGCCTGCGGGCCCTAGTGAAGTATGTGTTTTAGCAGATGATACGGCTGTACCAGCTTATGTTGCAGCCGACTTGCTAAGCCAAGCAGAACACGGTGCCGATAGCCAAGTAATACTTGTAAGCACAAGCGAGGCATTGGTTAATAAAGTTATTGAGGCATTAACTGAACAAGTACCTCTATTAAGTAGAAAAGAAACAGCCTTGAAAGCACTTGAAAATAGTAAAGCCATTATTGTAAATACACTTGATGAAGCGATAAATTTAGTAAACGAATACGCCGCCGAGCACTTAATTATTGCTTACCATAATGCTGATGCCATTGCCGAACGTATTGTAAATGCTGGTTCAATTTTTATAGGCAATTACTCGCCTGAAAGTGTAGGCGATTATGCAAGTGGTACAAACCATACCTTGCCTACTAATGGCTTTGCAAAAGCTTATAGCGGTGTAAGTGTAGATAGTTTTGTAAAGAAAATTACGATGCAAAAATTATCGCCACAAGGCTTGCAAAGCATTGCCAATACGGTGGTACAAATGGCTGAAGCAGAAGGCTTAGATGCACATGCTAATGCTGTAAAAATTCGTCTGAACTAGAATTTTTGTAGAATTACGAGGATTAAAAAAAAAATCTTTCTTCATCATACACATCAACTCAATGCTTACACCTCAATAGCTTTCGGGGTTTAGCTTATACAGCAATCAAAACAATTATACAAAATCAAGCTTCAAACACATGTTCAACTTAAAAAAAATTACTAGAGACAATATTAAAAGTTTGGTAGCATATTCATCGGCTAGAGACGAGTTTAGTGGCGAAGCCAAAGTGTTTTTAGATGCGAATGAAAATAGCTTGGGTAGCCCATTAACAAAGTGGTACAACCGTTATCCCGATCCACACCAAGTAGCCGTTAAAGCTGCATTAAGCCAAGTAAAAGGCATTGCGCCTAACCATATTTTACTAGGCAATGGTAGCGATGAATGTATAGACTTATTGTTTAGATGCTTTTGCAATCCTGGCAAAGACAATGTAATTATTTGCCCACCTACTTATGGCATGTACGAAGTAAGCGCAAACATTAACGATGTTGAAATTAGAAAGGCTCCATTGCTAGAAAATTTTCAACTAGACTTGATTCACTTAGAAACTTTGGTGAACGAGCATACCAAGTTGATATGGTTGTGTTCGCCTAATAACCCAACAGGTAATTCGCTGAATAGAGCAGACATTGAAACGGTGCTAAATAACTTTAATGGTATTGTGGTGGTGGATGAAGCATATATCAATTTTGCAAAGCAAAAAACATTTATTCAAGAACTTGGTGAATACCCCAATTTAGTGGTGTTACAAACCTTTAGTAAAGCTTGGGGCCTTGCTGGTTTGCGCCTTGGAATAACTTATGCATCGCAAGAAATTATTGCCATTTTAAACAAAACCAAACCTCCATATAACATCAATCAAGTAACGCAAGAACTAGCGTTAAAAGCCTTAGAAGAAGTGGGGCAGGTGAATGACATGATTAATGATTTGGTAGATATGCGTGAAGCTTTGGCAACTGTATTTATGCAAATGCCAACTGTAGAAAAAGTGCATCCATCTGATGCGAACTTTTTATTGGTAAAAATAAAAGACGCTAGAAAAGTGTATGAATTTTTACTAACAAAAGGCATTGTATTAAGAGATAGAAGCAGCGTAAAACTGTGCGACGATTGTTTAAGAATAACCATTGGCACCGAGAAAGAAAATACAATGCTTGTAGATGCATTGGCTGTGTGGTTTGGCCAAGTGCAGGTTGCCAACCAACCAATTTAAACTTTGCAGTGCAATCTATTAGCAATCTTGCCGCCCATTGCAAGTGTGTAACAAAGGTTTAAAACAGGTTATTGCGGTGGTAAAATTTGGCACTTTATACCAAAATTATTTTCAAAAAAATATAGCCTAATACATTGTTTTTTACAAGTTCTTGTTAGCGGTTTGTTTTGTTACCAAAATCTTTCTCTGTTATGTATAGTCCCATTTGCTTAAAATATTTTTTCAATTCAGAAACTGTAAAGTCACACTGCATAAACCTTTCGATTTTATTGTTACTGAATTTGAATTGTTGACAATCAAGGCAGATTTCGATATAATCTATAAGCTTTTTATTTTTGTCGAAAAAGAGAATTGCATTATGTGGTAAGTAGCACATTGCTTGATTTAATTTGGCAATTGTTAAACGATAGCAAGTATTATAGAGTATGTCAGTCAACGAGTCAACCTGATTAGTGCTAAGAATTTTTATTTGCGTAAGTTTAGAAAGGCAAATAGTGTCATTTAGAAATTGTAATCCATATTTTTCGTCTCCCTCATAGTTTTTAAAGGCAGGTTTACCAAACCTCCAATCTGAACTGTCAATCTTTTTTATTTGCTTGTTGAAAGATGCGATGGCTACTTTAAAAGTTATATTGAAAGGATAAAAATTGGCTCTTTCAGCTAACGCATATTTTGTGACGTCTATTTTTTGCGACTTTAATGTATCGAAGGTAGAGGCTTGTCCAGATGTAGTAAAACAACCTATAAAGCAAAAGATATTTAGGGTTAGTACTTTCATTTTTTTCGGTGCTTTAAAAAATTTCCGCAAACCAAAAGGGTCAAGTAGCCCCAAGCATTTCAACTTTAGGCTCTCACAGAACCGTGCTTGAAAGTCTCCCTTCACACGACCCTTAACATACAAATATACTTTTATGTGTGTGTTTTTTGCCTTTGTTGGTGTTACTTTCACCAACAATTCATAAGCCAAATATATAACGTCTAGCCCATAACCAAAGCCCAATAAAGCACATAAGTTGAGGGAATATTGGTGAAGCTGTAATAATGCCGAACTTGATGTTGTAGGCTGTAAAAGTCATTTTAGTGGCAAATAGATAAATCTACTTGCAATCAAAACTAAAACAGTCAAAATTATAATCAATAAATACTTTTCGTAGAAATATAGAATTAGTCCTAATACAAATGCAATAGTCAAAACAAATGCTGTAAATATGAACTGTTTACTTATTTCCCAAATTAAATTTTCTGGTATAAAAGGACTTACTAATTGGTAACTTGTTTGATAAATAGAGATAAACTGTCTAACTATTGAAAGAAATAAGACAAGTAATGAAATTTTTGCACCTTTCATTAATTTTATTTGCTTTTCCATTTCCATCTCAGAGTTAGTCTATAAGTATTTTATGATGTGGTTTAACAGCTCAATAAAAACTGATTTGTCAACTAAATTATTAAGTCTGCTTGATATGATTATGCTCTTGTCAGATTTGTCAAGGTCAATTTTCAGTTTTACTAAATCCTCTTTTAGTGAAACTTTGTCAACTTCATTTGATGCTTTTATAATGTCGGCTGGATAAAAACGAAAAGCATCTAATCCACAACAATCTGCAACACAAAAAAATTCAAGGAAATTCCAAAAGTCAGGGTAATTGTCTAAAAGATAGTCAACCACAAAATGCTCATTACTTACTCATCAAAGCCTTTCCATTTTATTCTTTCTGTTTCACCAATGTGAATATCATATTTACTTGTGTCTTTCAAAATACAGGATGTTTCAAATTTATTACCACACAACATTTTTCGGCTTGGCGATGTGGCGGATTTTTAGCACAAAAGTTCAATAGAATTACTGCTGTTGAACCTTGTACAAATGTTTCATAGAAGTACTTCAGCCGCCATATTGTCAAACCGATGTTGTGCGTTCGTTCATTTTATTTCGTTTCTTCTTTTAATAATATTTCAAGTCCTTCGTCAGCAACATCTACTACGTGAATTTTATTTTCCTCTGTGTAAAATTCTTTGTATTCGTCTATAAGTTCGTTTAGGTCTATTTTATTTTCTCTAATTGTGTTCAAAATTTCAAGTTTTTTGTCCATTGTCGTTTGATTGTACTCGCTTGAATTTGGGTCAAATAAAGTTCTCAAAGTTCTATGTTTCCATAAACTTCCTTTTCCAAATATTTTGTCTAATTTCTGTTGATAGTGCATATTAATTTAGTCCATTTGTAAACCCAAACATATCAATAATTTTTGCTTTTGGGTAAGTTATGTTTGTCTTTTCGCCTGTTAAAAAGTCAGTTGTAAAAGTTTCGTTGGCAAGTTTGTCAATTGTCATTTGGTTATTGTCGTAAAATTCTTTTAGACAATTAAGTGAGTTATTGTTCACAACAGTAAAGCCACATTTGTTTTTAAATATTTCGTTGAAAGTTTTACAGAAATATTGGTCATAAGCAGGTATAAAACCAAAAACTCCTAATAAAATTTTCGTTGTCAAAGTCAAATGTGTATTATTTTCAATTATTACATTTTCTTTGGTCTTTTTGTAAATTTCAATGATTTTAGAATTGGTTTCAATTGAATATTTGTCAACGTCAATAAGCCAAATATCTTTGTCAATTGTTGAATAAAATTCAATTAATTTTTGAAAGTGTTTTGCACTTTTTTGAAGCAAAAAACTTGAACCTCTTAACATTCCCCAACTTGCTAAATAAAATCCCAAAACCAAACAACTTTTTTCAATGTCTTTGGTTAGGTCGTTAGTGTTTTTGAAGTAGTTATAGCAATAGTCAAATGAAGTGTATCTGTCAGTTGCAGCTGCTTTGCTTTTAAACTCGTCAATATGTATTTCTAAATTTTCAATTTTCACGGTGTTAGTTTTTGAATGACACACAACTCAAAAATATACGAATGTCAGTTTTAAAAAAAATAACCATCCATCTATTTTTTGCGCTTTTATAATGTTGGCAGTGCGGGTATCTCAACATAAAGATAAAGCAGCTATTTATTGCCCAATAAACTGCAATTAACTAGCTATTCATAAAACTATAAGCGTATCAATTAGATTGTGTAAACAGCTTTTTGCGAGTTCGGCCATTTGTAAAAAATAGATATTTCAAAAGCTCGGTAGCTGCGTTCTATATTGTTTCTCGTGTTGCTACTACGGCACTAAATTGTTCTTTTAATGATGATTGCTACACACAGTAAGCACTTATGGTGCTAATTGTACCTTTTTTAAATTTAGTTGCGTTTGCCCTTAACCTTAACAGTTACGCTACTCATCTCTTTAAATGGGTTACACTTCTTAACAGGCAGTTTGCTGTTTACTTTAAATATATCGCCCTCTTAAACAACCGTGTATCTAGCTTTTTACAATGCAATGTTCAATAGCTTTAAACTATCAATCTATCAAATAAATAGATAGAACTTGTCACCTAGCCTTGTTACATTTGTTTATTCAAGTTAATAACACAAAAAATAGTTACCATTATGAATACCGAACAACACACTGCTGCCACTGGTAGCGAAGCAAAATGCCCTTTTATACATGGTGCTGCACCTAAGCAAACTGCTGGTACAGGCACTGGCAACCGTGATTGGTGGCCTAATCAACTAAAGCTAAATGTATTGCGTCAACATTCAGCTTTATCTAATCCTATGAACCCTTCTTTTAACTATGCAGCCGAGTTTAAAACCTTAAACCTTGCTGCCGTTAAAAAAGATTTGTTCGACTTAATGACCAATTCGCAAGATTGGTGGCCTGCCGATTATGGCCACTACGGGCCATTCTTTATCCGCATGGCTTGGCACAGTGCAGGTACTTACCGCATTCAAGATGGTCGTGGTGGTGCAGGTATGGGTTTACAACGTTTTGCGCCACTTAATAGCTGGCCCGATAATACTAATTTAGATAAAGCACGTTTATTGCTTTGGCCTTTAAAAAAGAAATACGGCAAAAAATTGTCTTGGGCCGATTTGATGATACTTGCTGGTAACTGCGCACTAGAATCTATGGGCTTTAAAACCTTTGGTTTTGCGGGTGGCCGTGCCGATGTATGGGAACCAGCAGAAGATGTGTATTGGGGTGCTGAAAAAGAATGGCTTGATGACAAGCGCTACAGTGGCGACCGTGATTTAGAAAATCCTTTGGCCGCTGTGCAAATGGGTTTAATTTATGTAAATCCCGAAGGGCCTAATGGTAATCCTGACCCACTAGCATCTGCAAGAGACATTCGAGAAACCTTTAAGCGTATGGCTATGAACGATGAAGAAACCGTAGCCTTAATAGCTGGTGGTCACACATTTGGTAAAACACATGGTGCTGCCAACCCTAGCAAGCACGTAGGTAAAGAACCTGCCGCAGCTAGCATAGAAGAACAAGGCCTTGGCTGGAAAAATACCTACGGCCCAGGCAATGGTGCACACACTATTACCAGTGGGCTAGAAGGTGCATGGACCACCACACCTACACAATGGAGCAATAACTATTTTGAAAACCTATTTGGCTTTGAATGGGAACTAACAAAAAGCCCAGCCGGTGCACACCAATGGCAGCCAAAAAATGGTGCAGGTGCAGGCACAGTGCCAGATGCACACGATGCTACCAAACGTCATGCACCGTTTATGCTTACTAGCGATATTGCTTTAAGAGTAGACCCTGCTTACGAAAAAGTATCAAGACGCTTTTTTGAACATCCAGATCAGTTTGCAGATGCTTTTGCACGTGCTTGGTTTAAATTAACCCATCGTGATATGGGGCCTCGTAGCCGTTATGTGGGTAGTGACGTACCTGCTGAAGTATTAATTTGGCAAGACCCAATACCAGCGGTTGCACATACCTTAATTAACCATGCAGATGCTGCTACTTTAAAAGCAACTATTCTAGCTTCGGGGTTAACGGTTGGTCAGCTTGTAAGTACAGCTTGGGCTTCTGCTTCAACTTTCCGTGGCTCCGATAAACGTGGTGGTGCCAATGGTGCACGCATACGTTTGGCACCTCAAAAATATTGGGTAGTAAATAATCCTGCACAGCTAGATAAAGTGCTAGATGTTTTAGCAGGTATTCAAGCGGCATTTAACAATGCACAAACAGATGGTAAAGCCGTGTCTTTAGCAGACTTAATTGTATTGGCAGGTAATGCTGGTGTAGAACAAGCAGCTAAAAATGCTGGCCACACTATCAGCGTACCATTTACGGCTGGCCGTGCAGATGCTTCGCAAGATCAAACAGATGTAGAGTCTTTTGCAGCACTTGAGCCTATTGCCGATGGTTTTAGAAATTATGTAAAAAGCCGCACACATACAGCCGCCGAAGATTTACTAATAGATAAAGCACAATTACTAACCCTTACTGCACCAGAAATGACAGTATTAGTAGGTGGTATGCGTGTATTAAATACCAATTTCGATGGTTCAAAAGATGGCATGTTTACAGCACATCCCGAAACATTAACCAACGACTTTTTTGTAAACCTTTTAGACCTTGGTACTACTTGGAAAGCTACCAACGAGTATCAGCAAGCGTTTGTAGGTACAGATAGAACAACAGGTGCAGCTAAATGGACAGCTACTCGTGCCGATTTAGTGTTTGGTTCTAATTCAGAATTAAGAGCACTTGCAGAAGTATATGCTTGTGAAGATGGTGCAGCGCAATTTGTACAAGACTTTGTTGCCGCTTGGGCCAAAGTTATGAACCTCGACCGTTTTGATTTGGCATAATGGAAAATGGTGTTTTTTTTGTGTTAAAGGTAGCTTGGCAACAGGCTACCTTTTTTATTTTTAGAACCTAGATTAAAAGGGGTTTTAGTGATTTGGAGGATTTTAATAGACCTCATCGATAATTCATCTGTACCAAACTTTCATCGTTCGGCTTTGCTAGGAACAAAGCAATCTACCTAGCAAAATGCAGATTGCTTCGTTAGGCTCGAACCCAATCTCGCAAAGACGAACCTGATTTTTGAAGAGGTCTAACTTAATATCTAAAACTCGGTTAAAATTACTACTACGTCATTCGATGCTCGAATGCATATTAGGCGAGCAATCTTAGCTCTAGTACTTTAAAACTTTACACTATCTGCCTACTGTGCCTATGTGGTAAGGCATAACTGCGTTTTACTTTCTATCAAAAGCATCCAATATTTGCATCACTTCTATACCCACATCTGCAGAGCAAGGGTTGTCTCTTTTATTTGTAAAATATGCTACCACCCATTCTATCATTGGCTGCTGTATATGCGGTGGTATATAGCATTTGATGGTGTTAGTGTGTCCGTCTTTTTTTAGTAAATAAAAGTCGGTACCAAATACCGAGAAGCTAATACTGCCTTTAGATCCTATAATTTCTACGGCATCTTTTCTCGCTTCTTTGGGTACGGTAAAGCACCACACGCCATTAAATAGCACACCATTTTCAAACTGTATATTACCTGTTACAATATCCGATGCAGCATAGTAACCACCTTGGTTATTAGCGTAGCCATTGTAGCTTTTTACCTTGCCAAAAAAGTAGAGCATCAAGTCTATTTGGTGTGGTGCAAGGTCGTGAAATAAGCCACCACCAGATATTTCAGGATTTACACGCCAATTATCGGCTGTTTTGGTAATTAAGTCAGACTCATGTGGCTGCCACATTTGTAGGTTTACAAATCGTACATCGCCAATTACGCCATTTTCTATGGCTTCTTTTACTTGTAAGAATAATGATAAGCCACGTCTATAATGCGCCACAGTAAGTTTTTTGCCACTAGCTATTGCTGCCGCTTTCATGTTTTGTGCTGATGCACTGTTTAGTGTCATGGGCTTTTCTACATACACATCTTTACCGGCTTGCAATGCAGCAATGGTAAAGGCTTCGTGGTACAGTGGTGGTGTAGCAATATAGATGGCATTAATGTCAGTGTCATTTAATAGTTCATTCGCATCTGCATACCATTTAGGTACACCATGCCTTAGTGCGTAGTCAGCAGCTTTTGCTGCATCTCTGCGCATCACAGCTACCAAGCTAGCGTTTGCTACTTTATTAAACGCAGGTCCACTTTTTACTTCAGTTACATCACCACAGCCTATAATGCCCCATTTAATCATCTTAATTAGTTAGTGTTGTTTGTTTTTAAATAAGGCATTAAGGTATTTTTTATCAGTTGTTGCTAGGCTAATTATACTACTCTTTCGTAAGCATTTTTGTGTACACAGTTTGGCCAATTAGTTTAATAATATAGTTGCCCTTTGCCAATGTATTGGTAGCTATTGTAAAAGTGTTACTACCAATTTTTATAGCAGTAGGTTGCTGTAGTAGCACTTTCCCTTGCATGTTTAGCACTTGCAATGTACTAGTGTAGGCTTTGGTACTATTCAGTTGTAAGTACAAAGTATTGTTTGTAGGTATGGGGTAAACCGTTAATGCGGCTTGCTCTGTGCTTGGTGTTACTACAGCCACTTTGCTATAAGTAAAACTGCCATTTTTATCTACCATTTGTAAGCGATAGTAAATAGGCGATAAGTTTTGGTTAATGGTTGATAGGTCATCCGTAAAAATATAGCTACCATCACCCTTGGCTAATAGCTTGCCTAAGCTAGTAAAGTTGCTACCATTAATACTGCGTTCTACAGTAAAATAGGCTGTGTTTACTTCATTAGCTGTTTGCCAATTTAAAACTACCGTATTGCTTTGTGGTTTAGCTTCAAAAGCCAATAGCGTAAGTGGTAAACCAGTAGGTGTACCACCCACCCCACTCACTAATAAGCTATAAGGTTGCGGGCCATTGGTAAGGGTGCCATTTATAAGCGTGCCTTTGTGATTAATAGTGATGATATATGTATCGCCAGCTTTGGCACTGTCTATGTTTATGCGCTCTACATTATCCCTTCTATTATCGGCTTTAGAAGCTGCTTTGGAAGGGGTGGCAGGGTTTAAAATCCAAGGATAATAAGTGCTGCCATTTTTAGTAATGCGCATATCTAAGTCGTTCACCAATTTACTAGTGGTATCGTTTAAGGCATTGGCATACGGGGTTACGGAAGCGCTTACATCTGTCCAACAGATAGTAGCTACCAGTGGTGTATTGCCATTGGCAACAATGGTTTTGGTAAATGTGCTGCCATTGGCCAATACATTTTCATACAATAAGTGCGTACCCGTGTTATTGTTACTTACCGCTTCTTTTATTACCGATGCCGCTTTCTCTACATTTAAAAGGCCCCAACCAAATGTATAATCGGGACCAGTGGTATCGCCAGCTTCTTCGGCAGTATGAATTGCTAATCCTTTCAAAGTAGCAGAGCGCATAAATGCCCCTGCTTTTAACTGTGCATAATATTCTTGCAATAACAATAAAGAGCCCGCCGCATTTGGCGAAGCCATAGATGTGCCACTGAGAGTAGCATAGGCACTATCATCGGTGTTTATGCAAGACGTTACGTAAACACCATCGGCCACAATATCGGGCTTTATTCTACCATCATCTGTAGGGCCCCAACTGCTAAAGTCGCTCATCACCACATCGCTAGGTTTGGTGTAGCCGCTAGCAATGCCATTAACGGCACCTACAGTTAAAATGTTTTTGGCAGTGGCATAGGTTGGCAATATGTCGTAGCCATTGTTACTACTAATGCCTGCTGGCCTATTACCTGCGGCAACCATACTGTCATTAACGTTCCATCGGTAGTAGGGCATACCTATTGGGGGGCCAGTTTGGTTTCTGTTATTACCTGCTGCTTTTACGTATAAATAGTAGGGGGCATTGTAAGCAATAGCATCAAGTAATTTGGCATCATCATCGTAATAGCCAAAGTTTACATCTTCATTTTCGTTAGGGCGGCCCCAAAATTCCCATCTAGCTGCGGTACCATCACTAGGATAGTTGTACGCCCAGCCAGCTATGATACCATAAGAGTGGTTAGATACAATAATATCGGCTGCTTCTGCGGTTATTTCTGATATATCGTAGTAAAAGTCGTAAGCAATAATACCTTGTAAATTATAAGCCATCCCCTTGGCTATTGGGTTTACCCCACTAGCCATTAGCGTACCAGTTACATGGGTTGTGTGTAAAATAACGGGTGTGGTATTGTCTTTTTGGGTAATTCTACCAATTAATTCTTTATGCGTAGCCAATACTTTGCCGCCATCCCAAACGGCAAGTTTGTTTTTTAAAAATGCCGAACTACCGCTAAGGTTTAAGCCCGAAGCACCACCCGCCCACAACTGATTAGCCCTTGTAGTTGCTGCTGCAACCGTATTGTTATAAGTAGTATAGTATTTAGGCAAGCCATTGGGTGTTACCCCCACTAAGTAAGCTTGGTTGCCATTTTGAGAAGTGATTGCCAAATTCCAATTTTTGGTTTTTGCTAGAGACAGCATTTTGGCATAGTTAGCACTTGCTTGTTCGCTTGCTTTTGTAGCATCTTTTTTTAATTGAGCAGTGTTGGTATTGGTTTGCGCCATAACTATGCTGCCAAGGCATAAGATACTCGCAAGCGAAAGGATGAACGACTTTATCATACGGTGTATAGTTACGTAAATGAGATTGTATTATTAAAAACGAGAACGCTAATGTAATGGTTTTAGATACAATGGGTGAATAAAAAGGTTTCTTAATTGGGGCATAGGTGATGGGGCATGGGTGATGGTTCATAGTTGATAGGTGATGGTTCATAGGTGATGGGTCATAGGTCATAGGTGATGGTTCATAGGTGATGGGTCATGGTTGATAGGCAATAGTCCATAGCAACCGAACAACCTGCAACCAGTAACCAACCGAACAAAATTTGCCACATATTCGCTGCGCTTCTATCTTTGCCTATGGCAACAATAAAATCTCTCGCAAAAAGCAATAGCAGTTCTCGCTTATTTGGTGTTGGTTTAACTTTCGATGATGTTTTGCTTATGCCTGCTTACAGTCAGGTATTACCTCGTGAAGTCAATATCCAATCGCAACTTACCAAACACATTTTGTTAAACGTACCTATGCTGTCTGCAGCAATGGACACAGTTACCGAAGCCAACTTAGCCATTGCATTGGCTCGTGAAGGTGGCTTGGGTATTTTACACAAAAACATGTCTATCGAAAAACAAGCCGAGCAAGTACGCAAGGTAAAACGTAGCGAAAGTGGTATGATTATAGACCCCATCACCTTACGTGAAACTGCAACGGTTGCCGATGCCTTGAAGTTAATGAGAGAAAATCGCATTGGCGGTATTCCTATTGTTGATGCCAATCAAAAATTAGTAGGCATTCTTACCAACCGTGACTTACGTTTTGAAACTGCCAACCGCTCCAAAAAAATTAAGGATGTAATGACCAAAGACAACCTTATTACTGCACCCGAAGGCACCGATTTAAAAAAAGCAGAAAAAATTTTACAACAATACAAAATTGAAAAATTACCAGTTGTTACAAAGCAAGGTATTTTGGTAGGCTTAATTACTTACCGAGATATTTTGCAATTAAGCAACAACCCAAATGCCGTAAAAGACGGCTTTGGTAGATTGCTAGTGGGCGCAGCCTTAGGTATTACCAAAGACTTAATGGACCGTGCTACTGCCCTTCAAGCGGTAGGTGTAGATGTGGTAACTTTAGATAGTGCACACGGCCACAGCAAAGGCGTTATTGATGCCCTAAAAGCATTGAGAAAAAACTTTAAAAAACTACAAATTATTGCAGGCAATATTGGCACTGCCGAAGGTGCTTTGGCCCTTGCTGCTGCTGGTGCCGACTGCGTTAAAGTAGGTATTGGCCCGGGTTCTATTTGTACCACACGTATTGTGGCTGGTGCAGGTGTACCGCAGCTTACAGCCATTATGGAAGCCTCAAATGCACTAAAAGGTAAAAATATTCCAGTGATTGCCGATGGCGGTATTCGCTACACCGGCGATATGGTAAAAGCCCTTGCTGCTGGTGCCAATGTGGTAATGATGGGTAGCGTATTTGCAGGTGTAGAAGAAAGCCCCGGCGAAACCATTATTTACGAAGCTCGTAAGTACAAAGAGTACCGTGGTATGGGCAGTTTAGGCGCTATGAGCCAAGGTAGTGGCGACCGTTATTTTCAAGATGTAGAAGACGATATAAAGAAATTTGTACCAGAAGGTATTGAAGGTAGAATTGCTTACAAAGGGCCTCTTAGCGAGGTGGTGTACCAGTATGTGGGCGGCTTACGAGCTGGTATGGGTTATTGCGGTGCCAAAGATATTAAAGCCTTACAGCTAGCTACTTTTGTACAAATTACCAATGCTGGTATGCGTGAAAGCCACGCACACGATGTAGATATTACCAAAGAAGCACCAAACTATAGCAGAAAATAGTTTTTCACGCAAAGAAAATAAGTTTAGCAAAGAAGCTGTACGAATAAAATGAAGTACTTTCTTAAATATACTTTGTGTCTTTGCTTTACTTTTTATTCTTTGCGTGAAAATTTTGTTGACCAGCAGTAGTTTTTCAATTGACCTTCGTTGTGTCACTCACTGCAACGGTTAGATACTTTATTCAGCTTTTTATGTCATGTTGAGGAACGAAACATCTACCAGCCAACGGTTAGATTCTTCGTTCCTCAGAATGACAAAAACAATATGCAGATACAACTTACAAATACTGGCAAGCGTTACAATCGGGATTGGATTTTCCGACAATGCACTTACACCTTTAACGTAGGTAATTCGTATGCCATTATTGGCCCAAATGGTAGTGGTAAAAGTACTTTGCTACAAACCATTGCAGGTGCTATTAACCCAAGTGAAGGTAGTATTGCATATTCTGTGGACGATAGACCGTTGACTGTGGACAATTTCTACAAACACATTGCCTTAGCCGCACCTTATTTAGAAGTTATTGAAGAAATGACGGCTACCGAGTTTCTACAATTTCATGCAGCTTTTAAGCCATTATTACCAAACATTACCATCGCTGAAATTATTGCTATTATTGGCTTAGAGAAAAATGCCAACAAGCAAATTCGCTATTATAGCAGCGGTATGAAACAGCGCATTAAACTAGCGCAAGCCATTTTTGCAGATACCAATGTGCTACTACTTGACGAGCCTTGTACCAACTTAGATGTTACAGGTTACAAGCTCTACAACCAACTCATAAGTACTTATTGCGCTCATAAACTCATTATAGTTAGCAGTAACTACTTGCAAGAGTATGGCTTTTGCAAAGCGCAGATTTTGATAAGTGATTACAAGTAAACTTTTACCTAAAACAATAACGCATAATTAGCAGTATATTGCCTATTTAATTAGCCATCTAAATTATCAACCTATTAGGAT
>JASGCX010000049.1:0-7423 GCA_030053925.1 Flavobacterium sp.
TGTTTGAAAATACCCTTAAAACGGTCAACTTATTTCAGGCGCTAACAAAGTGAAAAGTGAATAGTGAATGGTGAAAAGTGAAATGTGAATAGTGAATAGTGAATAGTGAATAGTGAATGGTGAAAAGTGAATGGTGAAAAGTGAATGGTGAAAAGTGAATGGTGAAATGTGAATAGTGAATAGTGAATAGTGAAAGGTGAATAGTGAAAGGTGAATGGTGAAAACGTGAAAGGTGAAATGTGAAATGTGAGACGTGAAGGGTGAAATGTGAAAGGTGAAATGTGAGACGTGAAATGTGAAACGTGAAAGGTGAAAAGGTGAAAGGTGAAAATGTGAAAGGTGAAATGTGAGACGTGAAATGTGAAAAGTGAGACGTGAAATGTGAGACGTGAAATGTGAAACGTGAAAGGTGAAATGTGAGACGTGAAAGGTGAAAGGTGAAAGTGTGAAAGTGTGAAAGGTGAAAATGTGAGACGTGAAATTATGAGGTTTAGCCTGCAATATCTTCACCTTCTTTAGGTGTGTATTCAATAGCGTCTTCTACTACATACACATTTTTTCCTACTAATTTAGCTAATTGCTGCTTTAGTTTTTCAGCATCTTCTCTTTTTATATAGTTACCAATACGTACTCTAAAATTGGGCGATTGAAAAATTAAGTAGGTTTTTAATTCAGGAAATTTCGTTAGTAGATCTGTTTTCATTTTAAAGGCTTCGCCACGGCTTTGTGTACTAAGTACTTGCACACGAAAGCCTTTGTACAAGCCACTACTTGTCATCATGCTGCTGCGTTTGTTGATCTGTGCTTGCTTCGCAGAAAGTATATCTAAGCGAGGGTCTTTACTTACAATCACTGTATCGCCATTTGCCATTGCTTGCAATGCCAATACGGTGAGTACTAATAGTGCCATTATTTTTTGCATAGGTGGTTGTTTTTTGAGTTTGCAAGATAAAGTAGAAGTAACAAGTAAATGGGTGATGTTTATAGTTGATAGTTGATAGTTCATAGTTGATAGTTGATAGTCGATAGACCATAGTCGATAGTCGATAGACCATAGTCGATAGTCGATAGACGATAGACGATAGACCATAGTCAATACCGATAACTTGCAACCAGCAACCATCAACTACCAATTATTAATTATTAATTATTAATTATTAATTATTAACTAGTAATTACCTTCAGCTTTTTCGCCATTTACAATAGCTACACTAGCACTACAGCCTAAACGAGTAGCACCTGCATCAATTAATTGTTTGGCAAACGCATAATCTCTAATACCGCCAGAAGCTTTTATTTGAACATGTGGAGGCAAGTTTTCTCTAAAAAGTTTCACCGCTTCTACTGTTGCCCCTTTTTCTGCATAGCCTGTAGAGGTTTTTAAATAGTTAATGCCTGCAACACCGTAAAGTTGGCAGCACTTCACAATCTCATCATCTGTTAAAATACCACTTTCAATAATGATTTTTACGCCACGATTATTTTGTTTGATAATTGGCATTAAATGGTTGATTTCATTGGCTAAATACTCCCAATCATTGTTTTTTATGGCCGAAATATTAATCACAATATCCAATTCATCTGCACCATCTACAATAGCTAGTAATACCTCGGCAAGTTTGGCCTCAATAGCACTATAACCAAAAGGAAAACCAATAACGGTAGCCACTTTTACACTACTGTTTTTTGTAAATGCTTTGGCTGTTTTAATGAAGTTAGGTGGTACACATACGGCTGCAAATTGGTATTGTACGGCCTCGTTGCACAGCTTTTCAATATCTGCGATTAAAGTAGTTGGTTTTAAAATAGTATGGTCTATGTATTGGTTTATGGTCATGGTGTAATATGTTATAGTATAAATCTGAAATTGTAATCGTCTATTATTTTTTCGTCTGCATTTATAAATCTTTCAAAAGCGTGTTTACGGGCTTTTGACAAGTCGGGATGATTTAAACCAAAAATTTCAATAGTAACTTTTGCTTTCCTTTGATGATTATCTGATTTGTCTACTCTTGGTTCAAGATTATGAGAATTATAATTGTACTGAAAATACTCATCAAATTGATAGTGCATGTCATCAGGTTTTAATAAATCTTTATCAAATTGTTCCATTTTAGACTTTTGACAACCATTACAAGCTAAGTACAAATTATGCCAACTATATACAAGATGATAAAATTCTGGATTAGATTTTGGGTAAAAATGATCAATGGTGTCATCACCTCTATCTAATGGATATTTATCACAAAAAGAACAATGATGCTGTGTTTGTAGGCTAAGAATAGGGTAAAGCATACGATTTAATTTCTCACCATTTACCGTTCGCCAAAAGAAATTATAGTTGTTATTTGCTGTTTTCTTTTCAGCATATTCTTTATTCCAAGTAGCAGCATTATCTATCAATACTTGAGGTTCATCTGCTCTAGTAAATTTTTTCATGCAAACGCTTTTCCTTTAAGTCTGTTTATTTGTTTTAATTCCATACCAATGATACTTTCTAATTCTACGCCTTGTATAGAAAGTTTTTGTACCAATGCTTGAAAAGCTGCATCCTCTATACTTATTTCGTCTTTTAGTATTTTATCTTTTAGTAAATAAAATTCATCCAATTTTTTCTCAACGGCTTCACCAAATTGTTCTTTTATACCGAATATTTCTTCTAAAATAGTTTGGTAACTTTTGGCATCCTCTGATAATACTGGTTCATTTACAAAGGTGAAATTACCTCTTTTTTCTAATTTGTACACCCAAGCACCATCAACAGAGCCAACTACAAAAGGTGAATGTGTTGAAACAAAAATCTGCGAGTTTTTAAATAGTTTTTGAACAACTGGTAATATTTTACGTTGCCAAGCTGGGTGCAAATGCACATCAATTTCATCTAAAAACAAGATGAGGTTTTTTTCAAAAGCATCCTTTTCATCGGCCCATTTAATTCTATCAATACGCATTAATAAATCTGCAATCCAACTGATGATTGATTTTAAACCATCTGGCAATAAATCAAAACTCAGTTTAGTGCCATTTACAATAATAGAAACGGCTAATGGGTTTTCTTCTAATTCAAATTGTATTTGCCAACTAGTAATTTCACTAACGGCATTTTCTATTTTTTTAATAGAATCTTCGTAACGTTTAGCTGCTATTTCATCATTTCGCCTAAAAGCTAGTGCTTCCTTTGTTTTATTATTTGCAATCCATTGAATTAGTAATTGAGCGTTAGATGAGTTATTGAAGTTTATAGCATTTTGTATAGGGCTTACGTCTAACTCTCTAATAGATTCGATATTGGCATTACTTAATCTTCTGTAACCAGAATAAGCAAAAAATGCCATTTCTAAGTTCATCGTCAAATTATTATCTATAAAATGCTTATATCTTGTAAAAAAACTTTGAGAGGAACTAAGTTGATGTTTCATCTGAAACGCAAAGAAGTCTCTCATATAATTTCCAAGTACATTATATGAGCCATTGTTCTCAAAAACAATGATACCACTATTTCCATTTTGCTTTCTATTGTTATAATAATATTCATTCATTGGTGCTAACAAACTCTCCAACAAAGTCGTTTTTCCAGTTCCATTTTCACCAGTAAAAATGTGTATTTCTGCTTTATCTGCATCTTGCTTTTCAGGAAAATTAATAACAGCCTTTTCAAATGGGCCGATATAATCTAATTCAATACCTGTAATTCTAAATAAAGCCATAACTGCAATAGTTTAAAAATCAAATCTACTCAATACATCTAACAAAACAATTGTTACCGAAGTTTTTAAAATAAAGTAGCCAATCATTTTTAGATTGGCTACAATTGTAAATAGATATTTCTATTTCTTATTCAGCGTCTTTACCGTGGCAAGTTTTGTATTTTTTGCCGCTACCACAAGGGCAAGGATCGTTACGGCCAATTTTGGGTCCTACAACTATTGGCTGTTGCTTTACAGGTGTAGGGTCGTAATAATCATTTTCTGTTGGTGCAGGTTCGGTACCAGAACCATCAAAATCTTGCTTGCGAGATTGCATTTTACTTAAATCGGTTTTTTGCTGGCGACCTTCCTTTACTTGATTGTCATTTTCAAGCGGAATAGTTGCGTGACATAAGAAAGACACAATGTTTTTATTGATTGCTTCATCCATGTTTTTAAACAAGGTGAAGGCTTCAACTTTATAAATTACCAATGGATCTTTTTGCTCGTAAGTAGCTGTTTGAACGCTTTGTTTTAAATCGTCCATTGCTCTTAAATGCTCTTTCCATTCGTCATCAATCAAGTTTAATGTTACCGTTTTTTCAAGGTTGTTCAATAGCTCAAAGCCTAATGTAGTAAGGGTTTTATCCATACTAGCTAAAACTTGTAAGCCACGTTTGCCATCGGTAAATGGTGCAATTACATTTTCAATATGAGCACCTTGGTTTTTACGAATATTTTTGAAAACAGGTAATGCTTGCTCGGCCATTTCTGCTTTTCTACGTTGATAATGTGCTATCGCTTGGTTGTACAATTTTTCAGATAATTGTTGTGCAGCAGTTTTATTCAATTCTTCTGCTGTGATGGTTGTATCAATACCAAAGTGTACAATAGTTGCCAAACAGAAATTTTCGTAATCGTTTTGTTCTTTAAATGAATATACCAAGTGTTCAGCTACTGAGTAAAAAGCATTGTCTAAATCAAGGGCTAAACGCTCACCAAATAAGGCGTGGTTACGTTTTGTATAGATAACTGTGCGTTGTTTGTTCATCACATCATCGTACTCAAGTAAGCGTTTTCTTATGCCAAAGTTGTTTTCTTCTACTTTCTTTTGGGCACGTTCAATGCTTTTGGTAATCATGCTATGCTGAATTACTTCGCCTTCTTTATAGCCAGCAAAATCCATCACTTTAGCAATGCGTTCGCTACCAAACATGCGCATCAAATCGTCTTCAAGTGTTACAAAAAACTGCGTAGAACCTGGATCACCTTGACGACCAGCACGACCCCGTAACTGTCTATCTACACGACGGCTTTCGTGACGTTCTGTACCAATAATAGCCAAACCACCAGCATCTTTTACGCCAGGCCCAAGTTTAATATCGGTACCACGCCCTGCCATGTTTGTTGCAATAGTAACCGCACCTGCTAAACCTGCTTCTGCTACAATTTGTGCTTCACGTGCATGTTGTTTAGCGTTTAATACATTGTGTGGTATTTGTTTTTGGCGCAACATTCTGCTTAGTAATTCACTCACTTCAACCGATGTTGTACCTACAAGCACGGGTCTGCCGGCTTTTCTAAGGTTGGTTATTTCTTCTATTACCGCACCAAATTTTTCACGTTTGGTTTTGTACACTAAATCTTCTTGGTCAATTCTTACCGCAGTAATATTGGTAGGAACTGTTACCACATCTAGTTTGTAAATATCCCAAAACTCACCTGCTTCGGTTTCTGCTGTACCCGTCATACCACAAAGTTTGTGATACATACGGAAATAGTTTTGCAGCGTTACTGTAGCATAGGTTTGCGTAGTGGCTTCAATTTGTACATTTTCTTTTGCCTCAATAGCTTGGTGTAAACCATCAGAATAACGGCGGCCATCTAAAATACGGCCTGTTTGTTCATCTACAATTTTTACAGCACCATCTAATACCACGTACTCAACATCTTTATCAAATAAAGTGTACGCTTTTAATAATTGCTGTACGGTATGAATACGATCGGCTTTTACAGAATAATCGTTAATGATGCCTTCTTTTTGGCGCAATTTATCTTCGGCAGTTTCTGTGCTTTTATCAACATTTGCAAGGCTTATGCTAATGTCTGGAATGATAAAGAAATGTGGGTCTTCACCTGCTTTAGTAATTAGCTGAATACCTTTATCAGTCAGCTCTACCGAGTTATTTTTTTCATCGATGTAGAAGTATAATTCAGCATCGGCTTTAGGCATTTCTCTCTGCTGATCTGCTAGGTAATAGTTCTCTGCTTTTTGCAATTTTACTCGCATACCAGGCTCGCTTAAAAACTTAATTAAAGCACTGTTTTTAGGTAAACCACGAGACGCTCTAAACAAAGCCAGGCCACCATCTTTAGGGTCGTCATTGCCTTCTGCAATTTTCTTTTTTGCTTCATTTAAAAAGCCATTGATAGCACGTTTTTGTGCATCAACTAGTTTTTCAATTCTAGGTTTTAGTTCAAAGAATTGTTCTAAATTATCTTGCTTGCCAATAGGCCCGCTAATAATTAAAGGCGTTCTAGCATCGTCTATCAATACACTATCTACCTCATCTACCATTGCAAAATGGTGCTTGCGTTGCACCATTTCATCGGGATTGTGTACCATGTTGTCACGTAGGTAATCAAAGCCAAACTCGTTGTTAGTACCATAAGTAATATCTGCTAGGTAAGCCTTTCTACGTTCAGGTGTATTTGGTTGGTGTTTGTCAATACAATCTACCGTTAAACCTAGCCACTCAAATATTGGGCCGTTCCATTCGCTATCACGTTTTGCTAGATAATCGTTCACCGTTACTATGTGTACACCTTCGCCGCTTAAAGCATTTAAGTAAGCAGGTAAAGTACTCACTAAGGTTTTACCTTCACCAGTAGCCATTTCGGCAATTTTACCGCTGTGCAATACGCTACCACCAATTAGCTGAACATCGTAATGCACCATGTTCCAGGTTACTTTACCACCACCGGCGGTCCAAGTGTTTTTAAAAATACTTTTATCACCATTAATGGTTACGTAGTCTTTTTTTACACCTAATTCTCTATCAAGTTCGGTAGCTGTTGTAACAATTGTTTCATTTTCTTTAAAGCGTCTTGCAGCTTCTTTAATTACTGCAAAAGCCTCTGCCAAAATAGCTTTTAAAGCATCTTCTAATTGTTTGTCACGCTCTTTTTTTAGTTTATCTACTTCTTGGTAAATGCTATCTTTTACATGAATATCGCTAGCAGGTAAGGCTTCGGCTTCTTCTTGTTTTTTAACAATGGTTGCATCAATATCTTTTAGATGTTCTTTGATGCGGCTTTTAAATTCTTGCGTTTTACTACGCAACTCATCGTTTGTTAAACTTTGATACTGCTGAAAATATTGGTTTATTTTTTCAACAATGGGCTTAATCTGTGCAACATCTTTCTCACTCTTATTGCCACCTAATAACTTGCTAATGAATTTCAACATATATCTTATAAAATTGTATGAATGGTGTTACTATTTATCAAATAAAGTGCTTTAATATTTTTTAGCCAAAATGACACACTTGTTTTGAGGTGCTAAATATAAAGCATTTGATGTCAGATGAACAAATGGCATGATAGTTTTAATGGTTGATAGTTGGTAATTAATAATTAATAATTAATAATTAATAATTAATAATTGGTAGTTGATAGTTGGTAATTAATAATTAATAATTAATAATTGGTAGTTGATAGTTGGTAATTAATAATTA
>JASGCX010000049.1:7523-9698 GCA_030053925.1 Flavobacterium sp.
ATAATTGGTAATTAATAATTGGTAATTGGTAGTTGATAGTTGGTAATTAATAATTAATAATTAGTAATTGGTAGTTGATAGTTGATAGTAAAGCCCTAACTGATTGACACAGTTTAAATTACACCCTCATCAACTATGAACTATGAACTATGAACTATGAACTATGAACTATCAACTATGAACTATGAACTATGAACTATCAACTATGAACTATGAACTATGAACTATCAACTATGACCTATCAACTATCAACTATCAACTATCAACTATGAACTATGAACTATCACCTATGACCTATCACCTATCACCTATCAACTATGAACTATGAACTATCAACTATCAACTATGAACTATGAACTATGAACTATCAACTTTTAAGCAAACAGTGCTTTTAACTCGGTTGCTTCATCGGCTTTCATTTTACCAGCTAGTACCAACCGTAATTGTCTTCTACGCAAAGCACCATCGTACACACGTTTTTGTTCATCGGTTTCTGGAATAAAAACTGGTACAGGTTTAGGTCTGTTATTGTCATCTAATGCAACAAAAGTGAGATAAGCCTCGTTACTTTCGTACTTTGTTTTACGCAATAAATCTTCGCCCCATACTTTTAAATGAATTTCCATAGATGTTGTAAAAGCACGAGATACAATGGCTTCTATGTGTACAATATTGCCAAGTTTAATAGAGTTTTTAAAGCTTAAATTATCTACAGAAGCCGTCATGCAGGGGCTATTACAATGTTTTGCAGCGGCAATGCCTGCGGCAATATCCATCCAATACATTAATCTGCCACCCATTAAATTACCAAACGTATTTGTATCGTTTGGCAATACCATTTCATTCATTATTGTAAAACTCTCACTCGCTTTTTTTGCTTCCATGTTGCGAAGATAACCGCTGATTAATAATGATACTTACGATTAGCATGATTTGATAGAGGGATTGATTTTTATTTACAGGTGCTTACTACACCGCCACTTGCACCAAATTTTTTAAGTAAGCATCTTCAACATCTGCACCAATACCAATGGCATCGCTTAGTTGTAAATGCATGCCTTGGTAAGTAACACCGCCAATTACAGGGTCTATTTTATGGCCTAGTAAACAAGTATCTAAATCGTAAAACTGAATGTTATTATTAGCCATGGCAAAATGTACTTTGGCAGTTAGTGCCACACGGCTTTCGAGCATGCCGCCCATCATACAAGGGATATTGTTTTGTGCTGCAACGGCATTAATTTTTATGGCTTCTAAAATGCCGCCACTTTTGGCAAATTTAATGTTGATGTATTTGGCAGCTTTGTTAGCAATAATGCGTTCTGCATGGTGGTGGGTAAATACGCTTTCATCGGCCATAATAGCTATGGGCGATATGGCACAGAGTTGTGGCAGTAAGTGGTCGTTGTGCTTACGCATAGGCTGTTCGCAAAACTGAATATCGTATTTGCCCAAGCCTGTTAAAGCTGCTACGGCTTCATCAAAAGTCCAACCTTGATTAGCATCTATACGCAACTGAATAGTATTGCCAATTGCCGAGCGTATTTGATGAATGCGCTCAATATCGTCTTTTGGTTGTTTACCAAGTTTTACCTTAATAATGTTTACGCCTTTGGCTACAAATTCTACGGCTTGTTGTGCCATATATGTTGGTGTGCCAATGCCTATTGTTAGGTCGCTTTCAATATGTTTTTTTGTGCCTCCTAAATATTGATACAATGGTTTATTGGCGTGCTTTGCAGCAATATCGTACAGGGCTAAATCGAAGGCGCTTTTGGCCGTATAATTACCTGCTGTGTAGCTATGCAGTTCGGCCATTCTCGTTTCAATGTCTAATGGGTTTTTGCCTTTCCAAATGGCAGCAAAATCTTTTGCCATTTCGTAGCAAGTGGCTTGCGTTTCGCCTACAATCATAGGAAAAGCCGAACATTCACCTACACCTATAATACCTGCATTTGTAAACACACGAATAAAAATGTTTTGTGCATAATCCATAGTGCCTGTGGCAATGGTAAAAGGCACCATTGGTATGGCATATTTGTAGATGTGGATGTGGGATATTTGCATTGGTAGTTTGAGATTTGAGATTTGTGATTTGTGATTTGTGATTTGAGATTTGTGATTTGTGATTTGTGATTTGAGATTTGTGATTTGAGATTTGTGATTTGTGATTTG
>JASGCX010000049.1:9798-13784 GCA_030053925.1 Flavobacterium sp.
GATTTGTGATTTGTGATTTGAGATTTGTGATTTGAGATTTGTGATTTGTGATTTGTGATTTATGATTTGAAATTTTAACTCGGTATCAAATTTCAAATTAGCAATTGCTAAAATTGCTTGCCTTCTGCTTCCATCATACGCATGTGCTTGGCATCTTGCAAAAATTGGGAGGCGAAAATAAATTGATTGAGTAGTTCATTTTTACTGAAAATAATTTCTTTATTACTGCCTTCCCATTGTTTTTGTCCTTGGTGCATGTACATAATATTGTCACCAATTTCCATCACACTATTCATGTCGTGCGTTACTACAATGGTGGTTATTTTGTACTCAAGGGTTATCTCTTGAATCAGCTTATCTATTAGTAAAGATGTTTGAGGGTCTAAGCCCGAATTAGGCTCATCGCAAAACAAGTATTTTGGGTTTAGTACAATGGCACGTGCAATGCCTACACGCTTTTTCATGCCACCGCTTATTTCTGAAGGGAACTTTTTATTAGCACCAATTAGGTTTACTTTTTCTAGCACTTCATTTACCCGCTTACGCTTTTGGCTAAGTGTCATGGTACTAAACATATCTAGCGGAAACATCACGTTTTGCGCTACCGTCATGCTATCAAATAGGGCCGAACCTTGAAATAGCATACCTATTTGCTGACGCAATAGTTTACGCTCATCGGTTTCCATAGTGGTGATGTTTTTACCATCGTAAATAATTTCGCCTTTATCGGGCTGAAATAAATCTACCATGCATTTGGTTAACACCGTTTTGCCGCTACCACTTGCGCCAATGATGAGGTTGCATTTACCTGCTTCCATCACTGCATTGATGTCGTTTAAAATTACCCTATCGCCAAACGACTTCTCAATATGTTTTAGTTCAATCATACCTGCAAGATAAAGGGATTGTATGTACCACATTGGCACATTAGGCAGATAGTTTTACTAAAAGGGTTGATTGTAAAATGGAAGGCATAAAAAAGAAGCCAACCCCATTGATTAACTTCTCTTCTTTTTGCAATTAAAACCACAAACTATAAGGTGTATTGTAGTTTCAAGAATGTTATAAAATGCCCCTCATTCACCCACAATAAAAAAGCACCAACCTTGCGGCTAGTGCTTAAAGTTAGGCGGTGCAACACCTCTAACTTTCGGGGGTTACTACAGGGGGTGTAGTCTTTTTTTTGCGCCTTGCAGCTAGCAGTGCGTTGTATTTATCTATTACTGCGTTAATGCTATTAATAGTAGTAACGTAAATGCTTGTATCTGTTTCGTCGTTTAGGGCAACTGTATATTTACTCACTATGGCATCACGCAATTTGTACCAGGCTTGTGCTGCATCTATACGTTTAGCTTTAAGTGTATTAGTAAATGTATTTTCGCCCGTTACTTGTGCACGTTGTATAAACTTGGTATTAAATGCCATATTAGTTGCCTCAAGTTCATTTTCCCAGTCTGTTAACTTTAAAGCAACAAGTGCGGCTTTCAGTTCGGTTTTATCTTTCCATTCTTTTAAAATATTGGTAATGGTACTCGTTTCTTTTTGGTAATTATAGCGGTCTATACCAGTACCAAAATTATTCAAATGATTAAACAACAACACACCCAAAGCCCTTGTGGCAGGCAGTTTGTGGTATGTATAGCTTTCTATTTGTAGGCTTATGCCTATCAATGCTTCGTCACGGTATAAATCAAGTGTCACTAATTCATCTGTTAAGGCACTGCTTTTATCGGCTTTAAACAGGCTCAATATTTCTGTTTGTTCATTTTTTAAAACTTCGTAAGGCTTTACTACGCCTAGGGTAATAGGGTTGTTCAACTGAATAATACCTAAAATATCGGTATTAAATTGTGATGCTTCTGTGTTTTGAAGATTGGTTAACGAAATGGCATTTATTTTCATGATTAAATGATTTTTATTTTGGTTGTACTTGAATTTTATTTATGAAAACCCCAACGAATTTGCAAAACCGTGTCATAGGGTTATGAAAGGCATTTTAAACTTGAAAAATGGTGTCATAAGTTTATGAATACCACTTATTTTTTGTAAATGCTTGTCATGGGTTTATGATAAGCACTTTAAACTTGCAGCAAGCTTTCATAAGTTTATGACACGCCGTCACAAATTTGTTGCAACTTGTCATAAAACGGTGGCGGTTTGTTTTGCCGTTTTTTGCCATACGCAAAACCTGTTAGTTGATATGTTTTACATGCAGTCATCTGTCTAATGCTTTGGTAATGATTGTTTATAATTGCATATCCCATTTATACTGCAACAATAACATGTTTGGTTAAGCTTGTGAGGCAATTACTATTAAAATGTTACAGCTATATTAATGAGATAATGTAAAAATAGTGAATAATGGATTTTGTTCTTATTTTTTTGAAAAATATTTTTATATATGTTGGTTATTTTTCTTCGTATTTATAAATCAATATCTAAATGATTAACTTTCCACCCAATAAATACATGGTATTATGCTTGATTCGTTAGAGATAAAAAATTTTAGAAACCTTAAACATTTGCGGATAGAATCGCTAGGTGCTGTTAATTTAATTATTGGGAAAAACAATACAGGTAAATCGGCGATACTTGAAGCAATGATGATTTATGCGAGCAAGGGAGATTTGAATATGATTTACTACATCCTAGATGGTAGAGGCGAGAATTATATATTAAATCAAGCTAGTAGTAAAGAAGATTTAACAGCGTTAAATGTCAAGTCTTTATCTTCTCTTTTTACAGATAGGCAGGTAGTTTATTCAAGTGAGGGGGCATTGTTTATTGGTAAAATTGAGAATGCATTATCTATTGAGCAAAGATTAAACGATGATTTTGTAGCATTGAATTTTGTAAAATACATTTATGAAGATGAATATGATTCATTTGGCGATTGGCATAGAAAAAAGGTTGCTATTAAAAATGATTTAATAGCCTCATTTCCCGATAATAGTATTGGATTAGAAATTAGCACAGGTAAATCAAGTTATATCCATCAGTTAAAAAGACTTAATAATTATAAATTAACCCAATGGCCAACTGTACAATTTGTTAGTACTTCTCATGCTAGTCGTGAAGCTAACGGACGGTTATGGGATACCATTGCTTTAACAGATAAAGAGCAATACGTGATAGATGCACTTAAAATAATTGAGAAAGATATTGACCGAATTGCATTTATTGAAGATGGGCCAGGTAATAGAGTAGCTAAAATAAAATTAAAAAACAGTCAAGATGTAGTGCCGTTGCAAAGTATGGGTGACGGTATCAACCGCATACTCACCATTATTTTGGCTTTGGTAAATGCAGATGGTGGGTATTTATTGATAGATGAATTTGAAAATGGCTTGCATCACTCGGTACAAAAACAACTTTGGGAAATAGTCTTTTTTCTTTCTAAAAAATTAAACGTACAGGTATTTGCTACCACACATAGCGAAGATTGCATAAAAGGTTTTGAAACTGTATTGAATAGTGATACTAATGACCAATCTGGTAAATTGATACGCCTTGCCTTAAAAAACGGTGTGGTAAGTCAAGAACCATTTGATGCAAAGGAGTTAGAATTAGCCACTGAAAATGACATTGAAATTAGATAGTAATGGAGCAGCAAAAAAAAATTACACAAAAACTATTGGTTGAAGGCAATGATGACAAGCATGTAGTTTTGGCTTTGTGTAAAAAATATACAGTGGTTGAAAATTTTGAAATAGTTGATTGTGGAAGTATAGAAAAGCTATTTAACCAACTAGACACAAGATTAAAATTAACAGATACCAACACCACTATAGGCATTATTGTAGATGCTGATGCTAACTTACTTCTTTGCTCTGTTGCTCTGCGCTCATCTGTTTTAACCACAGAGCAAAGAAGCAACAGAGTAGAATGTTAATTATTAACTTCTTTGCTCCCTTGCTCTGCGTTTCATCTATTTTAACCACAGAGCAAAGAAGCAACAGAGTAGAATGTTAATTATAAACTTCTTT
>JASGCX010000049.1:13884-29848 GCA_030053925.1 Flavobacterium sp.
ACAGAGCAAAGAAGCAACAGAGTAGAATGTTAATTATAAACTTCTTTGCTCCCTTGCTCTGCGCTCATCTGTTTTAACCACAGAGCAAAGAAGCAACAGAGTAGAATGTTAATTATAAACTTCTTTGCTCCCTTTTCACCTTTCACCATTCACTATTCACCATTCACTATTCACCATTCACTATTCACCATTCACATTTCACCTTTCACCATTCACTTTTCACTATTCACTATTCACCTTTCACTTTTCACACCTTTCACATCACTAGCTATGTTACAGCAAACCATTAAACAATTAGCCGCACAATACGCACAAGATAATATTGCCACAAGAAGGTACCTACATGCCCATCCCGAAATAAGCTATCAAGAATTTGAAACTAGCAAATATGTACAGCAAAAATTAACCGAGCTAGGTATTGCATTTGAAGTGATGGCAACTACAGGTATTGTAGCCACTATTAAAGGTAACAACCCTAACAGCCGTGTGATTGCTTTGCGTGGCGATATGGATGCCTTATTAATTTCGGAGGAAAACGACGTAGATTATAAATCGCAAAATGCAGGTGTAATGCATGCTTGCGGCCACGATGTACATACCACTATTATACTAGGTGCGGCAAAAATATTAAACGAATTAAAAGACCAATTTGAAGGCACTGTAAAGCTATTGTTTCAGCCGGGTGAAGAAAAAAATCCAGGCGGTGCTAGCTATATGATACGTGATGGAGCATTAAAAAATCCACAACCAAAAGGTATTGTTGCCTTGCACGTTCACCCTGGCTTAAACGTAGGTAAATTGAGTTTTAGAAAAGGCCGGGTAATGGCTAGTGCCGATGAAATTTATATCACCATCCGTAGTAAAGGTGGCCATGCGGCAGCACCACATTTAACAGCCGATACGGTATTAATCGCTTCGCAATTAATTGTTAGTTTGCAGCAAATCATTAGCCGCAACAATAACCCTACCTCACCATCTGTGTTAAGCATTTGTAGCATACAAGGCGGCCATACTACCAACGTAATTCCTAGCGAAGTAAAGCTAATGGGCACGTTTAGAGCTATGGACGAAACCTGGCGTTTAAAAGCCCACCAATTGATTACCAAACAAGCAATTGGCTTAGTAGAAGCCATGGGTGCCGAAATAGATTTATTGATAGATGTAGGCTACCCTACCGTAGATAACGACCCTGTATTTACCGAAGCTGCATGGCAACAAGCCAATGCATTTATGGGTAAATACAACGTAGAAGAAACCGAGCTACGCATGGGTGCAGAAGATTTTGGCTATTACACACAAGTAATACCAGGCTGCTTTTTTAGATTAGGTGTACGCAACGAAGCCGCAGGCATAATACACAATGTACACACCCCTAAGTTTAACATCGATGAAAGTGCCATTGAAATTGGTGTAGGCATGATGGCTTGGCTTGGTGCAACGGTATAAATTATCATTCTAAGGAGCGAAGAATTTAAGATAAAAACACCCCGTAAGATTCGGTTTTGCGGGTGTTTTTGTTTAAACACCTAGTTGTAGCAACTACTACTGTATAATGGCGTAGGCAAAGCCTTACGCCAAGTGTGAAAATTGCAAACCACGCCTAGCTTGGGGTAAGGCACTAAGTTACAATGCCAATTTTTGTAGGCTGTTTTGCTTTTATTTTCGTTGTCTCTTTTTTTAATCTGCTTTGCTTTATAGTCAGCAATATGCTTGCTAATATCTTGTTTGTTTTTTTAGGTTAAAGGTTTAGTTTCAATAATAAAGTAAACACCTTTTGGTTCTTTTATCAATCCCATAATCGCATGTTTTAAAATATTTTTCAACTAAAAATTTGGCGGTATGCGTTTCAATAATCATTCTATGTGTGCCAAGATGGTATGCGCCTAATGATACTTAGTAGTGATTAATCAGTTGGTTTTTGCAGTAAACGCAACAAAACCTTTAAAACCCATATTGAAAAGAAAGTTTACAAGCGTAAGCAACTAAATTTCTAGCATTCTGATGCCTAATATTGTACTTTGCGCCCTTTAAAAACTATCAACTGTTAGTTTTTAACCGTAACATTGCTAATGGTAGCAATGCTGTAAAAGCTGCATAAACAACCAACCGTACAAGTGAGTGACACAACCGGCGTTACATAGCACTACTACTGCTGGTTTCAATAAAAAAATTGATACACGTATGACAAAACAACACAACACTAAAAAGGAACAAGCATTAGAATATCACGCACAAGGCAGGCCAGGTAAAATAGAGGTAATACCTACCAAAGAAGCGAAAACCCAACGTGACCTAAGCCTTGCCTATAGCCCTGGTGTGGCTTGGCCCTGCCTAGCTATTAAAGAAAACCCCGATGATGTATATAAATACACAGCCAAAGGCAATTTGGTGGCCGTAATAAGCAATGGTACCGCAGTGCTTGGCCTTGGCGATATAGGCCCCGAAGCGGGCAAACCTGTAATGGAAGGCAAGGGTGTATTGTTTAAAATATTTGCCGATATAGATGTATTTGATATTGAGATAAACGAGAAAGACCCTGAGAAATTTGTACAAATAGTAAAGGCACTAGAACCTACATTTGGCGGTATTAACCTTGAAGATATTAAAAGCCCTGAGTGCTTTTATATAGAACGTGAACTAAAAGAAAGGATGAAAATTCCTGTAATGCACGATGACCAACACGGCACCGCCATTATTAGCGGTGCGGCATTGCTAAACGCTTTAGATATTCAGAAGAAGAAAATAAGTAGTACCAAATTTGTCATTAACGGTGCTGGCGCAGCCGCTATGGCTTGTGTGCAAATGTATATAGCCCTTGGTGCTAAGTACCAAAACTTTATAATGCTAGATAAAGATGGGCCGCTGCACAAAGGCAGAACCGACCTTGATGAAGTGAAGCAAAAATTTGCCACAGAAAAAAACGATTGGACACTTACAACAGCCATAAAAAATGCCGATGTATTTGTAGGCCTAAGCGTAGGCAATGTGGTAACGGGCGAAATGATTAAAACCATGGCCAAAAACCCAATTGTATTTGCCATGGCCAACCCCGACCCAGAAATAACTTACGAAGAAGCCATAGCAGCACGTAAAGACCTAATAATGGCAACAGGCCGTAGCGATTATCCTAATCAGGTGAACAATGTGTTGGGCTTCCCATACATATTTAGAGGCGCACTAGATGTACGTGCTACCAAAATAAACGAACCCATGAAACTGGCTGCTGTAAAGGCTTTGGCCGAACTAGCAAGAACACCTGTGCCCGATATTGTAAACATGGCTTACAATCAAAAGAACTTGTGCTATGGGTCTAATTATATTATTCCAAAACCGGTAGACCCTCGCCTACTTAGTACCGTAGCACCTGCCGTAGCAAAAGCAGCCATAGAAAGTGGTGTAGCGCAACAACCAATAACCAATTGGGATGAATATGTGGTAGAACTAAACAAACGCTTGGGCTTAGATAATCAGCTTTTACGTGTGATAGCAAGTAAAGCCAAACGTGACCCTAAACGCTTGGTATTTGCCGAGGCAGATAACGTGAAAATATTAAAAGCCGCCAGCATTTTGTATGAAGATGGCGTGGCATACCCTATTTTATTAGGCGACATCAATAAGATTAAACGCATTGCTGACGAGAATGATATTGACATTCATGAAATGCAAATAATAGACCCAAGAGTAGACGAGCAAGAAGAGAAAAGAATCACTTATGGTGAGCTATTTTTTGCGAAGCGCCAACGTAGGGGGTTTAATGCTTACGAAAGCTTTAAAATGATGCAAGAACGTAACTACTATGGCTGCATGATGGTAGAAACAGGCGATGCAGATGCGATGATTAGTGGCCTTACAAGAAACTATGCCGAAGCAATAAGACCTGCCCTACACATAATAGGCACAGAAGAAGGCGTGAAAAAGATAGCAGGCATGTACTTATTAATTACCAAGAAAGGACCTATCTTTTTAGCTGATACAACGGTAAACTTTAACCCAACCGCAGAAGAACTAGCAGACATTGCACAGATGGTAGCAAAAGAAGTACGTAGCTTTAATATTACACCACGTATAGCCATGTTAAGTTATAGCAACTTTGGTAGTAGCGATGGCGAAGAAGCCAAACTTGTAGCTAAAGCAACGGCTATTTTAAAACAACGCAATCCATCGTTAATAGTAGATGGTGAAATGCAGGGTAGCCTTGCATTTAACAACGATGTGTTGAAAGAAAACTATCCGTTTAGCGAGCTTATAGATCAAGATGTGAACGTGTTAATTTTCCCGAACTTAACTTCTGGTAACTTGGCGTACCACTTATTGAAAGAACTAGGTGGTGCAGAAGCTATTGGCCCAATTTTGTTAGGCATGAAAAAGCCTGTACACGTATTGCAGCTAGGTAGTAGCGTACGTAATATTGTAAACATGGCATTGGTAGCTGTGGTAGATGCACAATCTAAAACCAAGCTAGATACAGAAGTAGAAGTAGCCAAAACAAACTGGTGGAAGAGTTTGAAGAAGAAGCATAAAATGTAAGGGGTTGATTATTAATAATTAATAATTAATAATTAGTAATTGATAGTTGATAGTTGATAGTAAAGCCAAATGTAACAGCATTAAACTATATTGTGCAATCCTAAAATTTATTGCCGGTAAACAGTCGACAGTCAACGGTCGACTGCTAGTTGCTGGTATAGTCTATGAACTATCCCCCATCGCACTGAAACTTGCAACTGTTCCCTTTAAAAAACGTTTCTTTGTAGCAATTAAATCTAGTGCATGAATTTTTTTAGTCATTTAGGGGCTTACTTTTTAATGTTGAAGGGCATGTTTACAAAGCCTGAAAATTTAAAAATGTACTGGAAAGAATTTATGCACCAATGCGTAGAAATTGGCGTGGGAGCCTTGCCAATTGTGGTGATTATTTCCTTGTTTTTAGGTGCAGTAACTACGGTACAAACGGCTTACCAATTAGTTACACCATTGGTACCACCACAAACCATCGCTCAAATTGTAAGAGATAGTATGATTTTAGAACTTTCGCCTACGGTTTTAAGCATTGTATTGGCAGGGGTTATAGGTAGTAAAATAGCTAGCGAACTAGGTAATATGCGTATTAGCGAACAAATAGATGCACTTGAAATTATGGGCATTAACACCAAAAGCTATTTGGTACTGCCTAAAATTTTAGGTGGCTTGGTAGTGATTCCTGCGTTGATTGTTATTTCGGCGGTACTAGGTATTTGGGGCGGTAGAATGGCAGGTAATTTTACAGGTATTTTAGCTCCAGATATTTTCGATATTGGCTTGCGCCAAAACTTAAACCTCTTCAACATACAGTTTGCCATGTACAAGGCATATACATTTGCCTTTATAGTTAGCAGCATACCAGCTTATTACGGCTATCATGTAAAAGGCGGCTCACTAGAAATTGGGCGTTCTAGTACAAGTGCGGTGGTTGTAAGTTGTATCTTAATTTTATTTGCCGATTATGTATTGGCAGCGTTGTTGTTGTAATTACACGATTCTTTCGGTGGACCGTCGACCATCAACCATCGACCATTGACCATTGACCATTGACCATTGACCGTCGACCATCGACCATCGACCATCGACCATCGACCATCGACCGTCGACCATCGACCATCGACCATTGACCATTGACCATCGACCATCAACCGAAAAACTACCTACCATTTAGTTTCATAATCACATACCTTTCTATTACTGCTTCTCTTGTAGCAGGGTCAAGAAACGTTTTGGTTAGCTGTGTTACGCCATAGCTTCTACCATTGTACAATATTTTGCTTGCAGGAAATTTAGCTGTAACCACTGCTACACTATCTTTTGGTGTTAAAATAATATTGCTACTATCAAGCTGTGCAATGTTTGTGGTTTGCTTAAAAATACAATTGCCATAAAAATGCAGCGTATAATCATTACCCACACCATAAATGCTTACCTTATTTTTAGGTAACTGCTGTTTTGCAATTACATCGGCAACAGTATTACCAATTTGAAACTTGAGTAAAGTGGGGTAAAATGCAACGTTTAAGAAAATGTTTACACCGATAATGGTGAAAAAAGCTACTTCAAGTAGTTTAGGAAAGCCCGTTTTTTTTAAGGTTAAAATGTACAGCATGGCCAATAAACCAATAGCTGCCAAGCAACCTACATACTTTGGTATAGATGCAAATGGAATAACTAATAATGCCACCAAAGCAGCCCAAATAGCTGTAAAAATAACCAGATGCAATGCAGTTAAGGCTTTGCGCCAAATAACCAATTGATTAGTGTAAGTGAGTTTGTATAAAAACTTCGCCGTAATAATGGCTGCCAATGGAAATACAATAAAAATATAGTGTGGCAACTGTGCCTGACTTCGAGCTAAAATACAATAAGTAATTAAAAAACCACCTGTGCTTATCCATTCTTCATTTTGAGTGAGCTTAAAACGAGCTTGAATTAGCCCAACAAAATCAAATACCAAGCCTATTAAAAAGAACAAAATCCAAGGTAAAAAACTCCACAACATATTCTCAAACAAGAAGGTGAAATAGGCATTTTCACGGTAATAATTTTCACCAGTAAAGCGGCCAAAACTTTGCGTCCAGTAGTAAAATTTTAAGCCCGATTTAATAGGTATATTATTTATCAATTTGCCAGCATGTAAATCATACTGCTGATACAAGCCCCAACTCATAGGCACTAAAGCCACGGCAATTATGAGTAAGCCTAGTAAATATTCGGCTCTAAACAATTGTTTCCATTCTCTTCTCAGCATAAAATGCGGTACAAATGCAAAGGCTGGCACCATCAATGCTATAGGGCCTTTTGTCATCATACCACCAGCAATGGCTAAAAATGCTAGAAAAAAATTACTCCAACTTTTGGTGCTATACCATGCTGCCAATTGCCACAGGCTAAAAATTACCCACCCCATCAACATAGTATCGGTTCTTACATCGTGGTTAATTAAAAACAATGCCTGGCTAGTAGCCAATACCAATGCACTTAAAATGGCAATTTCTTTTTTGTAAAACAATAAAGCCAAACGATAGGTGCTGTAAATAGCCAACACCGCAAACAAAAACGAAGGCAAGCGATAAGCCCAATCATAAATACCAAATAGCTTCATACTTAAAGCCGATAGCCAAAACAACATGGGCGGCTTATCTAAATAATCTTTACCCAAATCAAACACTTGTAAAAAGCTATTGCGCTCAAGCATTTCACGGCTTATAGAGGCGTATTGCGCTGCATCGATATTCATAAGCGGTATGCAAAACATACCAAGTAAATAGGCAACAGCACACAGTGATAATATGATAATAGACGAACGTTTTGCAATCATAAATTAGGTATTTGTGAACGCAGTTGCAAGCCACCCACGTTTCTATTAAACAATAAAGCAATTACATAACCAATACCACAACCAAGCAAGCCACCGCAAATAATATCTAAAGGATAATGCACACCTACATACACCTGACCATAAGCAATACTAGCAGCCCATACAAAAAACAATTGCTGCCATTTGCCAATAAAAGGCTTAAGTGTTTGCGAAAAAAACATAGCAATTGCAAAATGGTTGGTTGCATGAGACGATGTGAAACTATACCCTCCCGAACAACCATCAAGCAGTAAGCGTACTTGAAACTGTAATATTTCGTCTCTACAAGGTCTTGCCCTTGCAAAAAAACCTTTCACCAAAGTGCTGCTTGTTTGGTCAGATACTAAAATAGTTAAGGCTACAAACCACAACCAATGCCAAGTTCTTTTGCCAAAATTGATAGCCATAAAAGCCAGCATGAAAACATAAAAAGGCACCCAGGTAATACTATCTCTATACCAAGGATATACAAAGTCTAAAAAAGGATTGGTGAGTTTGGTATTTATTTTTAGAAAAAAATAGCTATCCCATTTTTTAATCCAATCTACAATGTTGAGAAAAATAGCGTTGATTGATAACATCTTGTAAAAGTAAAGTTTGCCAAACCACTACGTATAAATTTTAAGATATTTTTTGTAGCACAACGGTATCAGGTACTGTTATTTCTGTATATTAGCAAAATAAATCGCTTCTTATGAAACTTATATTGTTTTCAGCATTAAGTCTTACTACAGTTATTGGCTTTGCGCAGCAATCATTTGCGCTTAAATTAGCTAGAGAAAATCGGTTAAATAATTTATCGATTAATAAACCATTTGATAATATGCCTTTGGTAAACGTTAGTCCTAATGGTCAAACGTTTTTGTACAATAATGGCAATGGTTTAAACATTTATAAAAGCCAACCAGATAATATGCCTGTAGTGAAGCCAGATGGGTATTATTTTGACAATATGGGTATTAAGAGAATTGCTTCAAAAACAATAGCAGATGTAATTAACAACTTTAAAAGCAATCACATTCAAACAGATGGCAACTCAAAATTCAACTTTGTATTTCCTTCAAAAAAAGATATAATTGACTTTGTAGATTCAGTTAAAACACTACAATTGAAACCTAATTTTTAGTTACACCATTTTCTTCGCCACAATAATCATTCGTGGCGATTTTTTTACATCGTAACCACCTAGTTGATAATCACCAAATACTTGCTGTACTTGCATTTGCTGATAAGCTAGCATATCTGTAAAATCGCCTAAGCTAAACTTAGCTACCTTCTCGGTAGATAAATGTTTGGGCGATAAATTGTTAGCATCAGTTACCTGTATTTGCTTAAAAAAATGGTGTTCATCGTGCCATTTACTTACATGAAAAGTAATATCATCAAATGTTTTGGTAAAGCTTTTTTGCAGTTTGTCTTCGGTATAATGCACGTTCAAGTAATCAATTATAAACAAGCCATCTTTCTTCAAGCTTTGTGCAATGGTTCTTAGTGCATTATTGTGTTCACGTTCAGTTCTAAAATACCCAAAACTTGTGAAGAAATTAAACGCAAAATCGAAGTAATTAATCCAAAAAAGCAAGCGCATATCGTGTTCATAAAAATGCAGATGCTCGCTTTCATCCAGTTTAGCGGCTGCTATAGACGAGGCAGATAAGTCAATACCAGTTACATCAAAACCCATATCGGCCAAAGCCTTACTGTGTCTACCTTTTCCACAAGCCACATCTAGCATGCTGGCCTCTTTTTTAGGTTGTAAATGAGTTATTAAGCGCTCTAAAAATGCTTGTGCTTCATTGTTATTTCTATTATTGTACAATAAATGATAATGTGGAGAATTGAACCAATCTTTATACCAAGCATTTGCTTCCATGCGGCTAAGATAAGTGGTTATAAAATTAAAGCTTCAATAATCCATTTTCTAAGGGGCATAAACAATTTTCCCTTTTTTGCTTTATTTTTAAATGGTTGCCAACCTTTAAAAGATTGGCAACCATTGGCGCTTAGCAGAAAAAAAATTAGGCATCCCATTTTCTACTATGTTTGCAAACCCCTATTCTTAAATTTTAAATACACTAAATTATGGCTTTAATTAAAAGTATTTCTGGCATCAGGGGTACTATTGGCGGCAAACCTGGCAATACATTAAGCCCACTAGATGTGGTACGTTTTACAGCAGCTTATGGTACTTGGTTGGCACAGCAGTGTAGCAATAAAACAGTGGTTATTGGGCGTGATGGCAGAATAAGTGGTGCATTGGTAGAGCGTTTGGTAATAAGTACTTTAAATGCCTTGGGTTTAAATGTTGTAAACCTTGGCTTAAGCACCACACCTACGGTAGAAATGGCGGTGGTTTTTCACAAAGCCGCTGGTGGTATTATTTTAACGGCAAGTCATAACCCTAAAGAGTGGAACGCTTTAAAATTGCTTAACCACAAAGGCGAATTTATTAGTGGTGCAGAAGGTGCATTAATTTTAGAAACCGCCGCAAAAGACGATTACAATTTTGCAACAGTAGATAAATTGGGCACTTACACAGAAGATGCTACTGCTTTAAACAAACATATTGAAGCCGTTATCAATTATTCTTTGGTAGATGTGGCAGCTATTAAAGCAGCCAACTTTACTGTAATTGTAGATGCTATTAATAGCAGTGGTGCTATTGCCGTACCGGCCTTATTAAAGGCATTGGGTGTAAAAGCCATAACCGTTTTAAACGAGGCTATTACAGGCAATTTTGCACACAATCCTGAGCCTTTACCAGAAAACCTACGTGAATTGTGCAACGAAGTAAACAAGCAAAAAGCCAATATTGGTATTGCTGTAGACCCCGATGTAGATAGGCTGTGTTTTGTATGCGAAGATGGTAGTTTGTTTGGCGAAGAATATACTTTGGTAGCTATTGCTGACTATGTTTTAAAGCATCGCAAAGGCAATACGGTAAGCAATATGTCTTCTACCAGAGCCTTAAAAGATGTAACCATTAAACACGGTGGCGAATACACATCAAGTGCTGTGGGCGAGGTAAATGTGGTAACCAAAATGAAAGCTGTAAACGCAGTTATTGGTGGTGAAGGTAACGGCGGAATTATTGTGCCAGACTTACATTATGGCCGCGATGCTTTGATTGGTATTGCATTATTTTTAACCCATTTAGCACACGAGAAAAAAAGCGTAAAACAGTTGCGTAATACCTATACCAACTATTTTATGAGCAAAAACAAAATTGAGTTAGAAGCAGGTTTTGACATCAAAAAAATATTTGCACACATACAAAAGAAGTACAAAAAAAATCCTATTAACACAGAAGATGGTTTAAAGATTGAGTTTGATACCGATTGGGTACACTTACGTACCAGCAATACCGAGCCTATTATTCGTATTTATGCCGAAAGCATTTTTGAAACCACAGCCGATAATATTGCCAAACGCATTATGCAGGATATTAGAGAAGCGATGTAGCTTGCAGTCGACCGTTGACCGGCGACCGGCGACCGGCGACCGTCAATTAATTTTAGGATTGCACAGTATAGTTTAATGCTGTTACATTTGGCTTTACTATCAACTACCAACTACCAACTATCAACTACCAATTATTAATTATTAATTACTAATTAGCACCCACCAACCCCTTCATTTTTTATATTTTTACCCACATTGCAACTGCATTATAAATTGGTTGTTATAAGTTGCGGTACATTTACCTAAACATAAAAAAACAGATGGCAATTCTAAAATTCAGGGCATATTTAGAAGAAGACGATTCGGTGTACAGAGATATAGTGATAAAGCACAAGCAAACTTTTGAAGACTTGCATTATGCCATTCTTAAAAGCTACGACTTTGATCATAAGCACCAAGCTACTTTTTATCGCAGCAACGATAATTGGGTACATGGCCGTGAAATAAGCTTTGCAGTGTACAATAAAGATTATGTAGCACCGCCATTACTAATGACAGATACAATTATTGGCCTTGAAATTTTTGATACCAATCAGAAGTTTATATACGTGTACGATTTTGCAAAAAACTGGACTTTTTTAGTAGAATTAATTAATGTAAGCAAAGAAGAAAGCGCAAAAATTAGCTACCCAGCTTGTTCTAGAAAAGAAGGTATTGGCCCACAACAGTACGGTACCAAGAGTTTATTGGGCGATAAATTTGCCGATATAGAAGAAAAATACGACCTAAAAGATGGCCTAGATGAAGGTTTTAGTACAGAAGGTGAAGACAGCGACACCGCCGAAGAAATGGACAACGATAGCAGCCAAAGCACAGACAGCTTGTTTGAATAAAACAACTTTGGTACTGTTTCAAAATGTATGCTATTATAAAATCCAATAAGCAGCAAGAATTTACGTTGAAATAAGTTATGAGAGAAATAACTATTCAAGTAAATTGCCCTCACTGCAATGGTGTAAAAGTGAAGAAAAATAGTAAGAAAGCAACAGGTAAGCAAAACTTTCTTTGTCATGATTGTAAAAAACAGTTTCAATATGCGTATTTTTATAAAGATGCAGAGCTAGCTAAAAAAGAGTTAGTTAAATCAATGACACTAAATGGAAGTGGCATTAGAAATATAAGTAGGGTATTAGGCTTGAGCCTTGGTTGCATATTAGGTGTATTGAGAATTTGGTTTAAAGAAACTAATGAACCTAGTTTTAGTGGTACTTATAAAGAAGTTCAAATAGACGAAATGTGGACGTTTGTGGAAAACAGAAAGCAACGAAACCTTGGGTTTGGTATGCTTATGATAAGGAAACGAAGAAAATATTAGCCTTTCAAATTGGTAAAAGAAATGACAAAAGTTGTAAAGCATTACGCACGAAACTAAGTCATTTGGAAGTTGAAAAATATTGCACAGATGAATGGAAATCGTACAAAAAATATATACCAAAAGAGAAGCACATTATCTCAAAAAGAAAGACAACACATATTGAAAGAAAGAATAGAGATTTTAGAACACATTTAAAACGATTAAGTAGAGAAACTGTTTGCTTTTCAAAGAAAGATGATATGCACTATGAAATTATTAAAACTTATACTCATTACCGAAATACTGCTTAAAACGCAGCATACATTTTAGAACAGTACCAAATATTAATATTCAACAGTATGAAAACAATTTTAGTCATATCATATTTATGTGCTTTAGCCTATCCAATTATTGAGATTTTTAGCAATATATTTAACTTTAAATTTATATCATCAGAGGCTTATTATATTTTTGTAATAGTATTAGTTTTTACTACTCTTTTTAGAAGTAAAAACAATAAAATGAATCGGAAACGATCAGCTTTCTAGTTACGAATTTATGAAGGGTTAAAAATGTATTTTAACCCTTCATAAATTACAATATATGCGAATCAAGGGTTAAAAATTAGTTATTATCATTAAAGCCACAGTCAATTTTCCATACAAATGTAATTTTAGTCCTTTCGCTGAACGCACTTTAGATGCATTTTGTATTTGGGTTAGTTCATTTATCCAATTAAAAAGCGATTCTATTGGTTGCTTAACAGTAGAGACTGCTTTATTAAAAACATCAATAAATGCTTGGTCATTTTGTTTTAAAGCAGCACCCCACCCTTTTTTGTCTTTTATAGGTGTTAGTAAAATATATTCATTCTTTTTCATTTGTTTTTCTAAGTCGGCATCGGCATAGGCTTTGTCTAAAATGCTTATATCGGCCTTGATTGTTTCTAAAATATTTCTTAAGGCCGTTAAATCGTGAACATTTGCTGGGGTTATTTCAATATACTGTGGTAATGGAATTATGGATGCCCTTCTTAGCCCAAGTAAATGTATTTTTACACCATAGTAATGCAAATTCTTTGTGGCACAAAACCCTTTAGCTGTAAGCTCTTTAGCTACTTTACCACTGCGTTTATGAGAACAGGTTATGACTGGTAATGAATCTCCCAATAAAATTTTTAAATTATCTGAATTAATAGATATTCGATTCATAAAATCAATTAATAAAATTGGAAAAGCATCGCACAAATTATTCAATCTTGAATTAAATGCTTGATAAGAAGGAAGCAAAGGAAACCAAGAATGCCAATGATTTTTTATGTATTTGTACATTGATTTTATTTTGTATTTATCTTCATAGGCAACACAAAAAAGGTAAATGGTTAGTAACTCTTCATCGGTAATAATACCTTCTTGTTTATGATTATTACTGTGCCTTTGAACTTCAAAACATAATTCCTCTTTATATTTGTCGCAGACGTGGAAGTAAAGTTTTATTAGATTATTTATTTGCATAAACAATTAACGAATTTTCCCCTCGTCTATTTTATTTAAGTTTCAACCCTTGATTCGCATAAAGTGTCTCAATACACTAGTAACTTTTTTTCGCCTTTGTTGGTATGTTGGGGCTGCATATCTGCGTAATCATACCAACAAGCTTTGCATCAAAAAATGTATCACTTATCTCTAAACTTCTTTCTCGGATTTCTTTTTTGATGAAAAATACTAACTACCACTATCAAGTGCTTGTTATAGTCAATAAAATACACTATACTAAATGGAAATGTTTTGGTACTTACTTCATAAAAATGCTTGTAAGTATTTTTAAAGTGCGTAGGACGTTCAGCTACTTTATCAAGCGTTTTTGAAATGATTGCTACAAAATTTTCTGCTGCATTTTCGCTTCGTTCTTTATACCAAAGTAAAGATTCTAAATATTCTTTTGCAGCCCTTTGTCTATAAACTATTGCATAACTCATTTTTGGGTACACAATATTTGCTTAATTAAAACATCCATTTGGCTAGCAGTTAATGCTTCACCATCTTTTTGATAAGCTTCAAATTCTTCGTTTAAAACGTTTTTAAAAGCAGTGGTATAATTGGGTGCTTGTAGTAATTGGTAAACTGATTCTAATACATCTTCGCTACTAGCATCAACCAAACTGTGTATTTTTTCTTTTAGTATTTCAGTAGTCATACTATTTTGTTTTGTTCAAATTTACAAAGTGTCTCAATACACTAGTAGCGTTTTTTCGCCTTTGTTGGTATGTTGGGGCTGCATATCTGCGTAAGCATACCATCAACTTTTTAGCGTTAGATGCTTCCTCAAAAATTGGGGCGGGCTCTTACTAAGCATCACAAACCTTGCGTTCTTCGCCTTCTTTGTTCCTTTGTGTGAAATCTTCATTTGCGTGAAATAAAACTACCTGCTCATTAGCCAAGCTTTTAAATCTTCAAACTTTGCATCCATTACTACGCTTAGTTTTTCTTGGCTTAGTAAATGCTTTACTTGCTCGGGATATTCGGGTGCAATGCCTGTGGCTTGCTCTACCGTATCAGGAAATTTAATAGGGTGGGCAGTTTCTAAAATCATACCCTTGCCCCTAACCCCTAACCGAGAATTTTTAAGATATTGTTCCAATGCGTAATAGGCAACAGCACCATGAGGGTCTAATGTATAATTGAACTTTTGATAAACCTCTTTAATGGTTTGCGCAGTAATAGCATCGCTGATGCTTACGCTACTAAATGCAGTTTTCAACTCACTAAACTGCTGGTGAAACAACTCTAAAATGCGAATGAAATTGCTAGGATTACCAACATCCATAGCGTTTGAAATAGTGGCTACAGCAGGTTTTGGTTTGTACTCTTGTGTGTTCATGTAGTTGGGTACAATAGCATTGGCATTGCAAGCCGCAATAAAATGCTGCACAGGCAAGCCAGAAATATGCGCCAAAATACCTGCACAAATATTACCAAAGTTGCCACTAGGCACACAAACAACAGGTGCTTGATCTTGCTGCCATTGCTGATAAGCAAAAAAGTAATACAACTGCTGTGGCAGCCATCTTGCCACGTTAATAGAATTGGCAGAAGTTAAAGAGAGTTTATGGTTTAGTTGCGCATCTGCAAATACTTGTTTTACCATCGCTTGGCAATCGTCGAACGTACCGTTTACTTCTATGGCTTTAATGTTTTTGCCCAAAGTGGTTAGCTGTAATTCTTGAATTTTACTCACTTTGCCCGATGGGTATAAAATCACCACATCAATACCATCAACACCTAAAAAACCATTGGCAACTGCGCCACCTGTATCGCCTGAAGTAGCTACCAATACGGTGGTGTGGTGGTAAGCATTACGGTTGAAATAGCCTAAACAGCGGCTCATGAATCTTGCTCCAACATCTTTAAAAGCGAGTGTTGGCCCGTGAAATAATTCTAGCGAAGCAATGTTGTCATTCACCTTCACCAAAGGAAAATCGAAATTGATAGTTTCGGTTACAATCTCTTGCAACACATCATCTGGAATGCTGTTGCCAACATAAGGTTTCATCACTTTAAAGCCAATGTCAACTTTGCTATATTGCTTGATGTTTTTAATAAAATCTGCAGGCAGGGCAGGTATGGTTTCGGGGAAATACAAACCTTTATCAGGTGCTTGGCCACGCAAGGCAGCTTCTGCAAAATTAACTTTTGGTGATTGGTGGTTTAAGCTGTAGTAATTCATGTGTTGTATTAATTAACCCTTGGCTTTAGCTTCGGGTGTAGGTAATTATTAATCGTTTAGTCATTTAGTGATACAAAAAACGCTACGCTGCATATCTG
>JASGCX010000050.1 GCA_030053925.1 Flavobacterium sp.
GTGAATAGTGAAAAGTGAAAAGTGAATAGTGAATAGTGAATAGTGAATAGTGAATCTCTTTCTGCAATTTAAGAATATTAAAACGGCTTTTGCTATTTTTACCCACATGACAGACCTGCAAATTCTTCGTATCAGCATTGCATCTTTTATCACAGATACCGATACCATACTGTCTTTTCTAGAATCCAATCTTAAGAAAATACCCAACAAGCAAATTGTAAAAACAGGCACTATTAAATTTCAAGATTATCTCGATTTATACCAAGCCATACAGCAAAGCGCTGTGCAATTACAACATAATGCAGCTAACGATTCAATAAAGGCAGCCATTAAGCAATTACCTACACTAAGCCAAGCAGATGTTACCGTTCATGAAAATGGAACGCTTGATGTGCTGCGTTACCTTATTTATACTTGGGGTGTTTTAGCGTATTACAACAAAGCAAAAACGTTAATTGGAAAATTGGGCGAGGTACGAAAAAAGTTGGATGAGATTGAAGATTTATTTCCCCTGTAAAAAATTATCGTTATCTTTTATGAAAAATGTGGTGTGATGCATCTTCTTTGGAATGAAATATTGTTTTGTATTGTTACTAATTCTAACTGCTTGTAAAGAAAAGAATAAGAAAATTGTTACTAGTCAGTCTGAGAATACTATTCAGAAAGCCCAGCCTAACGATTCGGTAAGCTACGAAAGAACGAAGCAAAATGTTAATCGATTAAGATTGCAATTAGGGCAACAATACAAACAGAATAAGATTTCTCTCAAAACAGTCGAAGACAATTTCAATTCAATAATGATTGACTCTATCTTTCCTTATTGGTATGGCACTACATGGGATTTTAATGGTATTACACAAACACCAAGCAAAGGCGCTATTGCCTGTGGTTATTTTATAACTACTACATTGCAACAGGCAGGCGTTGTACTCAACCGTTCTAAACTTGGGCAGAGTGCATCAGAGCAAATTATTAAAACGCTAATTGTTGCCAATCCAAAGAAAATAATTTGCAATCAGCCTATTGATAGTTTAATAGCTTATCTAAAAATAAAGGGTGATGGCTTGTACATAATAGGTTTAGATAGCCACGTTGGTTTTATTTACAACAATAAAGGTGCATTGTATTTTATTCATTCCAAATGGATAAATCCAAAAGCCGTAGTGAAAGAAGCTGTTAAAACTTCTGGTGTTTTAGCTAGTTCTAAATACAAACAAATAGGTAAGTTAAGTAGTGATAGTGTACTTTTAAAACGTTGGTTAAGTGGAACGAGGTTTTGAAAATCTTTTAAACTGACCATTCTTTTCTAACCACATTAACTGTTATATTCTACCTGTTGTAATTTTTTTGTAATCATTTTTTTTGCAACAAATCCGTTACACTTTTTTTGTTCCAATTTAAAATGCAACAAATTTTTTGCTACAAACATTGACTATGGACCATTAACTATCAACCATCAACTATGAACTATCAACTATGAACTATCAACTATCAACCATCAACCATCCTGCCCTGTATTTCAATCTTACATCGTATATAAGCTATCCTTAAAAGCAAAAATTACACACATGTACACAAGCAGCGGCTTGCTGTGCTATGTTTGTTACAAACAAGTATAGCATGAGTGTAAATACCATTATCGATTTTTTAGAACCCATTAACCGCTTCATGCTTAGCAACGATGAAGGCTATAAAAACACCCAATTGGGCAAGCATATTCAGGCTTATGAAGAGGCATTTCCCAATATTGCGCAGGCAGATTTGGTAATAGTAGGCTGTGGCGAAATGCGTGGTACCGGCGGTAATAACAATACCGATGCGCCCGATGCTGTGCGAACAGCTTTTTACAATTTGTTTCACTGGCACAAAAACGTAACTGTGGCCGATGTGGGTAATGTAAAAGTAGGTGCTACCATACAAGATACTTATGCAGCACTTAAAACCGTGGTGCAAGAATTAATAGAACAAGGTACACGTGTGGTAATACTTGGCGGTAGTCACGATGTTACTTTGGCGCAATATGGTGCTTACGCCAATCTTGAGCAGATAATTGAAGCGAGTTGTATAGACTCGAGGATAGACTTGAATATGGACAGCGTTCTGCCCAACGATAACTTTTTAATGGAAATGCTCACGGGTACACCCAATTACATCAAACACTACAACCACATTGGTTTTCAAAGCTATTTTGTACACCCTCAAATGCTTGAAACCATTGATAAACTCCGTTTTGATTGTTACCGTGTAGGCAAGGTAAAAGAATGTCTAGAAGAAATGGAACCAACCATTAGAAACAGCAATATGCTAAGTTTTGATATTGCAGCCATACAACATGCACATGCACCAGCCAATCATTTAACGCCCAATGGTTTTACAGGCGAAGAAGCATGTGTGCTAATGCAATACGCAGGTATGAATGTGCAAATGAACACCATTGGTATTTATGGCTACAACGCTGCGCTAGACGAACACGACTTAACTGCCAAACAAATTAGCCATTTGCTATGGTACATAATGGATGGCGTGTACAAAAGCAAGCAAGAATCGGCCCTAGAAGATCGTAATAATTTTTACGAATACACATTGGCTTTTGCTGAGGTAGAAACCGTGTTTTTGCAAAGTAAAAAAACGGGTAGATGGTGGATGCAATTACCTGACGAACGTTTTGTAGCTTGCAGCAAGCTAGATTATGTTATTGCTAGCAACAACGATATGCCAGAAAGATGGCTACGTGCAGTGGAAAGAAATTAACTACAACATAAAAAAGTCTTTATGAAACAATGGCTGCAATGGGCGGTAGCGGTAATAATATTGGTACAAATAGGGTGTACAAGTACTAGAAAATCTGCTATAAAATCACAAAACATGTATCTTGATACAAATCCATTTGGTAATGCAAATCAGCTACCAACTGTTTATGATATTGCTAGGTCAACCATTTTTAGCGATAGCAATTTTGCTACAGCCCACGTTGGCATTAGTATTTACAATGCTGCAACGCAGCAGTATTTGTACAATTACCAAGGCGATAAATATTTTGTACCAGCAAGCAACATGAAGTTATTTACCTGCTATGCAGCCATGAAAAATTTGGGCGATAGTTTGGTGGGATTGAAATATTCAAATGTGGGATCTACAGAGAATTTAATTTTTATTTCGCCAACTGCTGATCCAACTTTTTTGCACCCAGATTTTAAGAATCAACCAGCATATGACTTTTTGAGAAAAGACAGTAATTACAGATTTGCTTTAAATTATGAGTTTTGGCAAGAAAATGCTTTGGGAAAAGGTTGGGCTTGGGATGATTATAACAGCGATTATATGGCCGAAAGAAGCGTTTTCCCCATTTATGGCAATCTCATAAGAATTATTAATACACCAAAAAATACATTGCAAATAATTCCACGAGTAAATTTGGAAGTTTCTGATGGCAGCCATGTGTCCTACAACTATAAAATTGGGGATAACTTTACATATTATCGAAGTAAGATTGAAAATCGAATTTATGGAAAGCCTTCAAATAGCAAGTTTATTCACGCTGAAATACCATTTATAACTTCTACTTCTACTTCAATACAATTTCTTAAAGACACAATTAGACCGTTGCATATGACATTTACAATTAGTCCAATTGGAGTTAAATTGGCTATCAATATCATCCACTCTCAACCCACCGATTCACTCTTAAAACCAATGATGCACAATAGCGATAACTTTTTTGCAGAGCAAACCTTGCTAATGGTAAGCAACCAAAAATTGGGTGTAATGAACGAAGAGCAAATTATTGACACCTTATTAAAAACAGATTTTAAAGGCTTGCCACAAAAACCTCGTTGGGTAGATGGTAGTGGTTTAAGCCGTTATAATTTAATTACCCCGCAAGATTTTGTATGGGTGCTTAATAAAATGAAAACCGATTTTAGTTGGCAGCGCATCACCACTATTTTGCCTACAGGCAACCAAGGCACTTTAACCAATTACTATAAAAATCTAGCTAGAAATATTTTTGCCAAAACAGGCACACTTAGTGGTCAGGTGGCTTTAAGTGGGTATTTAATTACCAAGCGAGGTGAAACCTTTGTGTTTTCTGTATTGGTAAATAATCACCAAACAACTGCAACCGCTATTAGGCGTGGTGTTGAAAAATTTTTAACCCAAGTGTACGAACAATATTAACCGCTAAAGTTGTTTAAAATTATTTTAACCGCAATGAGCGCAAAGCTTTTCGCAAAGAATTTCGCTAAGACCTTTGCAAACGCTGCGTTTTTCACTTTGTGCTTCTCTGCGGTTAAAAATATAATTTGTTGATTTTCAATAAACTAAATGCTAAACAACTTTGTTGACAAGTAAAACCTCAGTTTGCAGTTTTACAGATTTCTACTGTGTCTATTTGGTGAATGAAAAAATCTTCAAAAAAATATTTTGCTACAAATCCGTAATTTGCCATCAATCTCATACATTTGCAGCCCCGATTGCGGATGTGGCGAAATTGGCAGACGCACTAGACTTAGGATCTAGCGCCGCAAGGCATGTAGGTTCGACCCCTATCATCCGCACTTCAAAAGCCCCGTCATTAGGGGCTTTTTTATTAACTATTAAAAAAATCCTTCTCTACGAAGGTGCTTTTAAAATGGCAAAAGTTACAAGAGAAAATGTGGGATTGCTTACCGATAAGCTTTCAGTTACAGTTACACCACCAGATTATTTACCAGCATTTGAAAAAAATTTAAAACAATACGCCAAAACGGCAAATATTCCAGGTTTTAGAAAAGGGATGGTGCCTTTTGGCTTAATTCGTAAAATGTACGGTGCTAGCGTATTTCATGATGAAGTATTGAAAACCGTAGAAACAGAAATTAACAGCTACCTTTTTGTTGAAAAGTTAGAAATTTTTGCACAGCCATTACCAGTAAAAAACGATGATACACAATTAGATTATAACAATCCAAAAAACTACACTTTTGCTTTTGAAATTGGGTTAAAGCCAATTGTTGATATAAACCTAGCTGGTATTAATGTTACCAAATACAAAATTGATATTACTGAAGAAATGATAACCAACGAGGTGGAGCGTTTACAAACACATTTTGGCAAAATGACTGAGCAAAAAACGGTATCTCGTGATGAAGAAGTGTTAAACGTAACCTTTACAGAAGTTGATGCCGAAGGTAATGTACCCCAAGGTGCCATTAATAAAGCTAACAGCATTTTAGTCAAATATTTTACCGAAGATTTTAAGAAAAATATTATTGGTTTAAACGTAGATGATGTGGTAAACGTTCACCTTGCTACTGCTTTTAACGATACTGAACTTACTGCTATTGTACAAGATTTAGGCTTAGATAATAACGACGCAGCAAGTGCTGATAAAAACTTTAAATTAACCATCAATAAAATTGGTTTTGTACAAAATGCCGATCTGAACAACGAGTTTTATGCCGATGCTTACCCTTCTAAAGAAATAAAAAACGAAGAAGAATTGCGTGCCGCTGTAAAAGATGATATTGCTATCTACTACGATGGAGAAAGCCGTAACCAACTAAGCGACCAAATTTATCATGCATTGCTCAACAATACAACCGTACAATTTCCTGAACCATTCTTGAAACGTTGGTTGCAACTTAGTGGCAATAAACCAAGAACTGTAGAAGAAGCAGAAGCCGAATACCCAGCGTTTACCAATCAAATGAAATGGACTTTGATTAGCTCTAAACTATTGAAAGACTATAAAATTGAAGTGTTACCAGACGATATTAGAGAATTAGCAAAAAAACAATTGCTCAAATACACGGGTGCTAAGTTTAACTTGTTAGGCGAAAAAAACCAATGGCTTGATGATTATGCTAACCGCATGATGCAAGACAATAAGTTTGTAGAAGAAAGCCAACAACGCATTAGCGCACAAAAATTGTTTGCTAGTTTAGAATCTACCCTAGCGTTTAATGAAGAAGCTATTAGTGAAAAAGATTTTGCTAAAAAATTACACCACCACCATCACTAAGATGTTGAATAAGGATAAAATTACTGCTCGTTACCAACTTTGTAACGGGCAGTTTTGTTTGATAAATTGTTGTGTATATATTCATAAACTTTACGACTTCTGCGGTATCTGCAACAAAACCACACCAAGTTGTCTGTAAAAAAAATAAATGCATTAATATTTGAAACCTCAAATCTCATAACTTCAACGCAAAATAATAGCAGGTGGTATAGTTGGTATAAAATGTATCATTAAACATTGAAAACAAAAAATAGTAACAGATGAATTTTGGAAAAGAATTTGAAAAATATGCCGTTAAAGATCAGGGTATAAGCAGCGCTACACTGCACAATTACCAAACGCATTTTAACCCAACCAATCTTACACCATACATTATTGAAGAGCGTCCAATGAACATTGCACAAATGGATGTATTCAGCCGATTAATGATGGACAGAATTATTTTTTTGGGCGAAGGCATTAACGATTATGTGGCAAATATTATCACGGCGCAGTTGCTATTTATGGAAAGCGTAGATAGAACACGTGATATTCAAATGTACATTAACAGCCCAGGAGGCAGCGTTTATGCTGGTTTAGGCGTTTACGATACGATGCAGTTTATAAGTCCAGATGTGAGTACCATTTGTACAGGTATTGCTGCAAGTATGGGGCAAATATTGTTGTGCGCTGGTGTAAAAGGTAAACGTACCGCATTGAAACACAGCCGCATAATGATGCACCAACCAAGCGGTGCTATTGGTGGCCAAGCAAGCGATATAGAAATTACTGCAAGAGAAATTAAGAAACTAAAGCAAGAATTATACGAAATTACCGCATCGCATACTGGTAAAACGGTAGATGAGATTTCTAAACACAGCGAACGTGACTTTTGGTTAACAGCTATTGAAGCCAAAGAATTTGGCTTGGTAGATGAAGTATTATTTACCAATCCTAGAAAAGCAGCGGCTTTACAAGGGTAGCAAACAAGTTACAAGCTTTGTGTTCTTTGTGGTTTAAATAGATACGATTAGATAAAAGCTGACAAGCGAATAGAACGTACAAGTGTGAGACGCAACAACAGCTACATTGAAAATCAACAGCTCATAACAACAATATTTTTAAAACCTTTAATTGGGTAAAAATTATACAACATGATACAGTCTAAATATATAAATCCATTTTTGATGGAAGATGAAGAAGACGAAAAGCCGAAAGACGACAAGCAAAACGAGCAAGTAGGACCTGTGATGATGAAGAAAATGGAGAAAATGTTTTTTGAAAAACGTGCCATCTATTTTTGGGGAGTTGTAGACGATAAAACGGCCAGAGAAGCCGTTTCTAAACTATTATTGCTTGATGCCGATAAGCCCGGTGAAGAGATTAAATTGTACATTAACAGCCCAGGTGGTGTGGTTACAAGCGGTATGGTTTTGTACGATACAATTAAATTAATTAGCAGCCCAGTAAGTACCATTTGTATGGGCTTAGCAGCAAGTATGGGTTCAATTTTATTGAGCGTAGGTACTAAGGGAAAACGCTACATTTATCCGCATGGCGAAGTAATGATACACCAACCTAGTATTGGTGGTTATTTACAAGCAACGCAGACCGATATTGAAATTCAGGCCGAACAAATAAGAAAAACCAAAGAAATTGGTGCGAAAATTTTGGCCGAAAATTGTGGTAAAACCGTAGCGCAAATTATGAAAGACTTTGACCGTGACTACTGGATGAATGCCGAAGAAGCAAAAGCTTACGGCATAGTAGACCATGTGTTAATTAAATTGTAATTAAACTTGTTAAAATAGCCAATATACCTAAATACACTTTCTAATACAAGGCAGAGCGTGTATTTTTGTTTAATTGCTTGGCGCAAATGTGCAAGGTACTACGTGTGAATTTTTAAATTAAAACAATAAATGGCAAAGCAAAATCATCTGCATTGTTCTTTCTGTGGCCGTGGCAGAGATGAAGTTAAAATATTAATAGCGGGGCAAGAAGGTCATATTTGTGAAAGTTGTGTAGAACATGCTGAGGAAATTATTGCCCAAGAAATGGGATTAAATCGTGAGCCTGCATCTAACAGTAATGAAGAAGCACCACCTGCAAACAGCTTAAAACTTAATGTACGCAAGCCTGCAGAAATAAAAAGCTTTTTAGACCAGTACATTATTGGCCAAGATGACGCAAAAAAAGTAATTACAGTGGCGGTGTACAATCACTTTAAACGCATAAACCAAAAGCAATTACAAGACGATGTAGAAATTGAGAAAAGCAATATTGTAATGGTGGGTGAAACTGGTACAGGTAAAACCTTAATTGCTAAAACCATTGCACGTTTGCTAAACGTACCATTTGCCATTGTAGATGCAACGGTTTTTACAGAAGCAGGTTATGTAGGTGAAGATGTAGAAAGTATGCTTACACGTTTGCTACAAAACTGTAACTACGATGTGCAATCCGCCGAACGTGGTATTGTATATGTAGATGAAATAGACAAAATTGCTAGAAAAGGCGACAATCCATCAATAACTAGAGACGTAAGTGGCGAAGGCGTACAACAAGGCTTACTAAAAATGCTAGAAGGTACAGAAGTGCTAGTGCCACCTCAAGGCGGTAGAAAGCACCCAGACCAAAAGATGATAAAACTAGATACCAAAAACATCTTGTTTATATGCGGTGGTGCTTTTGACGGTATTGATAAAGTAATTGCTCGTAGAGTAAATACCAATGCAATTGGCTTTAATGTAAATAAAGAGATGCAAGATTACCAACGTAAAAACTTGCTACAATTTATTACTGCACAAGACTTAAAAAGCTTTGGTTTAATACCAGAACTACTAGGCCGTTTACCAGTGGTTACACACTTAAATCCACTAGATGCCGAAACCTTGCGCAGCATATTAACCGAGCCTAAAAACTCTGTGGTAAAGCAATATGTACGCTTGTTTGATATGGAAGGTATTGTCTTAACATTTGATGATGCCGTTTACGACTTTATGGTAGAAAAAGCACTTGAATACAAACTTGGTGCAAGGGGTTTGCGTAGTATTTGTGAAGGAATTTTAACCGATTCTATGTTTGAACTACCAGGTAAAAACGAAACCAACCTACATATTACGCTAGAATATGCACACAGCATGTTTAGCAAAAGCAACATGAGCCTGCTGAAAGTAGCCTAATATTTTTGCTAAAAAGTAACAATAATTAATCCTATAAAATACACATTATGAACGAGTTAATTGAAAAATTGAAAACAGAAGTTGGTTTAACAGATGAGCAAGCAGCACAGGCTATTCAAACCATTGTGGGCTTTGTAAAAGAAAAATTCCCAATGTTAGGTGGTGCGGTTGATAATATATTTACAAGCAACTAAGCTTACACAATGTACTTAAAATAAAGGCTTTGCAAATATTTTGCAGAGCCTTTATTTTTATCTATTTGTACTAAAAAAAAGAGACCCACCTGGAAAAGCGGGTCTGTTAAGCAAGCAACCAAAACTAAAATTTTAATAATCAACTAAAAAAAACTGTAGGCAAGTTTATCGTTAGAGGTCAATAATCAAAAAATACTAACTAACGTTAGTTTAGCAAAGATAATAGCTTATTAATACCAACCAAGAATTTTTTAAAGGTTTGCATCGTTAATAATGGCGTTTGTATAATAATTTAAGCAAGACACAAACACTAGTTAACTTTGGTGTATCAATAAAATTATTTAAAATGACACTCATTATTATTGGCATCATTGTATTTTTTGCTGCCTTAGCTTTAAAAAATCAAAACCAAGCGATTTCGCAATTTATAAATCCTGTAAGAATTTTTGGTATTATCCTAATCTTACTAGGATTTTCTACTTCGTGTATTAAGCAAATAGATGCAGGCCAAATAGGCGTAAAATCTATGTTTGGTAAAGTACAAGACGATGTAATTACTAGCGGTTTAACCTTGGTAAATCCATTGGTAGATGTAAGTAAAATAGACATTAAAACCCAAAACTACACCATGAGTGGTGTACACGATGAAGGCGATAAGGCAGGCGACGATGCAATTAAAACGCTTACTGCCGATGGGCTTGAAGTGACCATGGATTTAACGGTATTGTACCGTGTATTATCTAAAGACGCGCCAAACATTATTCGTGAAACGGGCTTAGATTATAAAGACAAAATTGTACGCCCTATTACACGAACCAAAATTCGTGACAACGCTGTTTACTACACAGCGGTAGATTTATACAGTACCAAACGTGACGAATTTCAGGCGAGAATTTTTAAAACTATTGATGAAGACTTTAAGAAAAGGGGCTTAGTACTAGAGCAATTATTGGTACGTAATATTACGCTACCTGCTACCGTAAAAGCATCTATTGAAGAGAAAATAAAAGCAGAACAAGAAGCACAAAAAATGGAATTTGTACTGCAAAAAGAAAAACAAGAAGCAGAGCGTAAAAGGGTAGAAGCCCAAGGTATTGCCGATTACCAACGCATTATGAGTAGTGGCCTTACCGACAAGCAATTGCAATACGAACAAATACAAGTAATGAAGGGTTTAGTAACATCGCCTAACAGTAAAGTAATTGTAATGGGCGGCAGTAAAACACCTATTATTATAGACGATAAAAAGTAATTCAGCTAAGTGTAATTATTCTGAAATCCTTTTGTAGCAATAGTTACAGAAGGATTTTTGTTTTACGGAAATTCATTTTTCCCAATTGTATAATTCGCTTTTCCCGATGCGGCACGATATAGTTTCTTACGCAACATTGCTTTGCACCATAATTATAAGCAATGAACATGAAACTAATACTAACATCAATTGTGGCACTACTAACACTAAGTGCAATAGCGCAAAGTGGTACTTTAAAAGGTAAAATTGTAACTACTGATAGTAAGCCAGCGGCTTACGTAAATATGCAACTGCGTAATACCAAATTAGCAACTATCTCAGATGAATTGGGTGGATATGAACTGAAAAATATCCCCATAGGTAACTACCAACTAACAGTATCGTTAGTAGGCTTACAAACTATTACAAAGGCTGTAACAATTACTACCAATACTACTTTGCAAGTAAATATTACCTTGGTAGAAAATGCTAAACAACTAGATGAAGTAATTGTACAATCTCGGCGCAACTTAAATGCCATACCAGTAAGTATAGGTCGTGTAGCTATTTACCCTTTAGACCTACCACAAGGTATTGCAGTTGTGGGTAAAAATGTGTTAGAACACCAACAAGTGCAACGTTTAAGCGATGTATTAAAAAATGTAAATGGTGTGTATTTAGCTAGCACACGTGGTGCTACTCAAGAAAACTTTGCAGCTAGAGGCTATAGCTTTTCAAGTACCAATATGTTTAAAGATGGTGTGCGTATTAATTCTGGTGCCATGCCCGAAACTAGCTCTTTAGAAAAAGTAGAAATACTAAAAGGCAGTGCGGCTATTTTGTATGGCAATGTATCGCCGGGCGGTATTTTAAATATGGTAACCAAGCAGCCTAAATTTCAGCAAGGTGGCGAAATTTCTTTTCGTAGTGGCAGCTTCCATTTGTACAAACCAACCGTAGATATTTACGGCTCAATTACGGCTAAAATAGCTTACAGAATAAATGGTGTGTACGAAAATGCTGGTAGCTATCGCAATATTCCAAATTCTAAACGCTATTATATTAATCCATCTTTACTTTTTAAATTAAGCAACCGCACACAATTATTGCTGCAAGCAGATTATTTAAACCACGAGTTTACACCAGATTTTGGCATTGGCACTTACAACAATACAATAATTCCCAACCTAGGCAGATCAGCATTTTTTGGTACACCTTGGCAATATGCTAAAACGCAGCAAACATCTACCACCGCTAATTTAAAGCATCGGTTAAGCGATACTTGGCAGTTAAATATGTCGTTATCTTATCAACAATACCATAGAGATTATTATTCAACCGAACGCATACAAGCTTCTGCAAATGGTGATTGGGCAAGACCATTGGGCAGAACCAAAAACCACGAAGAATATTATATAACGCAAGTAAGTGCCAATGGTAAACTTACCATTGCGGGTATGCAACACATCATTTTAGCAGGTGCAGATGTTGATAGATATTTGACCCAAGCTACATCTTACACCAACCCTACCATGTACGATACCATTAATATTTTTGACCCAAAAAAATACAAGGCTCGTACAGATATACCTGTGGCCAATGAGTTGCGTATGATTACCACACCTGTTATTCGCTTTGGTGCTTATGTGCAAGATGTAATAAGCATTACTAGTAAATTGAAATTGCTGGCTGGCGTTCGTTTTTCTTACCAAGATGCAAGACCAATAGATACGGTAACTTTTGCAACAGGTGTACGCAAGTACGCAGTTACCAATAAAGTAGATAAATCTTTTTCGCCAAGAGTAGGTTTGGTTTACAAAATCACCAATAATAGTTCAGCTTTTGTAAGCTATGCCAATTCTTTTTCGGTAAATTCTGGTGCCGATGTGTATGGCAATGCTTTAGCACCATCAATTATTGACCAATACGAAATAGGTGTAAAAAATAATTTTTTTGGTGGCGCCTTATCGGCAAATGTGACAGCTTACCGAATAGTGAATAACAACTTAGCACAAACTGCCTTATTTGCCGCTGACGGAGTAACGCCTAATAGTAATACGAGTTTAAAAGCATTAACTGGGCAAACAGCAAGCGATGGTGTAGAAATAGATTAGGGCGTTCATGCACTAAAAGGTTTAGATGTATTGGCTGGCTACAGCTACAATTTTATTCGCTATACAAGAACGCCTGATACACGAGGTAGCTTTATTGAAGGCGAAAGATTGATTAATAATCCTGCAAGTACAGCAAATGGTAGTTTGTTTTATACCTTTAATAACGGTGCGGTAAAAGGTTTAAAACTAGGTGCGGCAGCATTTTTTACAGGTACTCGTTTTGCTGGTTTTAATAATACCAAAGGGCAAACGCAAACCTTTGCCCGCAATTTTGAAGTGCCAGGTTTTACAACAGTTGATATATGTGCAGGTTATTCTTTTAAGAAGTATTCAATTATTACCAAAGTATCTAACCTTACTAACACATTTAACTATTATGTACACGAAAATTACAGTGTTAATCCTATTGCGCCTACGCAGTTTATAGCCACTGTATCATATAAATTCTAGAATACACTTGCTGTTTAATATACTAAGTGGTCTCAGAAATGAGGCCATTTTAGTTGGAAGAAGAATAGGCTTAGTGTAATAAATATTAGCCTGCTATGCTTTGTTTAATCATTTATATTGATATATAAATATCTAAATATCATCAACTTAAAAAAGAATTTAGCCAAATAGTTTGATTTTTATTCTTAGCTGAACAAGTAAATATTGCAACTATTTAAAGTTTGCCAATATTATGTTTAGCTCAAAATTTTCATATTATCAAATTCGAGTTGTTTTTGATAGTTGACTTTTTTAGTGATGGAATTTTTACTAAAACAAAAAAACACCCGAACGGGTGGTATCTATTAGGTGTGTCAAATTCTGTTAAAAGTTTAGCCTGTATTTAGTATTACTTTTTTTATTGAGTCATTTGAAACTACAGGAATGATTACCTTATTGAATACTGTACCTAAACATCTTGAATAAATAATTCCCCTTGATGTAGAGTAAGTAATATTTGCAATTGACAATAAAAAGTCATCCTCCATGTTTACTTTCTTTTCCTTCTCATCCACATTGATAAGTTTTTCAAACTCATCCACAACAAAATAAAATGCTATTTCAAAACTCCCTTGCAGCTCTGTATGAGCAGAACTAGAAAGGTCACATTTAAAAGTAAGCCTTATCATTTTACTACCAACATTGAAAGCTGCTTCCATTCCAATATCGAGATTAATCGAATTGCCTTCCACAGAAGATATGCTTTTGGAGTTATTGATACCTGCTTGTACTATAATAATATCCTTCAGCACCAAAGCCGAAATATCAAAAGGTTGACGAATAGTTTGATTGCTCATGAAAATATCGTTGATTCGGTATTTGTACTGCCTAAAGGAGATAAATGAACAGAAGTCGGTGTAAAATCTATTTTGTTCAAATCCCCTGTATCACAAACTTGCCAATGGGCTCGGATTGTACAACTAGTTGCTATAGCTGTATAATCTGCATCGGGATTATTTTCATCGGTATGTACACCAATGATTGGCTCTCCAAAGGCTTGCTCAAGTTTGAGTAGCGTGTCAATTTCAAAGTTTTTGTAGCCATTAATCATTTTACTAACAGCAGCTTCAGAAATGTCTAAGGCTTCAGCAAGATTTTTCTGACGACCATTAAAATGCCTGTTCAATAAAACATGAATACGGTCTAATATAGCCATATTGATTTCCACTTTTCGTTCGAGAAGTGGATTTGGTGAGCCAAGAATTCTTGTAAGGTTCTTTAACTGCATATTATGTAAGTTTTTAGGTTATGGTTAAAGGTCAATTTGCATCTCAAGTGGTGTCAACTCTGTACCTTCTGAGTCCCAATGAATATCGCCTGCAAGTTTTGCTCGTGTAATAGCAGCAGATAATTGCCACGCTATATTAAAATGTCGTTTTACATTGGAACATAACTTAGGGTTTTGATTGGTCTTTATTCCTCCATTGAGCAGAATGACAATCTTATCCGTTATGCGGATACAGTAAAGCCTTATACCTTGGTCGAGGTTGGCTTCTATCAATCGCAGTGGAACATCTTTTTTGGCTGGAAGGGCTTCCGCACCATTTTCCGGTCTAAAATAATACGGCTTCGCCCCTCTCAATCCCATTGTTTTTAGAATATAGTATATGATTTTTAATTCTTCTTGGTGATGAGTAAAGTCCGTTCCGTCGAATTTTTCAAACTCAGTGAGTTCTTCTTCGTCAAGGTATAAAGTATAAAAACCGACCTTATAAGTAGATAACTCTTTAATTTTTATAAATCTAACAATCAATCTTAACTTTTAAGTTAAGTCAAACCTAGCGCCATTTTTTTGTCTTACCAAATATTTTACGAAATTAATTGTGAACGGAAGTAGTAAACGTATTTCAAGTCTAAATATTTGCTTGTAGCAAACCACTAGCTAATCAAAATTCAAACAGAGACGCTGCTTTCATTTTTTTATGTGAAATTTTCCCCCTTCAATTTCCTTACCTTCGCAGCCATCAAAAAATTAGCCTTGCATTATTGCTAAAACCTTGCAGGCATTAACTTTCAGTAGCGTATCATGAGTGTTAAGTACAAAGAATTTTCTGGGTTACATTTACCAACAATAGAAAAAGAAATATTAGCAAAGTGGGATGAAAGCCAAGCTTTTGAACAAAGTGTGGCTTTGCGTGAGGGCAACGAGCCGTTTGTGTTTTACGAAGGGCCGCCAAGTGCCAATGGTATGCCTGGTATTCACCACGTTATTTCTAGAACATTGAAAGATTTGGTGTGCCGCTACAAAACCATGCAAGGTTTTCAGGTAAAACGTAAAGGCGGATGGGATACGCACGGCCTACCTGTAGAATTAGGTGTAGAAAAAGAATTAGGCATTACCAAAGAAGATATTGGCAAAAAAATATCAATAGCAGATTATAACCAAAAATGCCGTGAAGCAGTATTGCGTTACAAAAACGAGTGGGATAATATTACCAAAAAAATGGGTTATTGGGTAGATTTGAACAGCCCATACATCACCTTTGAAAATAACTACATCGAAAGCCTTTGGTGGATTTTAAGTAAACTATACGATAGAGGTTTGCTGTACGAAAGTGTGAGCATTCAACCTTACTCACCTGCTGCTGGCACAGGTTTAAGTTCACACGAATTAAACCAACCTGGTACTTATAAAGATGTAAAGGATACGAGTGCAACAGTAATGTTTCGCCTCCCCAACCCCTCCAAAGGAGGGGCTAATGCCAGTCATTCAGGGGCATTAAAAATATTTGATGTTATAAATAATTCGAGTTCCGAAGTCCCTCCTTCGGAGGGATTTAGGGAGGCTTTCTTGATGGCTTGGACCACCACGCCTTGGACGCTCCCTTCAAATCTTGGCTTAACTGTTGGGCCAAATATTGATTATGTATTGGTGAAAACCTTCAATCCATATTTACACACACCTGTGAATGTGATTTTAGCGAAAGCCTTATTGGGTAAATATTTTAAGGAAGAAGGCGAAAACGGCGATTTTGACAATTATGCCGAAGGTGTAAAACTATTGCCTTGGAAAATATTAGCGGAATTTAAAGGTAAAGATTTAGAAGGTGTACGCTACGAGCAATTAATGCCTTATGAAGCCAATTCGTTAGAAGCCATTCAAGCAATTACACCAAATGCAGAGCCATTTAAAGTAATGGTTGGCGATTTTGTTACCACAGAAGATGGTACTGGTATTGTACACACAGCACCTGCTTTTGGTGCAGATGACTTTAAAATTGGTCAAAAAAACAATATTGGTATTTTAACCATGGTAGATAAGCAAGGCAAATTTGTTGATGGCCTTGGCGAATTTAGTGGCAGATACGTAAAAAATTATAAGGACGAGAATGACTATGTAGATGTAAATGTAGACATCTGCGTGAACCTGAAATTAGAAAATCGTGCTTTTAAAATAGAAAAATACGAACACAGCTACCCACATTGCTGGCGTACCGATAAACCTATTTTATACTATCCTTTAGATGCTTGGTTTATAAAAACCACAGCTTTAAAAGATAGAATGGTTGAACTGAACAAAAACATAAACTGGAAACCAAAAAGTACTGGCGAAGGCCGTTTTGGTAACTGGCTAGAAAATATGGTAGATTGGAATTTGAGCCGCAGCCGTTATTGGGGCACGCCACTACCTGTTTGGAAGAATGAAGATGGTAGCGAAATGAAGTGTATTGGTAGTATTGCAGAATTGATGGCAGAAGCAGAAAAAGCAAAAGCTATTTTAGGTGGCGAAATCAACCAAAATTTATCAACAGCCAACTTAGATTTACACAAACCTTTTGTAGATGAAATCATATTGGTGTCATCTAAAGGCGAACCAATGAAACGTGTGTCAGATTTAATTGACGTTTGGTTTGATAGTGGTGCCATGCCTTATGCACAGCAGCATTTTCCTTTTGAAAACAAAGAACTATTTGCGCAAAACTATCCAGCAGACTTTATTGCCGAAGGTGTAGACCAAACAAGAGGTTGGTTTTATACCTTACATGCAATAGGTAGTTTAATTAAAGAAAGTGTAATAGAAGAACTTGAAAAAGTTGGTTTGCCAACGGATAAAGTAGATGGTAGAGCTTACAAAACAGTGGTTTCTAACGGTTTGGTGCTAGATAAAAATGGCAACAAAATGAGTAAGCGTTTGGGTAACGTAGTAAACCCATTTGAAACCATTGATAAGTTTGGTGCCGATGCAACACGTTGGTATTTAATTACCAATGCTAGCCCTTGGGATAATTTAAAATTTGATATTAACGGTATTCAAGAAGTACAACGTAAGTTTTTTGGCACTTTATATAATACCTACCAGTTTTTTGTATTGTATGCCAATGTGGATGGCTTTGCATTTAAAGAAGCCTACATGCCTTTGGCAGAACGTCCAGAAATTGACCGTTGGATTTTATCTTCTTTAAATACATTAATTAAAAAAGTAACCGATGCCATGAACGATTACGAGCCTACACAGGCTGGTCGTTTAATAGAACAATTTGTAGACGAACATTTAAGTAACTGGTATGTACGTTTGTGCCGCCGCCGTTTCTGGAAAGGCAATTACCAAGCTGATAAAATAGCTGCATACCAAACTTTATATGAGTGTTTAGAAACATTAACTAGATTAATGGCACCCATTTCGCCATTCTTTAGCGATGCGGTATTTAACAACTTAAATGCGGTTTCTAGCAGGTTTAGTGTGCAAAGTGTACACCATGCGTTGTACCCAACTTACCATGCAGATGCAGTAGATGCAGCTTTAGAAGAGCGTATGCAATTGGCACAAGATGTATGTTCATTGGTATTGTCGCTGCGCAAAAAAGTGAATGTTAAAGTACGTCAACCGCTGCAAAAAGTGCTAATTCCTGTTTTAAACCCTGCAATGAAGCTACAATTAGAAACAATTGAGGATTTAATTAAGGCAGAAGTAAATGTTAAAGAGTTAGAGTATATTACCGAAACAGCAGGTATTATCAAGAAAAAAATAAAAGCCAATTTTAAAACATTAGGTGCTAAATTAGGTGCAAATATGAAAACCGCTGCTGCCGCTATTGCAGGTTTTAGCCAGCATCAAATTTCAGAATTAGAGCAAAATGGAATAATAGAATTAGAAATTTCAAATTTGAAATTTGAAATTTTAGTTGCTGATGTTGAAATTACAGCAGAAGATATACCAGGATGGAGCGTTGCAAGCAAGGGTAGTTTAACGGTTGCATTAGATATTACTATAACAGAAGACCTTCAAAACGAAGGAAACGCAAGGGAGTTAGTAAACCGTGTACAAAATATTCGAAAAGATAATGGTTTTGAATTAACAGACCGTATATTCGTAGAACTACTTGAAAATACTGCATTCGAGTTGAGCATTATAAATTATAACGAGTATATTTGCTGCGAAATTTTGGCAGAAAGCATCACTTGGGTAGCCAATTTGCAAGATGGCATCGAAATTGAAGTGAACGAGCAAATGCTAAAAATACGCATCACAAAAAAAGGATAAAAGCTATGGCTGTTAAAAAACCTGCTCTTAAAAAAGCTGCTAAGGCATCTAAACCTACAGCAAAACCAACTGCGAAAGTGGTTGCAAAAGCTTCTGCAAAAAAAACTGTGTCTGCAAAAAAGGTGGTAGCAAAAGTGCCAGCGAAAAAAGCAGTAGTTGCAGCAAAAAAAGTAGCAAAACCAGTTTCTAAAGTTTCTACAAAAAAAGCTGCGCCTACTAAAAAGGTAGTTGCAAAAACAGTAGCTAAAAAAGAAACTGCACTAGCAAAAAAAGGGGCTACCAAAAAAGTAGAAGTTAAAAAAGCAGTTGCAAAAGTGGCTGCAAAACCTGTTGTTGCTAAAAAAGTAACCCGAGTGAAGTCTGCGGCAAAAGTAGTAGCAAAACCTGCTAAGCCTGCTGCTAAGGTGGTTGTAGAGCCTGCTAAAAAAGTAGTTACAACAACAAAAACAGTAGCCAAGGTTGAAGAAAAACCTGTAGCGGCACGGGTAAAAAAAATGGCAAAGTCTAAAGCACTAGAAGTGCCAACAACACCAAGAAAACCCGTAAAAAAAGCTTTAGAACCAATAAAAAATGTGAAAGTTGGTAAAATAAGTACAAAATCAAGCGTTCCTTATAACCCTGCTTATACACCCTTGGAAAAAAGACCAAACACACCATCACAATTTGGCAGTCCATTAGTTAAATATAGCGATGCCGACTTAAACGAGTTTCGTGATTTGATTAATAAAAAAATGGATACAGCCAAAAAAGAATTAGCCTATTTACAAGGTTTAATTACCCGTAAAGATGAGGGTGGCGGAAACGATGAGGCTCGCTACATGACTATGGAAGACGGTAGTATGAGTATGGAAAGAGAACAATTGAGCCAAATGGCTGGTCGTCAAATCTCATATATTGACCACCTTGAAAAAGCCATCATGCGTATAGAAAATAAAACATACGGTATTTGCCGTGTAACTGGCAAGTTGATTGATAAAGCCCGTTTAAGAGCCGTACCACATGCTACACTTAGCCTAGATGCTAAATTAGGTTTGGTAAAACCCAGTAGCGAGTAATTCGTTTTTTTAAAATATTGCAGTTTAAAAGCCATTCGTTTTTGCAAGCGAGTGGCTTTTTGTTTGCCAACTTTTGTACTACGCACCTGTTGTAGCTTGTCTGCCGTTGCTCATCATCCACTGCATCGCTTTGTTAGCTATTTAGCTAAGTTACAAGTAGTAGCATGTGCTTTTTGGTGAATCACTTTTATCAGTTTTTCTTCCGCCTGTAACTAATTGCTTTTTGCTGCGTTCAATGGTTATTCATCATTAAAAACGCAAAAAAATGAAAACAGTTTTTACCGCATTACTAGCTATTATTAGTTTTAACACATTTGCCCAGCCATGGAGCAAAATAGAAGGCAATGGCAATATTGTAAAAGATGTGAGAACCCTTGGCAGTTTTACATCCATTGGTTCGGGTGGTTCTTGGGATGTAATTATTAGTTACGGCACCGATAAAAATGTAATTGTAGAAGCAGATGAAAATTTACTACCAAAAATTATAACAGAAATTAAAGGCGATAAATTGACTATCAGAACCGAAAATTACGTCAACCTAAAGTCAAAAAATAAAATTAAAATTTACGTATCGCTTACAAAACTTTCAGGCATATCGCTTGCTGGAAGTGGCAATATTACTGGTGTGGGCAATTTTGCCAACGATGATAAAACCACTTTTTCAATAGCAGGTAGCGGCAATATTAACCTCAATTTTAAAAGCATAGAAAGAGTAGGTATTTCAATTGCAGGTAGTGGTAATGTTATTTTAAAAGGAAAAACTGAAGCACTTGGTGTAAGTATTGCAGGTAGTGGCGATGCTATTTGCAATGATTTAGTAGCAGAAGATGTAAAAGTATCTATTGCAGGCAGCGGTAATGCAAAAGTTAATGCAAGTAACATTTTAAAAGTATCTATTGTAGGTAGCGGCGATGTTTATTATACGGGAGATGTTACCAATATTTCTAAAAGCGTAGCGGGTAGCGGTAAGGTGATAAAGTTGTAGCCGTTTTATTTTTAAAAATATCATAAGCCATACTTTTAAAGTGTGGCTTTTTTGGTGTGTAAATTTAGCCTTGCTACCTGCACATGGTTTCTTACATTTGCGGCAATTTGGCAATAGGTTATAGATAATGGTTCATTGTAACTACCACTAACTATAGGCCGTTAACCATTAACTAAAAACAATGGAAATTACTGTTAAAACTGCCCTGCAATTGCGCCTTACTGCCGATGAATTTGAGTTAATAAAACAAAAACTCGGTCGCACCCCAAACTTTACTGAGTTGTGTAGTTTTAGTGCTATGTGGAGCGAACACTGTAGTTATAAAAACTCTATTAAATGGCTAAAAACATTGCCAAGAGAAGGAGGTAAACTTTTAGTAGCAGCAGGCGAAGAAAATGCAGGTTTAATGGATATGGGTAATGGTTTTGGCGTGGTATTTAAAATAGAAAGCCACAATCACCCAAGTGCTTTAGAGCCTTTTCAAGGTGCAGCTACTGGTGTTGGTGGTATTCAACGAGATATTTTTACCATGGGTGCAAGACCAATTGCATCGCTCAACAGCCTTCGCTTTGGTAATTTAAAAGATAAAAAAACACAACATTTATTACGTGGTGTGGTACATGGCATAGGCCATTATGGCAACTGTTTTGGTGTACCTACCGTAGGTGGTGAAGTGTATTTTGAAGATTGCTACCATACCAATCCTTTGGTAAATGCCATGAGTGTTGGTATTATGAAGGCAGATAAAATGATTAGTGCCACAGCAAAAGGTACTGGTAATCCTGTATTTTTTGTAGGTAGTGCTACTGGTAAAGATGGTATTGGTGGTGCCAGTTTTGCTAGTGCAGATATTAATGCCGACTCTGTGCAGGAGTTACCTGCCGTGCAAGTAGGTGATCCTTTTCAAGAGAAAAAATTACTAGAAGCTTGTTTAGAATTGATAGATACTGATGCCATTGTAGGTATGCAAGATATGGGCGCCGCTGGCATTATTTGCTCTACTGCCGAAATGAGTGCTAAAGGTGGTGTGGGTATGCGTATAGATTTAGAGAAAGTACCAACTCGCCAAAAAGACATGAAAGCTTGGGAATTACTATTAAGTGAAAGCCAAGAACGTATGTTGATTGTGGTACAAAAAGGTAGAGAAAAAGAGGTGCTAGATATTTTTGAAAAATGGGACTTGTCTGCTAGTAATATTGGCGAAGTAACCAATGATGGCTTGTTGAAATTTTACATGAATGGAGTTTTAGAAGCAGAACTGCCAGCAGAAGAATTGGTACTTGGTGGCGGCGCACCGCAATACACAAGAGATTATACCGAGCCTAAATATTTTGCAAAAATTGCAGCCTTTAACATTGATAGTGTTACCGATATTGCAGATGATGACGCTCTTAAAACTACTGTTGAGGCACTAATACAGATACCAAATATTGCCAGCAAACGTTGGGTGTACACGCAATACGATAGTATGGTTGGTGCCGCCAACATTAGTACTAACAACCCAAGCGATGCTTCGATAGTTTTGGCAAAAGGTACAGGCAAAGCATTGGCCATAACGGTAGATTGTAATAGTAAATATGTTTTTGCAAATCCTTACGTGGGTGGTATGATTGCAGTGGCAGAAGCTGCACGTAACATTGTATGCAGTGGTGCCGAGCCTTTAGGCGTAACCAATTGCTTAAACTTTGGTAATCCTTACGATCCCGAAGTGTACTACCAATTTGTAAAAGCAGTAACAGGTATGGGCGATGCTTGTAGAAAATTTAATACGCCTGTTACAGGTGGTAATGTTAGCTTTTACAACCAAAACCCCAATGGGCCTGTGTACCCAACACCAACTATTGGTATGGTGGGTGTGCTAGATGATATTACTACTAAAATGACCATGTATTTCAAGCAAGAAAATGATGTGATTTTATTGGTAGGTAATCAAAAGAATGACATTGGTTCAAGTGAGTATTTACACAAACTAAAAGGCGTAGAATACTCGCCAGCACCATATTTTGATATGGACGAAGAGTTTAACACGCAACAATTTATTAAAAACATTATTGCTAAAAAACACATCCAATCTGCACATGATGTTAGTGAAGGTGGTTTAATAGTTACCTTACTAGAAAGTGGTTTTCATAAAGGTTTAGGCTTTTCGGTAGCAAAAACCAATAACAATATTAGAACAGACGCTTATTGGCTAGGTGAGGCACAAGGTAGGGTGGTGATAAGTGCTACGGCAACGCAAGCAGCCGCTATAAAGGCAGCAGCAGAAATAAGTAATATTACTGTTGTAGAATTGGGTACTGTTACTAGCCGTACTATTGTGGTGAACAATAACAATTGGGGCAGCATCACCGATTGGAAAGAAAAATATGATACTGCTATTGAAAAATATTTAGCATAATATTAAATAATATATTAGCTATGTCTGATTTATTATTAATAAAAAAGAAAGAAGGGCTTAGTAAACAGCAGATTGCATTTAATAAATTAGTTAAAAACATAGAAAGTAAAGGCCAGCAATTGGTCGAATTAGAAAATAACATTAAAAAATATAATACCAAGAAATAAGGTGTTTTGTTAGATTTACAGCAACAATATGTAGCTGCTAAACTAACTTATGTAAAAACATTAGATAATTTATTTGAAAATAATAAGTTTTCTAAAACAGATGCTCAGAAATTAATTCAAATTATAATTAATGTATGTGATTTAGCAATAGATGAGTATTCGGGTACACATGAAAATACCGAGTTAACTACTATTGAACACAAATACCATAAACTTAAAGCACAAGAACTTTCAATTGAAGATCAGGCACTTGCTAAGGATATGATGCAAATGATGATGAAAGAGCAGTATGGTTTAGATATTGATTTATCGGATGTAGATAATTTAGATTTTCGTGAAATGAAGAAAAGGTTTACTGTAGCATTTGACGCAGCACAAGCTAAACATAATGGCACTTCGAATGGCAAAAGTAAAAATAACATATACCAGATAACAATTCGGAAAAAGCCAAAATGGCAGCCGACAAAATGAATAAATCGTGGAAAAGTATTTACTTAAACTTAGTAAAAAAATTTCACCCAGATACCGAGCCTGACGAACTCAAAAAAAGTGAAATGGGCATCATTCTAAAAGAAATTACAACAGCTTATGATGACAATAATTTTTACAAACTTTTAGAGTTAGATATAAAATATGCCTCACAAACGGGCATTGAAGCTAAAGACGACAGTGTTGTAAGCGAGTATGTGAAAATATTAAACAAACAGGAGTCTGAAATAAAAGATAAATTATCTCAATTAAAAAATTATATAAAACATTATCGATTAAACTTTTTAAAAAATAAAGAGGTTGATGGTTATATTGATATAAAAATTGCAGAATTGGTAATTGAAATGAAAAAAGAAATTGCTCGTTTAGGATACGAAAATTTAAAATTTTCGGATATTAAATTCTTGAAAAAAGAGATAAAAAAATTATCTTTAGATGATTTAGAACCCGATTTTGACGACTTTGATTTTTAAGCAACTTCTATGAATACTATCGAACCATCTATCATTGTTACTGGCGCTGCGGGTTTTATTGGCTGCTGCATGGTGCAGTTTTTAAATGATAATGGCTATCGCAACATTATTATTGTAGACGATTTTGGCGTAGAAGAAAAGCGCAGAAATTGGGAAAATAAACAGTTTTCTGAAGCAGTTGAAAGACAAAATTTGTTTGAATGGCTATCTGTAAATAATCCTAAAATAGATGCAGTAATTCATCTTGGCGCAAGAACCGATACTACCGAATTTAACTACGCTATTCACCAAGAACTTAACGTAGAATACTCGCAAAATATTTGGCAGTATTGTACAAAAAATAAAGTACCATTAATTTATGCCTCATCGGCTGCAACCTATGGTGGTGGCGAGTTTGGCTACAACGATAATCATGAATTACCTTTTCAATTACAGCCATTAAATCCTTATGGCATCAGTAAAAATGAGTTTGATAAATGGGCCATTCAACAAACAGAAACGCCACCATTTTGGGCGGGCTTAAAATTTTTTAATATTTATGGACCAAATGAATACCACAAAGGCAGAATGGCGAGTGTTATTTGGCACGCTTTCAACCAAATAAAAGCCAATGGCTTGGTAAAATTATTCAGAAGTCACAATCTTAATTTTAAAGATGGTGAGCAACTTCGTGATTTTGTGTATGTAAAAGACTTGGTAAAAGTGATGTTGTGGATGATGGAAAAGTCAATAGTCAATAGTGAATTGTCAAAGGATGCAACTTTCACTATTCACCATTCACCATTCACTAATGGTCTTTACAATTTAGGCACAGGCACTGCTCGTAGTTTTTACGCCCTAGCTTCTGCTACATTTAGAGGCCTTGATTTACAGCCTAATATTGAATTTGTAGATATGCCTTTAGATATTAGAGATAAGTACCAATATTTTACCGAAGCCAATATGCAAAAGCTGCACAATGCTGGCTACACTGAACCATTTTACACCTTAGAAGCTGGTGTTGACGATTATGTGCGCAATTATCTCTCTGCCAATAAAATTTATTAAATAAAGCTAATAAAGGTTTATAAAATAAAAGCCATGAATACAAAAATTGCCATTATAGGCGGCGGAAATTTAGGTGCTTCAATAGCTGAAGGGCTTATTAATAGTGGCTTCATTGTGCCGCAGCATATCATCATCACAAAGCGCAACATTAGTACTTTAGCGGTATTAGAAGCGAAAGGTGCCTTGGTAAGTAGCGATAATTTAGAAGCAGTTGGCTTTGCAGATTATATCATTTTAGCCATTAAGCCTTTTCAAATTAAAGAGGTTTTAGAGCAGCTAAAACCAAAGTTACATAGCAAGCGGCATGTATTAATTAGTGTAGTAAGTGGTGTGTGGGTAAATGATATGCAAGATATTTTAGGTAATGATTTTGCCATTTTTAGAGCCATGCCAAATACCGCAATTGCCATTCAAGAAAGCATGACTTGTATTAGCGATAGCAATACCACCAACGAGCAACGTCAGTTTGTAAAAGATTTATTTAACCAACTTGGCCAGTCTGTATTTATAGAAGAAAAACTAATGGATGCAGCTACGGTGCTAGGTGCTTGTGGTACTGCGTATGCCATGCGTTATATACGTGCTAATATTCAAGGCGGTATAGAAATTGGTTTTAGTGCTTCTGTTGCTTCTTTAATTGCTGCGCAAACGGTAAAAGGTGCGGCTGAACTATTGCTTAAAAAAAATACGCATCCAGAACAAGAGATAGACAAAGTAACCACGCCTAAAGGCTGTACCATTGCCGGCTTAAACGAAATGGAACACCAAGGTTTTAGCTCATCCTTAATAAAAGGTATTGTTACTAGCTACAAAAAGTTGCAATAGCGTTAGCTACTAATAATGCGTGCCTTTATCTAGGTTTAGCAAGTATAAAATGTAAGAGTTGTATTGTATGTTGCCATAGAAATTGCTCCTTTCTAAGGTAGTAGAATTGCCATTAACCAAGTTGGGTGTTGAAAATGAAAATGGCTCAATTTTAACCATATTAAAAGCACGCCAAAAGAATGCGTTTCCTATTCTATATAAAGGGTTAAACATGCCTTTGTTATTAATGAAAATAGTTGCACCATCGCAATAGCCCCAGCTATCTCTACTTAAATACTCATTGCCATCTTCATCTTTTAGGTATAAGGCTATGAAACGTTTAGTATCTTGTTTTACGGTGAAATTTGTGTCAGAAGGTGCGTTGTTTAAAAAATTTTCTTTGGTTTTATAAACACCTTTTCTCAGCACTTCGTCTTTTAAAATAGGCTTTTCAAAACGTTCATTAATGCTAGCATAAATATCTTCAATTGCTATTGGCTTTCGGTTTGCATAGCTAGCTGCATGTATGGCTTTGTCTATTTTATCAACCGATATTTGTAGAATTGAGTTTATCAATTCTATGTTCATCGCACTGTACCTAGCATTGTCATTTTTGGCCGTTAATGTGGTATCAACTCTTGTTATGGCTACGGCTTTATTATTATCTAGTTTTTGATAAAATTCTAGCTTGCACACCAAGTTATTATCAACCTCACTCAAAGTTTTTTTCTGACCATAAGTATTCAAATCTTTCGATTCTGTAAACCAAAAATCCTTTATCACCACAAGTAGCAATAAAGGATTCTCTTTCTTTTGCAATAATTTATTGCCTATTACTTGCGATAGCGATTGGTTATTGGTAAATGTTAACCACAAGTCAGCTTTGTAATGTTTATTAATGCTTCCAACATGCAAGGTATCGTAGCGGTTATCTATCACTTGTACTTGCCAAGTGGCAAAACTAAAACTAGGCTTAACAATTTTTTCAGCGTTTATGTCACGTATTGTAAAATCACCAAAAAACTTAGCTGCGCTTACTATTTTTAGCTTGTCTTGCGCACTTGCTATTGTAATGCCAATTAATAATAACCATGTAGCCAATAACCACTTTTGCATAAAGCGTTTTTGTATGTATTAATCTTTCTTTTCGTTAGGGTTGTTACCACCTTCTCTAGGCTGTTGCGGCCCACGGTTACGATTTTGTGGTGGCCGTTGATTGTGCCTTGGCCCTTGTGGGCGTTGATTGTTGTTGCCACCTTCTCTAGGCTGCTGCGGCCCACGTTGTTGTTGTTGTGGCGGCTGATTAGGTCTATTTTCTCTAGGTGCTTGCGGTGGTTTTTGGTTATTATTACCGCCTTCTTTAGGCTGTTGGGGCCAACGTTGCTGTTGCTGAGAAGTTTGGTTAGGTCTAGCTTCTCTTGGCCCACCTTGTGGCATGCGCTCATTTCTTCTATCATTACCGCCACTACGTTGCTCATTATTACCACGTCTGTCTTGGTTTCTAGCGTTTCTATCGTCGTCTCTTCTGCGTCTGTCGTTTTTATCTAGGCTTAACAAGCTTATTTGCCCTACCACATCTACAAATGTAGGTTCTACTTCTTTTGGCTTGCCGGTAGTTACATCCACAGGTTCTAAATCTTCAGGTCTTATGCCTTGTGCATTTAGGCGTTTTATTTCTTTTACACGCTGAATGGTTAAAGGATAATGCTTGCTACCACCTTGAATAATGTACCACATCAGATTTTTAAAAATATCTTTCTTTATCAAAAAGGCATTACCCTTAGCTGTTTCTATGGTATCGGCATTGTCAGGAAATTGCTGCAACGCATCTAAATATGTATCTAGCTCGTAGTTTAAACAACATTTTAAGCGCCCACATTGGCCGCTTAACTTGGTTTGGTTAATAGATAAGTTTTGGTAACGAGCCGCTGTTGTGTTCACACTTTTAAACTCTGTTAGCCAAGTGCTGCAGCACAATTCTCTACCGCAACTACCTATACCACCCACTTTTGCAGCCTCTTGCCTAATACCTATTTGGCGCATTTCTACCTTCAATTTAAATTCAGCGGCAAACATTTTAATCATCTCTCTAAAGTCAACCCTATCATCTGCTGTGTAAAAAAAGGTTGCCTTTTTGCCATCTGCCTGAATTTCCACTTCACTTAACTTCATTTGTAGCTTAAGTTCTATGGCTATTTCACGGCTTCTTGCTTGTATGCTAGCTTCGCGGCCTTTACTTATTTGAAAGTTTTCAATATCTCTATCACTGCTAGGGCGCAACACTTTTTTTATTTCTTGGCTAAACTCATCTACACCACGTTTTTTAAGTTGCAAGCGCACAAGCTCGCCACTTAAACTTACCTCGCCTACATCAAAACCGCCCACGCCTTCTATCGTTACAAAATCGCCTTTTTCAAAATAGTGAGACGATGTATTTCTGTAAAATTCCTTTCGGCTACCCTGTTTAAAACTCACTTCTAGTACCTTACAACTGCTTTCTACATCAGCTATTGGCAAGTTATTTAGCCAGTCATGCACGTTCATACGGTTACAACTACCAGTACTGCAACTGCCATTGCTTTTACAGCCGCCAGGTTTTGTACCACAAGATCCACAAGCCATTTTATATTACATTTTCGATGTTAAACTAAAAATTTAATTGTAGCGTAATGCTTTTGTAACCATAGCTTGTGCTGAGTTTACGAAGCACTTTACTACCGATAGCTATCGGTATGTACGCTTTGTTTTTTGTTGAGGCTAGGTAATACAGATACGTAAAACCCTTGTAGATTTTGTGTTATGAAGCAGTAGAATAGACCAATAAGAGAATCATTATGCCGAAAGTGCCCAAGCAATAGTATTGTTTACCAATTGCGAAATTCTTTTACCAAAACCCATCTATATCATCAACCATTTGGGATACTTATACAACTGTCTCTCCATCAAACTATCGCAAAGCCCATACAACAGCACCACATTTACCACTAAACTCAAAAATAGGTAATTAATTAGTTTATGAGGTGGATAATTTGAAAAGGGGATGTTATAAATCTATCTATAAGCCTAAAAGGCTGAATGATTATAGCAATCAATTGTTTTACAAAAAATCTCGAAGGAATGACAGAATTGAAAATGTCACCCTTTCAGGGTTTGGTGATGCTAAATGTTTTTGCTATGGGCTATAATCATAGCATCCCTTCGGTATTGAGTATTAAATTCCTTCTTTGTTCTATTTTTAGAATGTAAAAGCAGCCCGAATTTAAGCTATAAGCGTATTTAGAAAATCAGTATTTTTATCAAACAATATTATACCATGTTAGTAAAGCAAGACGTGATAAAAAGTTTTAGTCAAATGCCTAATGAGTTTTCAATTGATGATGCTATTGATAAACTCATAGTCATCAACAAAATACAAAAGGCAGAATTAGAAATTAAAGAAGGCAAAGGATTATCTACAACAGAAGCTAAGGAAAAACTTAAAAAATGGCTGAGATAAAAAAGACCATTTGCTGTAAAACTAGTATTGCCAAATCTGTCAGGTCTCAAAGACCTGACAGATTTATAAAATTAAAAGCCCTGCTGCAAATGGCTGAGATAAAAAAGACCATTTGCTGTAAAACTAGTATTGCCAAATCTGTCAGGTCTCAAAGACCTGACAGATTTATAAAATTAAAACCCCTCGTTGCGCCCTTTGGCTTCGTTGCCTTGTTGCGTGAAATATTACCGCCCACATAAGTTCTTGGTTTTTCT
>JASGCX010000051.1:0-22225 GCA_030053925.1 Flavobacterium sp.
ATTTTAGACAAAATTAGCTAAAATTGTTAGATTTTCCAAATAACGGATAGTCATTGTAGTTTTATAAAGCGAAATTATTTATTACTTTTAAAATTAACAACTGCGAAATTTCGCAGGTTGTTAGTCAAATAAGTTATTGTTAGTGATATCCATCCTTATATAATTTATCAGTAACAACCACTAAAAAATCATGTATTGTATTTGCTGCTAAACATTCAAAAGGCGTACTACCTTGAAAGAAAATATCATCTTTTCTCGGCTGATTGATAAATGGAATTCTCATACTTTTTATACTTGCTTTTTTTTGCTTATCAGTAGGCGAAATTGAGATAGTAAATTCTAATTCGTAGTAAGGTTTCACCTCAATTGTATTGAAATTACTTACGTAAATAAGACAATCAAGCGTATCTCTTTGAATGACATTGCTAAAGTTTATATTTTCAAGAGATTCAACTTTTACCAAAGGCAGAATGAGCGTATCGTCAGTATTTACGTTTTGATTGCTTGATTTCGCACTGTTAAACTCAACTGAAATGAAATTAGCAGCACTACTAAAAAGCCTATCAAAAGCATCAGCAGAATCGTACCTTAATTTTTGATAATTCGCTCTAGCAATATGTTGGCTTTTATTATTTGTTGTGTCCTTTTCGGCAGTTATTATTTCCCTTTCATAAGCTGTTTTAGTATTTGCATAAAAATGCCCTATATCAGTAATTACCCTTGTATGAAAGTTGGCTTTGGGTGATACATAAATGCCTATTCGCACTACTTTTTTAAAGATGCTGGAATTGTAATTAAAGTTTTGACTTAACACTGTTAAGTGAGATACCAAAAAAGCGCAGGTAATAGTTAAACTTTTTAATAATTGCATAAGTATTGCTTTTAAAATGTATGATATATGCAAGCCACAGAATAATTTTTTGTCAATTTTTATTTTCTAAGTGACCACAATAAATCCCAAATTTTTGAAGAGAACGTAAAGTTCATTGTTATCCAGAATATAATAGATAATGTGTTTATCATTAGAATTCTATTTTCATACTTTATATCGTTGCCTTTATTTAATACAAACAAGCAAAAAAGCAATGTCAGCATTAAGTGCAAAAAGAATAATATCCATTGTAGTAAACCTATGCCAATTGGATTAGGGTCTTTACCTGTAACAAACAAATAGCTTGTTACAAATAAATAAAGTAATACAACGAAAAGATGTAGACTAAAAATTCTAACAAATATATTTTTCATACTGCATTCTTATTAATTACAAGGGCCAGTTTTAGCAGGTGCGTTGAACGTGCCAACTTCTGTATTGTTAGAAACGGGATTCGAGTTTTTAAGAAGTTGATACAAGCCACCTGGTGTTTTGCCATAATCAAAACCGGGTGTTGAATTAGCAACGCTTAAATGATTTCCTATTCGTACAGAATTAAATACTGTTAAGGCGTAGGTTGTACAATTCCAATCGTTCAAGTCATACGACATGTTTGTTCCATAAAGTATAGCTGAGCTTTGCATACTTTTAAAATCAGCTGCTGAGATATTCATAGAAGTACTAGCGTTGTATTCATGATAACCGTTATCTACTACTTTACTTGGAACTGCTGCCATTAAAAGACTCAAAGGTCCATTTCTTGGATAAAAACCAAATGATTGAGAAACTGTAACATTTCCATTTGTCTTTGTCATCGTTATGAAACTATGACCAGGTTTTAAATTTGAATTTACAATTGCTAATGGTTGATTATTATCTGGCAAATCTGCGCAAATCTTAACTGTGTAAGTAGCACCAGCATCTGGCACATTATCGAAACATTTAAAAAGCTTCGCTAAATCAACTGCTGGGTCACTGTAAAATGCAAACTCAAAATTTTCACCAGGGTCTTCGGGGTTGAAAGGCTCTACAGGCGTCCATCCTGGACTATCATCACAAGGAGCACGAAAAGTAGCAACATTACCGTTTTGTGAAGTATTATTTGTTGATTCCACCTCATCGCATGCCCTTGGTGGTGTACCACCCCCTGGACTACCAGCACCGCCACCACCGGTGCCTCCGCCATCGCCGCTACCACCGCTAGGTGGTATTCCACCACCGCCATCACTGCCACCAGCCCATCCACCCCAACAATTAGTCCAAGAAATCGAACTAGTACATTGCTCTAAGCAATCGTCACAACTTCCATTAGCACCTGTACACCAAGCGTATGGGCAATCACGCCAAGAAACTGTAACATACTCACAATATTCTACATATTCTAGCAAGTTTGTTTTGTTAGATGTGGCACTAGCTTTTAATGTAACTTCACGTGCATCGTGGTTATTAGCTCTAAAAATACTTTTATCTGTTATTTTAAACTTGGAATGCCCAAAAACTTGGTTGTCAAGTCGCATAAAAAATAGAGCGAAATTTTCTGCCTTATCGTTCAATGCATTGGTATTATTTTGAAGTTTAGAATATTGCCAATCGCACAAATAACCAAATGAAGTATCTGTAGCGGTTATTATAACCTCCATAGATGCATTTACATAATTCTGAGAATCTCTTACAAAAGGAACATAGTAAATGTCTGTAGTATTTTCAGCAGTATTGCCACCCACTGTTAGCGTTGTAATATTCTCATTAATAGCAGATTGTGAAGGCTTTTTTACCATTTTATCCCAGCGTGGATAGCCTATTTGGTCGGCGGTTTTTTCAAGAAAGTGTTTTTTGTCATTTTCTCTTTTAACAAATTCTACTATACCTTTTTCTATTGGGTCGGCAGAACGATGAGTGTTAAAAAACTTATTTTCTGATGTACTAGTTACATCATTAGGAAATAAATCAGTTTTGCGGCAGGATATAAATCCTACGGTTAGTGCAGTAATAGCAATAGCCATTAATAATTTGAACTGTTTTTTCATGTTTTTTAGTTTATTGAATTGCTAAACTAACCATCCCATTTTTCTTATAATTTGACATATGTCAAATTCGCTTTGCTCTTAATCTACTAAGTGTTTCAATAGTTATACCTAAGTATGAAGCGATATATTTCAGAGGGCTACGTAAAATAATTTCTGGGTGATACTGCAAAAGATGTTTGTAACGAGTAATAGCCTCCTTTTTTCTTAGATTTAATAACCTATCCTCACTTAGCATATAATAGTGTTGTGTTAATATTCTGCCAATCGTATTAAAACTATGGCACTTCATGTAAAGTGCATTTAGGCTTTGATGGCTAATATAGTAGAGTTCGCAATCTTCAATGGCTTCTAAACTTTCGGTGCTTGGCACTTGCATGTAAAAGCTTTTTACAGAAATTATTAAATCGTTTTCTTTCATAAACCACGTAGTAATTTCTGCATCTGTTTCTGTATAAAAACTTCTTATTAAACCTTTCTCAATAAAATAAATGTGTTTACTTGTTTGCCCTTCTTTCAACAATAATTCCTTCTTTTTTAAAGTTTTAAATTCTAAAATCTCACCTATTTCTGCCAATACTTCAGTTTTAAGCGGTACAATGCTATTAAAGATAGCTAGTAATGTTTCTGGTATGTTAGTTTGCTTGCTCATATAATTTATTTAATTTTTTCTTTTACTACAAATCCATTTCAAAAGCCCCTTTCTCGGCTACTACATGATAGCTTACACCCAAGCTGTCGGCATCTTTTTTCCAATAATTTATTTTCCAAGAAGGATTGCTTGCATCAAATACATATTGCTTGCAGTTGAATAGCTGCGCTAGTTTAGAGAAATATATTTTAGGATTGTGAGATAGCACTACCACATCTGCTTTTATTTTTTGTGGTAAATAAAAATTGCTGGGCAAGGGTTTGTTAATAATTACAATGGTTTTGCCATTGGTAGTAATAATGTTGCTGTTAATAATTGTATTATTGAGTACATTATTATTTGCTATTCTATATAATATTCTTGAAGGTTGCAAATGAAAGTTGCGCAAAAAGCCATCTTGCTGTAAAGCAGTGTCTCCAACAAACCTAAAGCTAGGTCCATCAATTACATCTATGGCTGTGTGTTGTGGCACATTGTACACTATCATTTTATGTTGTTGCTGTTTTTCCATAAAATCGCAATAACGCCAGGCACAAAACAAGCAAGCAAAACTTAAACAAGCAAGCAATGCTTTTGAATACTGTTGCTGCAACCAAATAGCAGCGGCAGCAATAATTGCGTATAACCATACAACTTGTAACCAGTGAATTTGTAGGCCATTTAAAACCGCAAAAGGCAGGTCATCTACACGCATAATAAAGTTGTTCATAAATGCCAGTAAATGTTGCGTAAGCCAGCCAATAGCTTTTGCCAAAGGCGCAAACCAAGTAGTAAGCAGCAAAGCTAGTTCTGCGTATAAAATAAGGCCAGATAAAGGCACAGCCACTAAATTGGTAATAAAAAAAAGTGTAGGCAATTGGTGAAAATGGTACACAATAATTGGCACGGTAAGTATTTGTGCAGATAGTGTTACCGCATTTAGCGCCCAAAACCATCGTAGCAATTTATTTTTAAAATACAGCCATTGTAGTATGTATTTGTAAAACAAAATAATACTCAAAACAGCGCTGTAGGTTAGTTGAAAACCAACATCCCAAAGACTGTAGGGATTGATAAGCAAAATAACAAAAGCCGATAGCGCCAAAGTATTGTAAACATTGCTTCGCTTTTGCATAGCATTGCCAAGTACAATAAATGTAAACATAATTGCGCTGCGCAAAATAGAAGGTGCTGCACCAGCTATTAACGTAAACAGCCAAAGCACTAGAATAATAACTATTGGTTTTAAAATGGCAGTGGCCCGATACTGCTTAAACCAACTAAACAAGGTAAGCATACCGTATATCATACCTAAATGCAAGCCGCTAATGGCTATAACATGCACCACGCCAGTGTTGCTATAGCTTTGCACTAAATCTCTGTCTAAATCATCTCGATACCCAATTAACAAAGCCTCTGCAACCGCTAGTTCATTGGCTGTTCTAATGTGGGTTCTAAGCGTGGCTAGTACATTGTCTCGTACTGTAAATAGCCATTTATAAAAGGGGTTACTATTGGTGCTTGCAAGTAATTGGTATTGGTTATTGCCAATAAATGCTTGGTAATAAATATGCTGAAAGCTGCAATATTCTTTATAATTAAATCCGCCTGGATTGCCAAGATTGGTAATTAACGAAAGTGGTTTGGTTATTACAATTTGACTACCATATTGTAAGTTAGGTGCACTGCTATCTTTTTTAAAATACAATAATGCTTTACCACTTACAGCTTGCCACTGATGGTTTTTATAAACGGCATCGATGCTTACTAGGGCCTTGTACGATTTGGGTTTATTTGCCAAAGGTGCTTGAACGGTTGCTATTACTGGTTGCTGTTGGTAATGCTTTACTACGTTGTTAAATTGCGTATTACCATCGTAGCAGTAAGCGGTGAGCGCACCAAAACCTACAAATAAAAGTTGAATTGATAGCGTACTTACCAACGAATACGTGAATTTTATAGGTATAGGAAACACGCTAAAAACGGCAAATAGCACAACAGCAAAAATGTTAACGCTTAATATTATGGTTAAAGGCAAAGCGGTATAGTGCCTAATAAGAATACACGCACAAAAGGTAGTAGTAGCTTAAGCATTGGTATCCTTTTTAAAAGGGGCATACCATGTTGTTTCATACTTATTTTAAATGTAAGGTTTAACAATAACGGCTTTTGCTATTTGGTTTTAAAGCCTTGTAAAATTGCAATTTACATGTTACCGTATTCAAACAAAACCCCTTGGCCATTAGCCTAAAGGGTTTTCAAATAGCGTAAACAATCTCGGGGATATTTTATTTAAAACCCAATGATTACGAACGAGTACAAATATGTTCTATCTGCACAAGACTTCAAAAAAAATGGTGCATACATTTTTTTGCTGAGAGCCAATGATTGGCAACTGGTACTGTTCTAAAATGTATGCTGCGTTTTAAGCAGTATTTCGGTAATGAATATAAGTTTTAATAATTCCATAGTGCATATCATCTTTCTTTGAAAAGCAAACAGTTTCTCTACTTAATCGTTTTAAATGTGTTCTAAAATCTCTATTCTTTCTTTCAATATGTGTTGTCTTTCTTTTTGAGATAATGTGCTTCTCTTTTGGTATATATTTTTTGTACGATTTCCATTCATCTGTGCAATATTTTTCAACTTCCAAATGACTTAGTTTCGTGCGTAATGCTTTACAACTTTTGTCATTTCTTTTACCAATTTGAAAGGCTAATATTTTCTTCGTTTCCTTATCATAAGCATACCAAACCCAAGGTTTCGTTGCTTTCTGTTTTCCACAAACGTCCACATTTCGTCTATTTGAACTTCTTTATAAGTACCACTAAAACTAGGTTCATTAGTTTCTTTAAACCAACTTCTCAATACACCTAATATGCAACCAAGGCTCAAGCCTAACATCTCTGATGCCGCTTCCATTTATAGTCATTAATTTAACTAACTCTTTTTAAGCTGGGTTTGCACCTTTATAAAAATACGCATATTGAAACTGTTTTTTACAATTATGGCAAAGAACGTTTTGCTTACTTGTTGCTTTCTTACCATTTTTCTTCACTTTTACACCATTGCAGTGAGGGCAATTTACTTGAATAGTTATTTCTCTCATAACTTATTTCAACGTAAATCCTTGCGGTTTATTGTATTTTATACTAGCATACATTTTGAAACAGTACCAAATATAATTGCTAAAAAACTAGTGGCTAGTCTGCTTGCTTTTTTATAGATGCGCCGCCGCTTGTACTTACGTTGCTAATGTTGGCTTCGCCTTTGTAATAGATGGTGGCTGCACCGCTTGCTTCGGCTTTAAAATCTTTAGTGGCGGTAATGCGAATATTGGCAGCTCCACTTGCTTCGGCACGGCAGTTGTCTACCTTTAGGTCGTAGCCTCTTATGTTAGATGCACCACTTGCTTCTATGTAAGTTTTTTCGGCCTTGCCGCTAATGCGCATGTTAGAGGCACCGCTTACGCCAATGGTTAAGTTGCCCACAGCAACCTCGCCTTTAAAGTCGCTAGCACCAGATAAATCTAGTTTTAGGGCGGCTACTTTTATAATATCTACCACTATTACGTTGCAGGCACCTGTGGCTTCTATGCGTTTTAAATCTTTAAAACTTACATAGGCTTTGGTTTTGGTGTTGCCCCAGTTTTTCCAGCTACCGCCTTTATTATCTGCGTAAATATGCAATACACCATTGGTTACTTCGGTTTTAATACGGCTTTTGGCTTCGTTGTTAGAAGCACTAACAGCCACCCCTTCTTCGTTGCTTTGCGATAAATATAAATCTACAGCACCACTTACTTCTACGGCGGTAAAACTGCCTACGGTTCTAGCTTCTGCATTGGCATCAAATACCAAACTTTTGGTTTGCTGTGCCTGTGTAGTAAAACTGGCTAGGGTAACTGCTAGGGTTAAGAATATACATTTCATACAAGGGTATTTTATATTGTAACGGGCAAGGTAACGATATGTTACAAAGCGAAAAAGATTTCACGCAATGAGCGCAAAGCATTTTTTAAAATTGATTTGGTGCAAGTATTTTAAAACCGCAAAGGGAAAATTATGCAGATATTTTGCGATTGTAAGAAAAAATCTGTGGTTATCTGCACAAATCTGCCTTATCAGCGTTTCTATCCCTATTTTTCCATTAGTTTCGCCGCACAATTCCTCGGGGTGCTGATGTTGATAGTGAGTGTTTCACTAGCAAATAGGCTGAGAAAACACCCGTAGAACCTGAACAGGGTAATGCCTGCGAAGGGAAGGCGTACTTCTTTCTATTATTGCGTTCTGTCCTCAAGCACAATTATTTTTCCTGTTCCTCATTTTTTTCAAACTTTTAAATTAAAAAGCAATGAAACATTTGTTGGGAACAATGGCTGGTACAGTTATCAGTCTTTCCGCACTGTCACAAACACAAAAGGTTAATTTTTTGGGTAAAGTAGTAGATGCTGCTACCAAGCAAGCCATTGCATTGGCCACGGTAAAGCTAGGCAATACCGCCACCGTTGCAGATGTAAACGGTAATTTTAGCTTTGCAAAAATTGCCGTAGGCAATTACTACTTGCAAGTAACAAGCGTAGGCTATGTAGAAGCTGCACAAAATGTAAGTGTGGGTAAAGCTGCATCTGCCATTACGGTAGAACTAAAAGCTAGTGCTTTGTACTTGCAGCCGCTAGAAGTAAAATCACTTCGTGCTGGCGATAGAGCACCATTTACCAAAACCAATATTGGTAAAGAAGATATTGCCAAAAGCAATCTTGGTCAAGACCTTCCTTTTTTACTCAATCAAACGCCTTCTACGGTTATTAATTCAGATGCTGGTAATGGTGTAGGCTATACCAATATTAATATACGTGGTGTAGATGTAACAAGAATTAACGTAACACTTAACGGTATTCCTTACAACGATGCCGAGAGCCAAGGTACTTTTTGGGTAAACTTGCCAGATATGGCTTCTTCGCTAAATTCTATACAAGTGCAGCGTGGTGTGGGTACTTCAACCAACGGTACTGCTGCTTTTGGCGCTACCATTAACCTACAAACCAACGAATTTATACACAAGGCTTACGCTGAAAGTAATAACAGCTTTGGTAGCTTTAATACTTGGAAAAATACACTAAAAGCTGGTACTGGTTTAATTGATGATCATTTTACAATAGATGCAAGATTAAGCCAAATTACAAGCGATGGCTTTATAGACCGCTCGGCTAGTAGCTTACAATCTTTTGCAGTATCGGCGGCTTATTTTACCAAAAAATCATCGCTACGTTTTAATATTTTTTCAGGCAAAGAAAAAACTTACCAAGCTTGGAACGGCGTGCCAGATTATATTTTACCAACCAATAGAAAGTACAATAGTTTTACTTACAATAACCAAACCGATAATTATCAGCAAAACCATTATCAGTTATTTTTTAACCATCAAGTTAATAATAACCTAAGCTTTAACACAGCAGTGTTTTTTACACCCGGTAAAGGCTACTACGAAGAATTTAGAGCCAATAATAAATACGCTGATTACGGTTTACCAAATGTTGTAGTTGGTACAACTACCATTACAAAAACAGATTTGGTGCGCCAACTGTATTTAGACAATCAGTTTTATGGGCAAATTGCTTCGCTTCAGTACAAAAAAAATAAGCACCAAGTAATTGTTGGTGGCGGCTGGAGTACTTATAAAGGTGGGCATTACGGCAATATTATTTGGGCAAAAAATGGTGGTGTAGATAATAATTACAAATGGTACAACCTAAATGCTTTGAAAACTGATGTGAATGTTTATGCCAAATGGCAATATCAATTTGTGAACCATTTTGAGCTATTTACAGATTTGCAATACAAGCACGTAAAACATACAATGAATGGGTTTAGAAAAAATCCAACTTTACAAATAGATAGAGCATTTGACTTTTTAAACCCAAAACTTGGTATTAGCTACGCCAATAAAGGCTGGCAAGTGTATGCTAGCTATGCTGTGGCTAATAAAGAACCTAATAGAAACGACTTTGAAGCAGGTGTAACCACTCAGCCAAAAGCAGAACAACTTAACAATTTTGAGTTTGGTGTAGAAAAGAAAGGTGCATCATTTAGCTATGGCACTACCTTGTATTACATGAGCTATAAAGACCAACTAGTATTAACAGGTAAAATAAACGATGTAGGCGCTTATACAAGAACCAATGTGCCTAATAGCTATCGCTTGGGTGTAGAATTACAAGCTGGTTATGTATTTACCAATTGGTTAAACGCTAGCGGCAACATGACACTAAGCAAAAACAAGATTAAAAATTTTACAGAATACCTTGATGCTTACGATGCCAGTTTTAACTATTTAGGTCAAAATGCAATAGCGCATAGCAATACTAATATTGCGTTCGCACCATCAGTTATTATGGCGTTTACGGTAAATGTATTACCTGTAAAAAATGTTACGGTTACACTACTTAGCAAATATGTGGGTAAGCAATATTTAGACAATGCCGAATCTGAAAGTAGAATACTTGGCTCATTCTTTACGCAAGATGCTAGAGTAAGTTATAGTGTAAAAAATAAGCTGTTTAAGGAGTGGAATTTTATAGCGCAAGTAAACAACGTCTTCAACCGTTTATACGAGCCTAATGGCTACACTTATAGCTATTTTGTAGGTAACACTGTTAGTTCAGATAATGCTTATTACCCAATGGCAGGCACCAATTTTATGTTGGGGGTAAATATTAAATTCTAAGTCACGAATTAAAGTAGCAATTACACGGATACTTGAATTACACGAATTGGACGAATTACACGAATTGTTTGAATTACACGAATTAAAGTAGCAATTACACGAATTGCACGAATATTTTAAGTAAATGCAAACGCTAACCAGTAAAATGGTTGGCGTTTTTTATACTTCTTGTTTAATCTTTCACGTTTCACTTTTCACCATTCACTATTCACTATTCACTATTCACCATTCACTATTCACTTTTCACTTTTCACGTTTCACGTTTCACATTTCACCTTTCACTTTTCACTTTTCACCTTTCACTTTTCACTTTTCACCTTTCACTTTTCACCTTTCACTTTTCACTTTTCACGTTTCACGTTTCACGTTTCACGTTTCACTTTTCACGTTTCACTACTTAATTTTCTCTTGCCAGTCAAGCACGCCGCCAACTACGTTTACAGTATTGGTAAAGCCCATTTGCTCAAGTAACATGCAAGCCATCATACTGCGTTTACCGCTACGGCAGTTGATAATTACTTCTTCGTTGCGTAGGTGTTCAATGTCTTCTATTTGCATACCTTGTATTTTACCCAAAGGAAACAATGGTGCACCAAAGTTAAATTCGGCGTATTCGCTTGGCTCACGTACATCTAGTAAGTTTAATTTCTCGCCAGCATCCATTCTAGCTTTCAACTGTACTACAGAAATCTCTGTCATAATTTAATTGGTTTTAGAGGTGTCTTTAATAGGTGCTGAGGTACTTATGTAAATATCCATAGTAGCACCAGCCCTTATTTTGTTAGGCGTTTTTTCGCCTGGTACTACTTCGGTTGATGGCTCTGGATTTTGCTTTATTACAAATGCGTTTAGCGAGTCGGTAATGCTGCCTGTTGCTACTAGCGAACCTGTACTTAAACCCATAGAACTTAGTAAACTTTGTGCTTGCGCTAAGGTTAAACCTACTAAATCTGGCACTTCAAATTCGGTGCTACCTACACCGCTTCCAAGTACAAAACTTATGGTACTGCCAAGTGGTATTTTAGTGCCAGGTTTTATTACCGCATTTTTAAACAATTGTTCTAGTACGGCATTACGGGCAAAGTCGGCACGATAGGTTGTATCGCCCATTATTAAGCCCATGCTTTGCAAATACAATTCGGCACTTTTGTACGAGTAGCCCACTAAACTAGGCATATCTATTAACGGCGGTACGGCACGATTGATAGATAAGAAAATGGTTCTACCATGTTTTACGATGGCATCGCCTTCTGGTGTTTGTTTAGTAATGGTAAGCCCAGGTACTTCTGTAGTAAATACGCTATCAGTAATTTCTACTCTAAACCCTTTGGCTTCGAGGGCAGTTTTTGCTGCGTAAATATTTTGCCCTACAATATCTGGAACTTTCTCGTATTTGTTATGTCCTGTTATCCAGCCAAGCGAGGCAAAAAAGCCTAGTACCAATACTATTAACAATAACAAGCCCACTACTATATTTATCCAAAGTGGTTTATTGGTGATGAATTTAAACACGTTGATAGTTTTTTTAAAATATTACACGAATTGAAGCCATTGTTACGATTGCACGAATTAAAGCCAATTTCACGAATTACACGAATTAAAGCCAAATGCACGAATTAAAGGCAATTTCACGGATTACACGAATTGAAGCCAATTACACGAATTAAAGGCAATTTCACGAATTAAAGGCAATTGCACGAATTACACGAATTGAAGCCATTGTTACGATTGCACGAATTAAAGCCATTGTTACAATTACACGAATTAAAGGCAATTTCACGAATTACACGAATTGAAGCCAATAACACGAATTAAAAGCCAATTTCACGAATTACACGAATTGAAGCCATTGTAACTGATTACACGAATTAAAGCCAATTTCACGAATTACACGAATTTGTTACTATTACTTGCAATTCACAATTTTTTAATTACCGCTTACTAATAAGCAAATGCTTCTTCAATAACAGCCGTATAAAAGTTTTTCAAGGTCCAGCCCATGGCTTTTACTTGCTGCGGTATTATGCTTGCCGCACTTTGTCCAGGTACCGTATTTACTTCTAGCATATAAGGTTCGCCAGTTGCCTCGTTCAGTATAAAATCTATTCGCACCACACCCCTACAATTTAGTACTTCGTAAGCCCTTTTTGCAGCTTGGCAAATTTTATTGGCATACACATCTTCTAAAACTGCTGGTGTAATTTCTTCGCTTAAGCCCTTATATTTTGCCTCAAAGTCAAAGAATTCTTTTTTGGTAATTACTTCTGTCATTGGCAGCGTAATTATTTGCCCTTTGGTTTTAAATACGCCAATGGTAAACTCTCTACCTTTTATAAATTCTTCTACTAAAATCTGATTATCTTCTTTAAAAGCCTTGTCTAGTGCTGCTTGTAGCTCGCTTGCTTCGTTTACCTTACTCATGCCAATACTGCTACCGCCATTGTTTGGTTTTACAAATACTGGTAAGTTTAATTGTTGCAACATAGTTTCTGGTGCAATAGGTGTATGCTTAAAAATATGCAAACTCTTAGCAACATTAATGCCTCCAAAAGCAGCTACCGCCACTGTGTAGCGTTTGTTAAAAGTAAGGGCCGATGTTGCAGCATCGCAACTTGTGTATGGCAGGCCTAGCATATCAAAATAGCCTTGTAGTTTGCCATCCTCACCAGGTGTACCATGAATGCACAACAACACCGCATCAAAAATTATTTTCTCGCCGTCAACTTCAATTGAGAAATCTTCACGGTTCACTTTTGACTTTTCACCTTTCACGTTTTCAAACCACCAACCGCTTTCGTTAATGTCTATTTTATACCAATCAAACTTATCTATATCAATATTATTACCTACCGTAATAGCACTTTTGTAGCTAATTATAGCTTCGCCACTTAAACCGCCTGTAACCAATGCAATCTTTTTCTTCATACATTTTTTCGATTGATGCCAAATATATAACTATCATTAGAATGCTGTGTTTAAAAGCCGTTAATACGTTGTAAGATTTTTTGTTTACCAGCTATTGGTTAATCATTTAGCTTTAGTTGCAGCTTGTGCCGAGGTACTAAGCATCTACACTGCATCTGTTAGATACCCTTTCAGCTTTGCCCAAAGTGAGTTCGTTGATAAAAGCCATTACTTGTACACATATAGATGCTGTTTGCCATGCAAAAGCAAATACTTATCAACACATAATTATTGTATATTGTGTAAAAGAAATTACTTAGCCTTACGAAGCTATTACTTAGCCTTACGAAGCTATTACTTGGCCGCTAAAGTCAATTACTTGGCTGTACATGATTATTACTTACTATGCAATAGCTATCACTAAATATGCCAACGCATACAAAGTTGTTTAAAAAACAAAATCACTATCAATAGCTATTGGTAGTGCAACGCAGCAACTGCCCCAATAGCATTGCTACTGCTGATAACATAAAAAAGACGAACTACTAGGCCTATAAATGCAAAAGGTGAAAAACTATAAATCGTCTTTCACCTTTTATTGAGCGAAATATAAGGCTCTACTGTAGTAGTTATTGGCAACCATATTTGTTAATATAAAGGCATATCGGTTGCAGAATATATTAAACAGTTTGGGCCAAAAAGTTAGCCATAAACTTTAGCAGTAATTAAATGTGCAATAACTCTTTTTTGGCCAATAAATCTGCTACCGTTTCTTGGTATAGTTCGTCGGGTACGCAGCAATCTACTGGGCATACTGATGCACATTGTGGCTCTTCGTGAAAACCTTGACACTCCGTACATTTATTAGGTGTAATATAGTAAGTATCTACACTAATAGGTGCAAAGCGTTGTTTTGCATCAACCACAGTACCATCTAGCAAAGTAAAGCTGCCACTTAATGATGTACCGTCAGCCATTGCCCATTCTACACCACCTTCGTAAATGGCGTTATTAGGACATTCTGGCTCACAAGCTCCACAATTGATACATTCATCTGTTATTTTAATAGCCATAAGAGTAATTTTGTTTTTTTAATGCTGCGAAAATAAACTTCTTAACTGATTTAATAAAAATGGATTTACAACAACGAATTAATTTAATGGTTCAACTTGGCAAATTTATGTTGAGTGATGATGCTGAGTGGCTTAAAGCAAAGGATAAAGCAGTAAAATCAAACGCTTGGTTTACAGAAGATTTTGTGAATTTTTCGGTTACTAATATTGCCAATAAATTTTTACAAGCTGATGCGCTTACCAATTGGACCAATAACTATGCGGTTAAAAATGTGCCAACTGTGCCTAAAAATATAGGTGTAGTAATGGCCGGCAATATACCCTTGGTGGGCTTTCACGATTTTTTATGCGTATTTATTAGTGGTCATCAACAAACCATAAAAGCCTCTAGCAAAGATGCTGTGTTGCTTAAATTTTTGGTGCAAAAGCTATACGAGTGGGAAATAACGATTCAGAATTTTGTGTCGTTTGCCGAGAATTTAAAAAATTGCGATGCATATATTGCAACTGGCAGCAATAATAGCAGCAGGTATTTTGATTATTATTTTGGTAAATTTCCAAATGTTATTCGTAGAAATAGAACATCTGTAGCTGTTTTAGATGGTACAGAAAGTGCAGAAGCTTTAGATAAATTGAGTGATGACATTCAACTGTATTTTGGTTTAGGCTGTAGAAATGTTACCAAATTGTATCTGCCAAAAAATTATGATTTTGTGCCTCTGTTAAATGCTTTACGTAAATACAATTATTATTTTTTATACCACAAATACAAGCACAATTACGATTACCAATTGGCTATTCAAATGATGGGAAATAAATTTTACATGACCAACGAATCGGTTGTATTGGCAGAAAATGAATCTATTTTTTCGCCAGTAAGCCAGGTAAATTATAACTATTATGATGATAAAGCAGTGTTAATTGAAACCTTGCAACAAAATATTGATATTCAATGTATTGTAGGCAAAGGCTTTATAGAATTTGGTAAAGCGCAGCAACCATTGCTTGCAGATTACGCTGATGGTGTAGATACAATGGCGTTTTTAGTAGCACTTTAAAATATTGGTATAAAAAATAGAAATCCCACTACAATGTTTGCAGCGGGAATTTTATTTCGAACAAGCCAAAAAGAAAGCCATCCTGTGGAAACAGGACGGCCTCTAACGATTGCTTGCCATATGAAAAAGCGTTTGTTAAGTACCTAACTTGTAAGCGGCATCTCAATACCGCTCTTCACATGATAGCTACTCTGTAAATTATTTCTTAGTTGTATCTGCAGCAAGTTTAGTAGTATCTTTCTTAGTTGTGTCAGCAGCAGCTTTTAAAGAATCTGCAGCTTTAATTGAATCAGCTAATTTTGCAGAATCTGCAGCAGCAGTTTCAACTTTACCAGTACCACAAGCAGCGAAAGCACCTAGTGCAATTACGAAAGCAATTTTTTTCATTTTAAAATATTTTTGTTGTGAATGAATGTATACTTAATACCATTACGTGTAAAAAAGTAACCCACATTTTTTAAAAAATTTCAAAAAAAGTTTTTAGCCATATTTTGGGTTACTTTTATTGCCCTACTAGTATTAAATAGTACACTGTGAAAGTTGAATTAAACGAACAAGCATTATTAAAAGGATTGGCAAGGGATGATGCAAAAGCCATTGAAACCATTTATAAAGAAAATTTTTCAATGGTTCAAACTTTTATCATCAATAACAATGGCAGCTACGACGATGCTAGAGATATTTTTCAGGAAGCAATGATTGCACTATATGAAAAAGCAAAAAGTGATTCATTTGTTTTAACCTCAAAAATTAGTACGTATGTATATTCCATATGCAGGAGGCTTTGGTTTAAAAGATTGCAACAACTGGGTAGATATTCAAACCAAATTGATAGCCTTGAAGAGACTGTTGCAGTTGAAGATGACCTCGAGTTTCATCAAAAAAAAGACACCGAATTTATAATAATGGATAGGGCTTTAAATAGCCTTGGCGAACCATGTAAAAGCCTGCTTGAAGGTTTTTATCTAAAGAAGATTGATATGCAAGCTTTGGCAAAAGAATTTGGATATACCAATGCCGATAATGCCAAAAACCAGAAATACAAATGTTTAATGCGCTTGAAAAAATTGTTTTTTGCGCAATATAATATTGGAGAATAAATACCATGAACATTCATAACGAAGATATTTTAATGTTGCAAACCATAGAACGCTATTTAGATGGCAGTATGCTACCTGATGAGCACACTTATTTTGAGCAACTTAGAAAAAACACACCAGAAATTGATCAAATGGTGGTAGAACATTCAATGTTCTTAAGTCAAATGGATGAGTATGTTTTGCAACGCAATTTCAAACACGCTTTACATAACGTTCATGCTAAATTATTAGCAACAGGCGAAATAAACGAAGGCGGTGTTGTAACTACAAAAGGCAAGGTTGTTCAATTGTATAAACGCTACAAGAAAGATTTGTTAATTGCAGCTTCGGTTGGTGGTGCCATTGCTATATTGGTAAGTTGTATTGCATTGTATTTGTCGCCAACGGTAAATGGTAGTCAATTAGAATTGTTAGGTTCTAAAATGGCTAAAATGGAACGCAATGTGATGGTACAAGGCATTATTTTAGATAATGTAAAAGACAAACTACCAGAAAATGTGAAAGTGATTAGCGGCGGTACAGGTTTTTTAATTGATGCTAAAGGATATATTGCTACCAATGCACACGTTTTAAAAGGATCGGATGCCATTGTTGTAAACAGTAAAGGTGATGAGTTTAAGGCTAGCATTATTCATGTAGATAAGCAAAGCGATTTTGCATTATTGAAAATTGAAGATGAGGATTATCATCCTTTGAAATCTCTACCCTACTCTATAGGTAAATCTAGTGCCGATTTGGGTGAAGAAATTTTTACACTTGGCTACCCTCGTGATGATAATTCAATTACCTACACACAAGGTTATTTAAGTGCTTTGAGAGGTTTTAAAGGCGATACAGCTAGCTACCAAATTCAAATGAATTCAAACCCTGGTAATAGCGGTGGCCCTGTTTTAAATAAAAATGGTGAAGTAATTGGTATTTTAAGTAGCCGTCAAGTTCAAGCAGATGGTGTAACATTCGTTATTAAGAGTAAAAATATTTACCAATTAGTAGATGATTTAAAGAAAACAGATACATCGGTAGTTACAATAAAAATGCCTACAAGCACTAACTTACGTGGTAAAGAAAGAGAAACGCAAGTGAAGAAAATTCAAGAATGTGTGTTCTCTATTAAGGCTTACAATAAATCTCGATAAATAATTACAGTTGTTTATAAACTTAAAAGGTCTCACTTACAACGAGACCTTTTTTTATGCCAATATTTCTCTTATTTTATTTAAACATTGGTGGATGCATCTCATCCCAAATAGTTGCATTTTGATAAGCCTTCGCCGCACTTAAAATAGTTGCTTCATCGTATAGTTTACCAATGAAAGTAATGCTTGTAGGCGTGTTAAAGCGCTTGTCGAAACCTGTAGGTACCACCACCACAGGATGGCCAGTAAGATTGGTAATGGCGGTTTGATTGCCACTGCCTCGTGTAGGGCAAATAATTACATCAAATTGATTAACCACTTCGTTTACTTTTTGCATTAATAAATAGCGGTGGCGGTTAGCATTGATATATTCTACAGCAGGTATAAAACGTGCAACACGAAAGCTATTAGGCCAATCGTATTTTCCTTGCCAAGTCATTTCATCATCAATATTGTTTCTTGTAAAATCGTCAAAAGCAGCAGCACATTCTGCACTAATAACTACATCCATTATATTAAAATTGTAAACAGCACTATCAGGAAAATTAACAGGTATTAGTTGTACACCCATTTTCTTAAACTCATTCAAAACCTTCCATTCGTTACGTGTAGTATCAGTTATTTTATCATAATAGTTTTTGGCGTAAGCCACTTTCATTTTCGTAATGTTGTTGCTTGTTTTGTAATTAAATGGCTTGTTTACAGCGCAAGCATCTTTATTATCTGTACCATGTAAATACGCAAAAACAACAGCCGCATCTTCTGCGCTTCTGCATATTGGGCCGGCTTTGTCAAGGCTCCAACTTAGTGTCATAGCACCACTTCTACTAACGCTACCAAAAGTTGGTCGTAAGCCAGTAGCACCACAAGTAGATGAGGGTGAAACAATACTACCCCAAGTTTCGGTACCAATGGCAAATGGCACTAAACCAGCCACAGTTGCAGAGGCTGACCCTGCCGAAGAACCCGAAGAACCAAAGCGCAAATTCCAAGGGTTTTTTGTTTGCCCGCCAAACCATCTATCGCCTTGTGCCAATGAACCTAATGTTAGTTTTGCTACTAACACAGCACCAGCATTTTTAAGTTGTGTGTACACAAATGCATCTTCATGTATCACTTGATTTTTATAAGGTGCTGCACCCCAAGTTGTTTTGTAGCCTTTTACCGCAAACAAATCTTTTAACCCATAAGGAATACCTTGTAAAGGGCTTTTATAAATACCTTTTGCCAAAGCGTCATCGGCTTGTTTGGCTTGCAATAAAGCCGTGTCTTCGGTAATGGTAATAACACATTGTAACGAGTCGCTGTATTTTTTTAAGCGTTCTATAAAAAACTTCGTCAACTCTACCGAGCTAATTTTTTTGCTTTTAATTAGCGAGGCCAATTGTAAAATATTGTAAAAAGCCAAGTCATTTTTATTGGCTGGCATTTGTACATTGGTAGAAATATTCCAATTAATAGGTGCTTGTTTAGTTGCAAAATACATACCTGGTAAAACGGGGCTTTGCCATAAAGTCATTGGCACACTGTTGTTGAGCGAAAGCTTATGTTGTAGCTTAAAATTGTCTAGATTTTCTTTTACACCTTCGTACAGTGTATCAATTTCTTTTTGGGTAAAATTGATGTCTATAATTTTTGCAGCACTTTTTAAGTCTTGCTTGGTAATGGTATCTTGTGCAAATGATGGTATGCTTAGGCACAAAGCAATGGGTAATAATAATTTTCTCATAATGCCTAAAGTACGTAAGGTATTGGCATTTGTACAATAAAAGCAAACACTTATTATTTAAGTGGCAAACAAAATGGCTTCAAACAATTATTGCTCACTATCGTCTTTAGAAGAAACAACTGTTGTGCTAGTAATGTTTTTATTTTTTGTAGCATGAATTGAGTCTTTGTTTTCAAACTCTACCTCTTTTATCCAAACGGCGTAATTGTTAGGATAAATATTGCTACCCTTGTGCAATGCGTAGGCCCTTGTAAAGGCTGCTCCAAAATATAAAATGGCTGAGGAGTAATACACCCAAAGTAGAATGATAATCATAGAACCGGCAGCCCCATAGCTATTGCTTACATGACTTGTACCAAGATAAAAACCAATAGCAAACTTGCCAAGCATAAATAATACGGCTGTAGTAACTGCGCCAACAACAACGTCTTTCCACTTTATACGTGCATCGGGCAGTACTTTAAAAATAATGGCAAATAATAAGCTGATAGTAATAAAAGTGATGAATAGGTTAATGCTGTAAGCCACGTAAATAGCTACTTGTGGCAATAGTTTTAAAAGCTGCGCACCAATCATGTCGAGTACAGAATTAACAATAAGTGATACCAATAAAATAAAGCCAAGGCTTATTACCATTGAAAAACTAAGCACTCGGTTGATAATTAATTTTAGCCAACCTTTTTTAGGTTTTGCTTTTAAGCGCCATAATTGATTGATAGAATCTTGAATTTCGGCAAACACACCTGTGGCTGCAAAAATTAACGATGCAACACCAATTGCAGAAGCCCAAGTAATATCTGTAGATGTTGTAGCGTTTCGTATTACTTGCTCTATTTGCAGTGCAGCCTCTTTACCTACAAAACCTTGTATTTGCCCATAAATACTACCTTCTATGGCAGCTTTACCATAAAAAATATCGCACAGGCTTATAATTACAATAAGCATAGGTGCAATAGAAAAAATAGTATAGTAGGCTAAAGCAGCACTCATGCGCATGGCTTTATTTTCTGTAAAAAGCTGGTAGGCTTCTTTAACAATCATCCATGTAGTAACAATATGTTTACGAACAATTAGCATGTTTGTTTACTTCAATTTCTCGTTTTCTAAATGTCTTGAAGCGTCTCTTATATTTTTCTTCTCAAAATTCTTTTTTAAGGCTTGGGTTAAATCAACACCGGTTTGGTTTGCAAGGCAAATTAACACCCACAATACATCGGCCATTTCATCGGCCAATTCTTTGTTTTTATCAGTTTCTTTAAAAGATTGCTCACCGTATTTACGCACCATTAATCTGCTCAGCTCACCCACTTCTTCCATTAGTATGCCAAGATTGGTAAGTTCGTTAAAGTAGCGTACACCAAAGGTTTTAATCCAATTATCTACGTCTGATTGTGCTTGTTCTATTGTCATCTTTATTTGTTTTGATTACACGAATTTTAGCGAATTACACGAATTCGTTAAAGAACAATCCTTTGAAATTTTAATGATTTCTCACCAAAATTGATGATGATACCTAATTTGGTAGAAGATACATTAAGGTAGCTCAATGTTTGTGCTATGTGTGCTTGATTGATAGCTTGCGCTGATTTTATTTCTAGAATAAATGCATTGAACACTAAAAAATCGGCAACATAAGGGTGGCTGAGAACTTTTCCTTTATAAAAAACTTTGTACTTTTTTTCTCGTTCGTAAGGAATGTTATTAGTTTGAAATTCTAATTCCATAGCATCCTTATAATTAATCTCTTTCAAGCCCATGCCAAGTGCTTTGTGTATTTCCATGCAAATCCCTACAATTTGATAAGATTCATCTTTAAATAAAATCTCTGCCATGTCAGTAGTTTTCTTATTGTAATTATTTTTAGTTGGGTTTCTATAAAACAATTCGTGTAATTCTCTGTAATTCGTGTAACTCTTTAAAATTCGTGTAATCTGTGTAATTCTCTGTAATTCGTGTAACTCTCTATAATTCGTGTAACTCTCTATAATTCGTGCAATAAAATCACTCTCTATTCTTCGAGTCAATCACTATGGTTACAGGGCCATCATTTAATAATTGCACTTTCATATCTGCACCAAAAATGCCTGTTTGTATTGGCTTTCCTAAATGGGTTTGTAATTGTTGTATCATGGCTTCATACAACGGCACAGCAATAGGCGGTTTACTAGCTTTTATATACGATGGTCTATTGCCTTTTTTAGTACTTGCATGTAATGTAAATTGGCTCGCAAGTAAAATATTACCACCACAATCTATCAAGCTTTTGTTCATTATACCTTCGTTATCGTTAAAAATACGCAGGTGGCAAATTTTGTTACTTAACCATACCACATCATCGGCAGTGTCTGCATCTTCTATACCTACAAGCACTAATAAACCTTGTTGAATGTTGCCTGTTACGGTGCTATCAACGGTTATAGAAGCTTCGGTTACTCTTTGAATAACAACTCTCATAATCAAGAATCAATTTATGCTGTAATTTTAGGTAATGAAGATAGATATTACAACCGAGATAGTATTTAAAACGGCAAGAAGTGGTGGCAGCGGCGGGCAAAATGTAAACAAGGTTGAAACCATGGTTGAAGGTAGATGGCTAGTAGCTGCATCGGTATTAATTACAGATGAACAAAAGCTGATTTTACTTGAAAAACTAGCCAATAGAATTACTACCGATGGCAACTTATTAGTAAAATCGCAAGTGGCAAGAACGCAGCTACAAAACAAAGCCAATGTAATTGAGAAAATGAACGAATTGGTAAGCAAGGCTTTGGAAAAAAAGAAAAGCAGAATTGCTAGCAAGCCTAGTAAAGCCGCAAAAGAAAAACGTTTAGAAAGTAAAAAACTTAACGCCTTTACAAAAGCTATGAGGAGTAAAATTGATTGCACGAATTAAGCTAATTGCACCAATTACACGAATGATTTTGATGACACGAATTAAGCTAATTGCACCAATTACACGAATTATTTTGATGA
>JASGCX010000051.1:22325-29476 GCA_030053925.1 Flavobacterium sp.
TTACACGAATTATTTTGATGACACGAATTAAGCCAATTGCACCAATTACACGAATGATTTTGATGACACGAATTAAGCTAATTGCACCAATTACACGAATGATTTTGATGACACGAATTAAGCTAATTGCACCAATTACACGAATGATTTTGATGACACGAATTAAGCTAATTGCACCAATTACACGAATGATTTTGATGACACGAACGATGCCAATACGATTGTGCATTGTATTATTGTTGAGTTGTTTGTTTACAGCCAGTTTTGCGCAGCAAACCATTACCTTACAGTTTCGCAATACCATTGGCAACAAAGTATTGCAGCTTGGTACGGCGCATAAAAATTGCTTTGGTGAAGACTTAGTTATTAACCAGTTGAAGTATTATGTTTCAAATATTCACTTGGTTGATGGTAGTGGTAAATGGGTATTGGTAAGCAATAATTATTACCTAGTTGATGAAGCAGATAGCACGTCTAAAACCATTGTAATTACTACATGGGTAAAGCAAATTGTAGCAATAGAATTTTTATTAGGTGTTGATAGTATTAAAAACGTAAGCGGTGTACAAACCGATGCTTTAGACCCAATGCGTGGTATGTTTTGGACCTGGAACAGTGGTTATATTATGGCTAAATTAGAAGGTGTTTCTTCGGCTGCAAAAGTGCCAAGCAATTTGTTTTCGCAACATGTTGGTGGTTTTAGAAATGGTGAAAATACTGCGAGAAAAATACTGTTAACCGCTAACCAACCACCGTTAACCGAGGCTCGTTTTATTGTTATAGAAGCCAACATAAACAAGTGGTTTCAATCGGTTCACAACATAAAAATAGCAGAACATCCAATCTGTCATTCACCCGGTAGTTTGGCCATGCAAATAGCCGATAATTATGCCACCATGTTTAAAATTGTTTCAGTTAATTAATGCGACTATTCTCTGTTATATTAGTACTATCATTCTTTGCAATTGCAGGTATAGCTTGGGTTTCAAACAATTCATCTAACAAAATTATAGGTACGCCCATACCTTTTACAGTGCCAAAAGGATGGCCCCAACCTGTGTACAATTTTAAAAACAATCCACTTACACAAGAGGGCTTTGCACTTGGTAGAAAACTATTTTACGACACTAGATTAAGTAAAGATGGCAGCTTGTCTTGCGGTAGTTGTCATCAACAATTTGCAGCATTTGCAACTTACGACCATAATTTAAGTCATGGTATCAACAACTCTCAAACTACACGCAATGCACCTAGCTTGGCCAATCTTGCTTGGGTGAAAGATTTTATGGCTGATGGCGGTATTAATCATTTAGATCTTCAACCATTAGCACCTATTACCGCACCTAACGAAATGGGCGAAACAATAGATAATGCGCTGCAAAAACTAAAAGCCGATACGGCCTACAAGCGTTTATTTATCAAAGCCTTTGGCAATGCAACCATTACCACACAGCGCACTATGAAGGCTTTAAGCCAGTTTATGTTATTGATGGTGAGTAGTAATAGCAAGTACGATAAAGTAATGCGTGGCGAAGCCAATTTTATTTTACCAGAACAATTGGGCTACGATATTTTTAAGAAAAAATGCGCTAGCTGCCACAGCGAGCCACTGTTTACAAATTTTAGCTATCGCAATATTGGTATGCCAGTAGATACTTTTTTAAATGATTATGGTAGAATGACAATCACCAGAAACAGGATAGATTCGCTAAAATTTAGAGTACCAAGTTTACGCAATGTGGCTTACACAGCACCTTATGGCCACGATGGTCGCTTTTTTGCACTGATGAATGTATTTGAACATTACCGTAGCAAAGCTATAAATGGCCCTACTACCGACAGTTTATTTAAAAACAAATTAGCGTTATCGAATTTTGAAATAGGGCAACTCACTGCATTTTTGTACACGTTAAGCGATACCACCTTTTTAAAAGACAAACGCTTTGCCCAACCAGGTACCGAAAACAGTATTCCATCATTCATTCACTTGCACTAACTACACATTTGTTACTTTAGCAGCCTAACCAAGTTTTAGCATTGAGTAATATAAAAAAATTAGCGGGGCAAACATTATGGTATGGGCTTAGTAGCATAGCTGCTAGGTTTATAAACTATTTACTTACACCTTATTTAACATTCAAATTTACAAATGCCCAATATGGCGAAATGAGTACCATTTACGCCTTCTTGCCTTTTATGAATGTGATGGTTACACATGGTATGGAAACTGCTTTTTTTCGCTTTGCAAATAAAAATGACAAGCAGACTGTTTATAGTAATACAAGCATCTCTTTAATGGTATCAGCCATATTTTTTTCAATTGCCTTAATACTTTTACAAGGGCCGTTGGCAACCTTGTTACAAATAAAGTCTCACCCTGAATATTTATCACTTAGTGCCGCCATAATTGCGCTTGATGCTTTGAGTACCATACCATTTGCAAAGCTTAGGCAAGATGGACGACCAATAAAATTTGCTACAACAAAATTTGTTGGAATAATTGTAAATATTATCAGCATTTATTTTTTTTTAAGCATCTGCCCACGGTTAATTGCTAAACAACCAAACCATTGGATACATATTTTTTTCAACCCAAATTGGGCTATTGGTTATGTGTTATTAGCCAACTTACTGCAATCAAGCATTACTTTACTATTTCTGTTTAAAGAGTTTGTTGGGTTTAAATGTAAGTTCGATGGTAAGCTTTGGCGAGAAATGATGCTATACGGACTACCATTAATACTAGCCGGTTTTGCAGGCGTAATAAACGAAACATTTGATAGAATTATGCTGGGTTGGTGGGCACCTGTAACTAGCATAGATGCAGCTAAAAGCGAAGTTGGAATTTATTCGGCATGTTATAAGTTGTCTATTTTAATAACACTTGCGGTACAGGCTTTTCGTATGGGGGCAGAACCTTTTTTCTTTAAACAGTCGCAACACATTAATGCACCAATAACTTACGCAAGAGTGATGAAGTTCTTTGTAATTGTGTTGTGCGCTATGTTTTTGCTTGTTACATTGTATATTGATGTTTGGAAGTATTTTATTCGCAATCCTAAAATGTACGTGGGCTTAAAAGTGGTGCCAATTTTATTGTGGGCTAATATTTTTTTAGGTATCTATTATAATTTAAGCGTTTGGTACAAACTAGGCAATAAAACTATAGCCGGTGCTTACATTACATTGTTTGGTGCGGTAGTTACTCTAACTATCAACTATTTGTTTATACCACGCTTTAGTTACATGGCTTGTGCTTGGGCCACTTTTTTTTGCTATGGCAGTATGATGGTAGTAAGTTTTATGTGGGGGCAAAAAGAATACCGCATACCATACGCTTCCAAAAAATTAGTGGCTTATATGGCTTTTGTTGTAACGCTATTTTTTATGCACAAAGGCCTTACTAGTTTGTGGCAAAACATCATATTTAACCTTACCGTTGCTACTGTTTTAATGTTTGTGTACATTTTGTTTATCTTATTGGTAGAACGTAAAGAGTTTAAAAACTTGCCTGTGGTTGGTAAGTTTATTAAGTAGGCTTATAATTGAGTAGTGCGTAGGGCTTTGCATAATTTCTAATAAACAGGTTTTAGTGTAGCCATTATTAATTGCCATTTCTTCTTATTGGTGGTGTTCATAAATGCTCAACCAAAATACTTAAACTATCATTCTTGTAATCATCAATACCTATCTCAATAACTTTCCCATCATCAATGCCATCAACAATTCTAACTCTCCATCGTGTTTTATTTACCAAATATTTCTAGCTGTATTAACCCTTTGCTAGCGCTTAAATTTTTTGCATTGTACTAAACCATTTGTTTAAACCATTGATTGAATTTGGTAATTAGTACCAAATCTTTGATAGTTAAAACAGTATCTTCTTTGTAGATTGTAATGCTATCGATGCTATTTGCCTCAAGCAATTTTTTTGGTATTTTATTAGGATGTTTAAAGAATAGCCAAACCAATAGAAAGCTAAAAGTAATGCTGCCAATCTGATGCGTTTTACATGGTTGTTTGCTATGTTGTAGTGAGTTTAGCTTACTTAATAAACCCTACAATCGCTGAAACATTTTATCTAAACTATCTTCTTTAAACTCTACGTAAGTAGGGCTGCCTGTGGGTGTAACGTTGGGGGTGTTGCAGGTAAATAATTCTTCTACAAGTGCAATCATTTCTTTAGGCTGCAACGTTTGCCCGCTTTTAATGGCTTGTTGCCTAGCCATACAGCGCACTAGCTTTTCTCGCTTACTAAACTTAACATCGCTACTAAAATGTTTAAACTGCTCTATCAGTAATTCTAGGCTATGTTTTTCGTTGCCCTGCATTACATCGGCTGGTGTACCTTGAATAACAAAAGTATTGTTACCAAAAGGCTCTATTAGGTAGCCAATCATTTGTAGTTCTGGTAAAATTTCTTGTAGCAAAGCAGCATCGCTAGGTACCAATTCTAGGCTTACAGGAAACATACTTTTTTGTGTAGCCATTTGTGTGCCATGCGCTGCTACACTGTATTTCTCGTACAAAATACGCTCATGGGCTAGCTGCTGATGAACCAATACAAAACCATTTTGCGTAGCTGCAATAATATAGGTATTGTGCAGTTGCAAGCAATGCTGAATGGTGTATGCTGATTGGTGTGTAGCTAGTTGCTGGTTGCTGGTTACAAGCGATTGAAAGGGCTTCTCGTATTCAAAGCTATTGTTGTTGGTATGGGGTGCTTCAAAGCCTGCTTTGGGGGTTTGGGAGCTGGTAAAAAATTCCTTCCAGTGTTTCAGTTCGCTTTTTTCGTTGGGTGCTATGGCATGGGCTTGGTTGCGCTGTGTAAAGGTTTTAAACAGGTTAGATGTAGCTGCATTGTTTTGTTCATTATTGGTAAATGGCTTGTTAATGGCATCTAAACCTTGAATGTCTGCATTAAGCGTAAAATCAAGCGAAGGCGCAATGCTAAACTGTGCCAATGCATGTTTTACAGCCGCTTGCACAAAAGCATACACTATTTTCTCATCCTCAAATTTTATTTCTTGCTTGGTAGGATGCACGTTTATATCTACCACGCTTGGGTCTAAATCTATAAACAACACATAACTAGGAAAACTATCTTTGGCAATCATTTCGTTGAAAGCCGTGTTGATGGCATGGTTGAGGTACGAGCTTTTTATAAAGCGATTATTTACAAAAAAGTATTGGTCGCCACGTGTTTTTTTAGCTGTTTCGGGCTTGCCCACAAAGCCATACACGTTCATGTAATCCATTTCTTCTTTTACACTCACAAGTTTGGCCGAATAACTATTGCCCAATATTTGCACAATGCGCTGTTTTAGGTTGCCTACTTCTAAATGAAACACTTGTTGCCCATTGCTAGTTAAAGAGAAAAAGATATGTGGAAAAGCCATCGCCACACGAATAAACTCGTCAATAATATGCCGCATTTCAGCCGCATTACTTTTTAAAAAGTTACGCCTTGCAGGTACACTAAAAAACAAGTTTTTCATGCTTAAGCTAGTGCCAATATTATAGGCGCAAGGTTCTTGTTTTAGTACCACACTATTTTCTATTTCTATAAAAGTGCCTAGTTCGTCTTCAGTGCGGCGGGTTTTAAGTTCTACCTGTGCTACTGCGGCAATACTAGCCAAAGCCTCGCCCCTAAAGCCCATGGTTTTAATGCGAAACAAATCTTCAATGGCACTAATTTTACTAGTTGCGTGGCGCTCAAATGCCATTCTAGCATCTGTTTCGCTCATGCCCTTGCCATTGTCTATTACTTGCAGTAAGGTTTTGCCAGCATCTACAATAATCAATTTTATGTGGGTAGCACCAGCATCTACAGCGTTTTCTAACAACTCTTTTACAGCACTAGCGGGCCGCTGAATTACTTCGCCAGCCGCTATTTGGTTTGCAATATTATCGGGTAATAATTGAATGATATCGGCCACTACATCTCTTTATTTAGAACGAGCGAAAGTACGATTTCAATTTCCTGAAAGTTTACAAAGTTTTAGGAAGTTGATTAGTTAGTGTGCAGTTGGCTTTAGCCAACTGCAATTGAAAACAATTAAGCACAATTGAAAACAGTTGGCTAAAGCCAACTGCAATTGATATAAAGTCACATCTATTGCAGTCACATTTATGTGACTGATAGATAGATAGATAGTAAAAATAAATCAAGGCTTTAGCCAAAGTATTCGACAGTTGACTTTATGTAGCCAGCTTTTGTACTATTATGTAGCATCGCTGCAGCCTGTGCTGAGTTACGAAGCATCTACTCTTGTACGTTCTGTTCGCTTTGCAACTTTATGGTAGCTTAGGGGTTTCACGCAAAGCAACAAACAATACAAAGCTTGCAATGCTACCATTGGTATTTTATAAATTACAATTTCATTCAAGCCATAAGGGATCACATCATCTGTCACCGCTCTGAGGTTTATGCCATTTGTGTTTTGCATCAATCTATCATCATGGCATCCCTTCGGGATTGTTTTGTGTTGAAACTTGGGTAAAGTGACCTTTTACTTTGTGAAAAAACACTTTGCACACCTGCAATGTCCAATTTCACCTTGAAAAAACACTTTGCACACCTGCAATGCCCAATTTCAACTTAAAAAAACAGTTTGCACACCTGCAATGCCCAATTTCACCATGAAAAAACACTTTGCACACCTGCAATGTCCAATTTCAACTTGAAAAAACAGTTTGCACACCTGCAATGTCCAATTTCAACTTGAAAAAACACTTTGCGCATCTGCAATGCCCTATTTCAACTTGAAAAAACACTTTGCACACCTGCAATGCCCAATTTCAATTTGAAAAAACACTTTGCACACCTGCAAAGCCCAATTTCATCATGAAAAAACACTTTGCACACCTGCAATGCCAAATTTCAACTTGAAAAAACACTTTACACACCTGCAATGCCCAATTTCACCATGAAAAAACTCTTTGCACACCTGCAATGCCCAATTTCAACTTGAAAAAACACTTTGCATACCTGCAATGCCAAATTTCAACTTGAAAAAACACTTTGCACACCTGCAATGCCCTATTTCAACTTGAAAAAACACTTTGCACACCTGCAATGCCCAATTTCACCATGAAAAACACTTTGCACACCTGCAATGCCCAATTTCAACTTGAAAAAACACTTTGCA
>JASGCX010000052.1 GCA_030053925.1 Flavobacterium sp.
AATTAAACATGGCGTTAAAAGATAAATAACGGTCAACTCTTTTTAGGCATTAACAACCATCCCCCATGAACCATCCCCCATCCCCCCATGAACCATGAACCATCACCCATGAACCATGACCTATCACCTATCACCCTTTTATAAACTGCAAATTACGCTGTATGCCTTGGTATTTACTGCGCTTAATGGGCGAGTTTTTAAAGATGGTTTTAAAACTTTCTTCAGTAAGCATTTCCCAGTTGCTGATACTAAAATTGAGTACTTCATGAATGGGGGTAAAATCTGCTTCTTGATGTGGTTTACTAAAGCGATTCCAAGGGCACACATCTTGACAAGTATCGCAGCCAAACAGCCAATTGTCAAACTTACCTTTCATGGTATCTGGTATCAATTGGTCTTTTAATTCTATGGTAAAATAGCTGATACATTTACTGCCATCAACAACTTTGTTGGGCAAAATAGCTTCTGTAGGGCAAGCATCTATACAACGTGTGCAAGAGCCGCAAAAGTCCTTCGCATACGCATCATCGTACTGCAATTCAACATCTACAATAAGCGTAGCAATAAAGAAAAAAGAACCTTGCTGCTTATTTATTAAGTTGCCATTTTTACCTATCCAACCAAGACCACTCTGCAGGGCCCAGCTTCTTTCTAGCACCGGTGCACTATCTATAAAACCTCTACCATTTACCTCGCCAATATGCGAATGCATTTGCGCCAGCAAAGCTTTTAATTGCGCTCTAATAACATCGTGATAATCTTTACCATAAGCATATTTAGACACTTTTGCTGCCGCTTGGGTTTGCTGCTGAGAGGGGTAATAATTTTTAAGCAACGTAATCACACTTTTAGCACCAGGTACTAGCTTAGTTGGGTTTACACGTAAATCAAAATGGTTAGCCATGTATTGCATGCTGCCATTCATGTTTTGAGACAACCATTTTTCCAAGCGCCTTGCATCATCATCAAGCTGTTTGGCTTTGGCTACACCACAAAAATCAAAGCCTAGCTGCTGCGCTGCTTGTTTTATAAATTGCGTATATTGTTGCGTGTTTAACAAAAATTTTTATTTCAAAAATTAAAACTGTTCAAAACTAGGTGCTTTAAATATGCCAAGCGCATTTTCAATTTCACAGAAAAAAAACACATTTGGATAAATATTTTTGTAGCATTTTTAGTTTCCTTATATATTTGGTAATACAATTATCCAAAACTGATACATGAGAACAAAATTCATCCTGCTATTTGCTATTACTTATTTATTTATTAGCAATTGTGCCTTCAGCCAAACAAAACCTATTACCAAGTTAGATAAAATTACCCTTAAAGATTTTAAACCAAACTCACCAGTAGTTGACTCTAACGCACACGCAGTAGTACTTGCAAATATAGGCAGCAGCGAATTTGAGGGTAATAACAATGGCGATTTTACCCTTGTTTTTAAATGTGTTAACAGAACCTTACTAGTAAATAAAAATGCCTTTGACGAAGCAACCGTTAAAGTACCTATTTACATAGGCAACAACTCTACAGAAGAAGAACGATTTGAAGACTTTGAAGCTACTACTTACAATGTAGAAAACGGTGCTATTGTAGAAACTAAGCTAGATAAAAATGCCGTTTTTAAAGAAAAATATAACCGCACAAGAACTATTAGAAAATTCACATTTGCCAATATTAAAGAAGGTAGCATTATTGAGTATAAATACACTGTAAAATCGCCATTTTATTCTCGCTTACGCTCTTGGCCTTTTCAAAATAAATATCCTGTGCTTTGGAGTCAATACCATGTTATTATTCCACCAATGTTTACTTATTATCCTGTACATCAGGGTTTTTTAAAGTATTCAATAGACAGTGTTAAAGGCATTTTTAAAAACTACAATGTCATAGAATCTAGAGGTACAAGTAGTACAGAGCATTATTCGTTAAGCGGTACTGCTAGGTATAATGTTTGGGCTATTAAAGATGCACCTGCTTTTAAAACAGAAAACTTTACATCATCATCGCAAAACTATTTATCTAAAATAGATTTTCAATTACATACTATTAAGTGGACCGAAAACTCGCCTACACAACAAATACTAAAAGGCTGGATAGAAACCATTACCAAAGTTCTTGAAGATGAAGATTACAAATCGGTACTAGAATACAAAAACAATTGGATGGAAGATGACTTAAATAGACTCTCGAAAAACGTTGACGACTTTGAAAAAGCTAAAAAAATTTATGCTTTTGTGAGAGATAATTTTAATTGTACAGATCATGATGCTACTATTTGGTTATCTGAACCATTGAAAAAGATTTATCAAACTAAAAAAGGCACTGTTACCGATATTAACTTAGTACTTACAGCCATGCTAAATAATGCAGGTTTTGATGTACACCCTGTAATGCTTAGTACAAGAAACAATGGCCGAGTAACCGAAGGAGCAGCACTTTTAAATCAATACAACTACGTTGTTGCAAGGTTAAAAATTGATTCTACTTATTATCTTTTAGATGCGTCTATTTCCAAGATGGGCTTTGGTAAGCTACCAGAATATTGCTACAATACATCTGCTAGATTATTAGACAAACTACCAGTATTAATACCAATGAACACAGATAATTTAACTGAGCAAAAAATAACTACAGTCATTATTATCAACGAAGAAAACGGCGAAACAAATGGTACAATTTCCACTAACCTAGGGTATTATCAATCTTTAGGTTTAAGAGAAAAATTGAATGGAAAAAAAACCGATGAATTTTTAAAAGAGTTTGCTAAAACTTATCCATCGGAGATAAAAATTGAAAACTTAGTATTAGACGCTTTAGCAGATTTAGACGAGCCTTTAAAAATGACTTATGACATTAAACTTAATTTGAACGATGAAGATATTATTTACTTCAATCCATTACTAAGCGAAGCCATGAAGCAAAACCCATTTACTTCCGCCGAAAGATTGTACCCTGTAGAAATGCCATACAAACCAAACGAGATATTTACATTAAATATGGAAATTCCTAAAGGCTATAAAGTAGATGAATTACCAAAATCTACAAGAGTGAAACTGAACGAAAACGAAGGTATATTTGAATACATTATTTCTAACGATGGCGCACGCATACAACTACGCAGTAAAATAGTGCTAGAAAAAGCCAATTTTATACCTGAAGATTACGAAACACTAAGAAACTTCTACGGTTTTATTGTAAAAAAACACACTGAACAAATTGTATTTAAGAAAATAAAATAACCCTACCTAGGTATGAAATATTTGTTGTTAATAGGTTTACTTGTAGCCGGTGCAACCACTAAGGCGCAAGATTATAATGTAGCACTAATACCCGATTCGCTTAAAACCGATGCAGATGCAGTAGTAAGAACCGAGTACAAAGAAGTACATATAAAATCGCTAGAAAAAACCATTGTAAAGCATAAATATGCCATTACCATATTTAACGAAAACGGTGCTGAATATGCTGAATACTACAACCGATACGATACAAAATCGCCTCTGTACGACATTTCTGGTACGCTATACGATGCAAGCGGCAAAAAGTTAAGGACTGTAAAGCGTAAAGATATTGTAGACCAATCAATGCAAGATGGTATGAGCTTAATGTTAGATGACAGAATTAAAACACATAACTTCTATTACAATGTGTATCCATATACCATTGAATATGAAGACGAGCAAGAAACTAAAGGCACATATTTTTTACAAGGTTGGTATCCTGTAAATGGTGATAAATATGCAGTTCAACAAAGCAAATACAAGGTTATTTACCCAGCAGATTATCAACTACGTTACAAAGAATACAACTACAAAGGCAAGCCAACTATTACAACAGATAAAGAGATTACAATGACTTGGGAATTGAATAATTACAAGCCCTTTGTAAGAGAAATTTATCAAACATCACATGCCGAAATACTACCACAAGTACGCATAGCACCTACAGATTTTGTGCACGAAGGCTATAAAGGCAGCCTTGCTACTTGGCAAGACTATGGTAAATTTCAGTTAATGCTAAACAAGGATAGAGATGCTTTGCCAGACAATATTAAACAGCAAGTACATAGCCTAACAGATAAGCTTACTTCGGTAGAAGACAAAACAAAAATGCTGTACGATTTCTTGCAAAAAAATACCCGCTACATTAGTATTCAGCTAGGTATTGGCGGCTTTCAGCCTTTTGAAGCCAAGTATGTAGCTGAGAAAAAATATGGTGATTGTAAGGCTCTGTCCAACTACATGGTAGCGCTTTTAAAAGAAGCAGGTGTACCTGCCAATTATGTAATTGTTTATGGTGGTAGAGGTAGTGATAGAGTAGACGAAACATTTCCTGCTGAATATTTTAACCATGTAATTGCCTGTGTACCTAATGGCAAAGACACTATTTGGCTTGAATGTACTAACCAAGATGTAAGCGCAGGTTATATGGGTGCCTTTACCGGCAATAGAAAAGTATATGTGGTAGATGAAAAAAGTGGTGGCGGCTATATTACCAAAACACCAAGCTATAAACACACCGACAATTTAGAATTACGCACCGTAACGGCAACGGTAGATAAAGATGGCAACCTGCAAGCCGAAGCAAAAACCCATTTTACAGGTTTATCGCAAGAACTGCAACACGATTTATTGCACACAGCCACACCAGAACAGCGCACCAAATACCTAAACGAGGTAATAAGTTTGCCCACATACAAAATAGAAAAAAACGAGTACAAAGAAACCAAAGGCTACATACCTGCTATGGATGAAACGCTTATTATCTCTTCGCCAAACTATGCGTCTACTTCTGGTAAGCGCCTATTTATTACGCCCAATATGTTTAATAAAAGCTCCGCACGCCTACCTACCGATAAGCCACGCAAGTACGATATAGAACTTGGTTATCCGTTTAGAGATATTGATACCGTAAACATTACCATACCAAATGGCTACACGGTAGAAGCCTTGCCGCAAAATATTAATCTCACCAACAAATTTGGCAACTATAAAGTAAACTACACGGTTACTGCCAATACCATACAACTCGTTCGCTTAAAAGAAAGACTAAACAGCCGTTATGCAGCAAGCGACTACGAAGAACTTGCTAAGTTTTACGAAGCCATGTACAAAGCCGACCGAGCCAAAATTGTATTTGTAAAAAAAGAAGGATAGATTTTTATGTAACCAACCTTTAGCATGGTTGGCCATTATACTCTCAACATTAGGGTTTCGATGTCTGTTATTGGCATAGTGAGGTTTTGCAATGTACCTCTTAGCCTTGGCGCTTGTTCTCAACAAACCCATAAGATGTTCTTGAGGCCTATTATTACCATACACTTGCTAGAAGCGAGTATGGTTTGTGAGGAAAAGAACCAAAGCGATATTTATCAACTTTTTAATTAGATTGAAAAAACAACTTTTGCTAAATTCATTCGTTATATCTTGCACAAAGATTGTTGTAATACTGTTTAAATACTTACCAAATGATCATCCAGCCATTCTATCACGTAGATCCCTTCTATAACAATAGGCTATTACATTTTAAAATATTTCTTTTAGAAAAAGTAGCGTTCATTAAAAAGACTTTTAGTATCACCGCCTTTAAAACTGGCTATGTAAAGAGTTTGAATGGAGATTTAGGGAATCTATTAATTACTTTAAAAGGCGTAAGGGCTATAGTAAATGAATTTGATAAATCTAAATCAAAAGAAGAATATCGGTTAATGGTGTTTGCAATTAAAAAGTACAATAAAATTTATTCTATTTTAATGGGTATTAAATTCTTTAACGATAGTTCTTTAGAAGAAACCTGTACTCAAATTTTAGACGAAATGTATTCAATAGAGCTAGAATTAAAAAAGAAGGCATTTGAAAACGAACCTAATAATAATAATGATGCCGAGTTAATTAATTATGCATCATATTATTCAAGAAACACGCTAAACACCTTTAATTAATGGCCTATCGTTGTATACAAGGCGATGTTGTTTTTCTGAAAAAACCTATTGTTTTACCAAATGGCACAGAATTACCACTTCTTTTTCTGTTGATGATTTAATGTTTGAAACCAAATTAGATAAATCTAATTGTCAGTTGAGACTATACATAACAATTAGCTTCAGAAGCGACGATGTTTCTACTTTCAAAAATAGAATGAAGCCAGTATTTGTAGGGCAAGTGTTAAAGCAGTTGAATTCATTGGTTTTTACAATCTAAATTTGGTAATTAAAAATCAATAAGCCCTCTTACACGAAGGTAAAAAACAGCTTCAACATCTCTCAACATAAACCAAAATTATTCTTAGCCTTGGTTTGTTTCTTCACGAATCATTTTATTGGGTAAAACACGCTTTAAAACCTTTCAACTAAAAGATGCATAAAACAACCTCATTTTTATTGTCTACCATTATTTGCTCACTGCTTTCTTCATGTTGGCACATGAATGAACCTAAAGAAGATAAGACAAAAGTGCAGCCTTTAACAATACAATCGTTCTCACAATTTCCATCTGAAATAGATGGTTGTTCTTGCTATTTTTCTTCAACAGAAAAAACATTTAAGCAACGGCAATACATACTAGCCACTAACTTAGATAGTTTAGCTTTTATAACTATCGATAATCACCCAACAAAGCTTAAACTTATAAAGTCTACGGCAAAACCACATGCTTTTACCAATTTTGACCATGTTGAAATTTTTGGTAATAAAGACTATAACGTAACTATTGATATCAAGTATAAAAAATCTACCGATTCTGAGGTTTGGATTGATGAAGGCACTATAACCATAACACGGCAAGATGGTCAAAAACTAGTAACTAAATTTTATGGTGAATGTGGTTGTTAATTAGTAATTAAATTACGCTACAATAAAAGCTGCAAAGCAATACAAACGTACAAGTGAGTAATCTGCCACGGCGCACAAGCTACAACCGAAGCCAAATAGTAGCACCACTGCTCGTTTCATCACTCAATTATTTTCTACATGCATTTTATGAAAAAAGCGGTGTACCACAGGGGTGAGTAGCAACCCAATATTGGTAATAAAAGCCACACCACTAAACAGGGCATAAAAACTACTAAACAGTTTGCCGCTTACGGTTTTAATTTCTGCCACAGGGCCCATACCACTTAATATCATAGAGGCATTGTGTAGGCTATTTAGCCATTCTAAATCGGCAAAAAAATGGTAGCCCAACACACCAATAGCTAGGCAAATACTTAATAAGCCAAAAAAAAGCGCCATGCTGCGGTATATGCGGCTATAATACTTGGCTTTAGATAATAAAGCTTGGGTTTTATGTTCGTACATAGTTGGGGGTTTATTGGGCTAGGGTGTTATCTACCAAAGCTTTCAGCAACACATAGCGTTCGTGCCTACCATTAGAATTAATATTAAACGAGAACAAGATAGCGGCATAATGCTTCTGATTGTCTATCCATGGAAAACTACCAAACAACCCTGGGCTTGTAACAGCGGTAGAACGGTTAGAGTCGTCCATCGTCCACTCACCAAAGCCATAACCAAAATTGCCCGCTTCTTTTGGTGAGCCCATTACTGTAGCACCTTTGGCGTAATTATGTTGCATGGCAGCTACAGATTTAGCCGTTAATATTTGCTTACCATTAAACTTGCCATCATTTAACAGCATTACCAAGAAGTTTAAATAATCTTCTGCGGTGCTAAACGCACCACCAGCAGCTTGTGGCACGGCTACTTTACCAAAGTTGGTTTGTAGCATACCGCAAGGCGTGGCAATACGCTCTTGAAACAAGGTTTCGAAATCTTTTTTAGCAATTTTTTCAATTACGGCAGCGGCTATTTGTAAGCCAGTATTACCATAGCGAAAGGTTTTACCAGCCTCGCCTTCAATGGGTTGCTTACTAATGTTAGCCATCGCATCGTCCATACTTTTGTAGTGGGTCATTTCTGTCCAGCTATCTTTACCTTCAAGGCCTTTAATACCAGTTAAATGACTTAGGCAATGCCATATTTTAATACCGCCCTTACCATTTTGCGTCATTACTGGTAAAAACTTACCAATGGTATCTTCAAGGCCTAGTTTACCTTCATCTACAAAGGTCATTATCAAGGCAGCACTTAGCCATTTACTACAACTTGCAATACGTGCACGTGTGGTACTTGTAAAATCTTGCGTAGCTACATCAGCATTGCCACCTTGTCTATTAGCCAAAAACTTAGCCACCATTTTTTGCCGATTAGTTAAGTTGTTTTCAGCATGGTTATACACTATTTTACCATCTTTCCATACCACAATTACAGCCCTACCACCAAGGTCTTTTACATTATCAGCTAGCCATTTGTCTATTTTACTAGCATCTTTTTGGGCAAAAGAAATGGTGCTTAGTAATAACAAGCAACAGATACTTACAATAGCTTTCATAATGGTTTTATGGTTTTGTGTTAGCCTATTACCTTTTACGTTTCACGTTTTCAAATTTCACGTTTTCAAATTTCACGCCTTACATTTCACGTCTCACATTTCACGTTTCACGTTTCACGTCTCACATTTCACATCTCACCTTTCACCATTCACCATTCACTATTCACCTTTCACGCCTCACATTTCACCTTTCACGTCTCACCTTTCACGTCTCACATTTCACCTTTCACATTTCACCTTTCACATTTCACATTTTCACCTTTCACCTTTTCACCTTTCACCTTTCACCATTCACTATTCACCATTCACAATTCACCATTCACCTTTCACTATTCACCTTTCACCATTCACCATTCACTATTCACCTTTCACGCCTCCCTCCCAACAACTATTTACAATCACCAATTACCTCATCAATAAACAGCTTTACACTCGTTAAAGTGGACTTTTTACTTTCGCCATTACCAGTTTTAGGAAAAATAACTGCTGCATAACCTCTACATAAATCTACCCAAGGAAACATACCAAACATACCAGGGCATGTAATGGCAGTGGCTTTGGTATCGTTAGCTTCAATAGCCCATGTACCTAAGGCATAGTTAAAACCAGCAACAGGCTTTGGTGCTAGCTTAATGGTAGCAGTTGTTATTTGAATTTTAGTCATTTCTTCAAGGGCTTTTTCGCTAAGTACTTGCTTATCTTTAAATACACCTTTGTTTAAAAACAAACTCAAAAAGTTCATGTAATCTTCTGCGGCACTTAATGCGCCACTTGCAGGGTTTACATTACCAGACTCGCTAAAGAAACTGGTATTACGCATGGCTAATGGTCTAAAAATTTTCTCATTAATTATTTGCTCAAAACCACGTTTAGCAACTACTTCACAAATACGAGCAGCTATGGTAATACCAATATTATCGTAGTCAAAAGCTTCGCCAGGATTGGTATTAATGTTGCATTTACTAGCATACGCATCTACCCTTTCTTCTAGTGTTTTGCCCAAAGGGTTGCACGATTTTATACCAGTAGTTTCGGTTAGGCAATTACGCACCGTAATATATTTTTTGCCGTAAGTGGCAAATATTGGCAAGTAGGCACTCACTTTTTCGTCTAGGTTTATTTTGCCTTGGTCTACATAGTTCATTACCAAAGCCACTACAAACCATCTACTCGCTTGCCCAATATACGCTTGCGCCCTAGCATCAAAACCTTCTACATTTTTTTTGTAAATAATCTTACCGTCTTTATAAATAAGGCACACAAAATTTTTCCCAATATCATCTTTAACGGTTTCAAATTTTTTTTCAATACCACTAAAATCGTATTGCGCATGGGCAAACTGAAACAATAGCATGAAACTCAATACAGATAAGACTTTGCGGCAGGTTAATTTACAATTTACAGACATTTTTTCCGAATTAATTTGTTGGATTAGAGTTTGCGTAAAGATAAAAGTATGAACGATGACTTTGTAAGATTTTATTGATTTATTGGATTGAAGAAATGTTTACAATAATACCTTCATCACATTCATCTTTCAAAATTCTAGTACACCCAATTAAATCTACAACTATGAACTTAAATAATTACACCATCAAAGCTCAGCAAACCATTCAAGCAGCACAGCAAGTGGCGTTTAACAATGGCAACCCAAACATCGAAACCAATCATTTACTAAAAGCTTTATTAAATGACGATGACAGTTCAATAGATTACCTATTGAAGAAAAACGCCGTAAACACTAGCTTAATAGACTTAAAATTAGATGAAAGTTTAAAAAAACTACCAAAAGCTAATGGCACAGAACCCGCACAAAACTTGAGTAGAGATTTAAACAGTGCGTTGCTTAAAGCAGCCGCATCTATAGCCAAGTTTAAAGATGAATTTGTAAGTGTAGAACATTTATTAATTGGCCTATTACAAGTAAATGATGATACCTCTAAACTATTGAAAGATGCGGGCCTTACAGAAAACGGTTTAACAGCAGCCATTACAGAATTGCGTAAAGGCAGTACAGTTAACTCGCAAACAGCATCTAACCAATACAATGCCTTGCAGAAATATGCTAAGAACCTAAACGATTTGGCACGAAAAGGCAAGCTTGACCCCGTTATTGGGCGTGATGAAGAAATACGTAGAACGCTGCACATTTTATCAAGAAGAAATAAAAACAATCCCATTTTGGTGGGCGAGCCAGGTGTGGGAAAAACCGCCATTGCAGAAGGTATAGCCATGCGTATTGTAAATGGCGATGTACCTGAAAATTTAAAAAGCAAAATTATTTTTGCCCTAGATATGGGCTTGCTAATTGCAGGTGCTAAGTACAAAGGCGAATTTGAAGAACGCTTAAAAGCCGTGGTGAAAGAAGTAGGCGAAAGCGATGGCGAAATTATTTTGTTTATTGATGAAATACATACACTTGTAGGTGCAGGCGGTGGTGAAGGTGCAATGGATGCAGCTAATATTTTGAAGCCAGCTTTGGCTCGTGGCGAGTTGAGAGCTGTGGGTGCAACTACTTTAAACGAGTATCAAAAATATTTTGAGAAAGACAAAGCTTTGGAACGTCGTTTTCAAAAAGTAATAATAAACGAACCAAGTATTGAAGATGCAGTGAGCATTTTACGTGGTATTAAAGACCGTTACGAAACGCACCACCATGTACGTATAAAAGACGAAGCCATTATTGCTGCGGTTGAATTATCGAGCCGCTATATCAGCGACCGCTTTTTGCCCGATAAAGCCATCGATTTAATTGATGAAAGTGCCGCTAAATTAAGGCTTGAGATGAATTCTATGCCTGAAGAATTGGATAAATTAGAACGCCAAATTCGCCAATTAGAAATAGAAAGAGAAGCCATTAAACGTGAGAAAGACGAGGCGCAATTAAAAGATTTATCGCTAGAAATTTCTGTGCTAAGTGTAGAAAGAGATACCCTTAAAGCCAAGTGGAAACAAGAAAAAGAAATTGTAGAAAAAATACAAACGGCTAAGGCAAATATTGACAGCCTTAAAACAGAAGCTGAACGTGCCGAACGTGATGGCAACTTTGGTAAAGTGGCTGAAATACGCTACGGCAAAATAAAAAATGAAGAAATAGCCATTACAGAATTGACGAATCAACTAGATAGTTTTTCGGAAAAACGCTTGTTAAAAGAAGAAGTAGATGCTGAAGATATTGCAGCGGCTATATCGAAAGTGACTGGTATTCCTTTAAGTAAAATGCTACAAAGCGAACGAGAAAAACTCTTGAACCTAGAAGATGAGTTGCACAAAAGAGTGATAGGCCAAGAAGAAGCCATTACGGCTATTGCAGATGCAATTAGAAGAAGTAGGGCCGGCTTGCAAGACCCTAAAAAACCAATTGGTTCATTTATATTTTTAGGCACTACAGGTGTGGGTAAAACAGAACTTGCCAAAGCCTTGGCCGACTACCTGTTTGACGATGAAAATATGATGACCCGTATAGACATGAGCGAGTACCAAGAAAAGCATACGGTGAGCCGTTTGGTAGGTGCGCCTCCCGGCTATGTTGGTTACGACGAAGGTGGTCAGTTAACAGAAGCTGTACGCAGAAAGCCTTACAGCGTGGTATTGCTTGATGAAATTGAAAAAGCGCATCCTGATGTGTACAATGTGTTGCTACAAGTATTAGATGATGGTAGACTAACCGATAATAAAGGCCGTGTGGTGAATTTTAAAAACACCATCATTATTATGACAAGCAATATGGGCAGCACCATTATTCAAGATGCTTTTGAAAATGTAACTGAAGCCAATAAAGAAGACGTTGTAGAAAAGACTAAGATTGAAGTGGTGAATTTGTTAAAACAAACCATCAGACCAGAGTTTTTAAACCGAATAGACGAAGTGATTATGTTTCAACCATTGATGAAAAAAGAAATCAAAGGCATTATTACCATACAACTAGAAAGTTTAAAAAAATTGGTGGCAAAAAATGGCATTGAGTTAACATTTTCTGAATACCTGTTAGATTATTTAGCAGAAAATGGTTACGACCCACAATTTGGTGCTAGACCATTAAAACGTTTGATTCAAAAAGAAATCATCAACCAGCTAAGTAAAAAAATACTTGGTGGTACCATAGATAAAACCAAGCCTGTATTGGTTGATATTTTCGACAATATTGTGGTGTTTAGAAATGAAGTGTAAGTAGTGTTTGTGTGATGTAATGAGTTAAAAAGCCCGCAGGTAAAACTGTGGGCTTTTTAATTTTATACCGTGCTAGCAACTATCTTTTCGCAACTATAATACAGTGTTTCAGCGTCTATATCAATTTCGCCAACACACTCAATTGTATCAAAACTAACTTTTACAGTATTGAATAAAGTTTTATCCTGCAATGGTTTAAAAAACCTCAAACGCTAAATAGGGCTTCATATCAAACACACCTTCTTCGCCATTTTTAAACCTAAGAAACAGGTTGTAGTTTTCTAACGGTTGTACTTTTATAATCGCTTGGTATATGCAATGCAATTTTAAAGAATCAATATTAAATGGTTTTTTTACCATTTTGGCATAATGCACAATCTGCTAGAATTCTTCGCTGTATATCTCAATCCACGCTGTTACTAGCCTATGTTGTTTAGAAGGAATATTACCTTCTAAAATTTCACAAGTTCCCATATCAACAGTAGCTGAGACATCTTGATAATACAAATGAATATGTGGTGTATTATGTTCTTTTGGTGCATAATACATCGGTACAATTCTCCAAAAAAACATCGAAATGGTGGGTGTAATTAATTTTTCAGGATAAAAATAAAAATTAAATGGCAAACACGCCAAGCGTATCAAAACCATCATATAAACAATAGCCCACAGGCAACTGTGTAACTTATTGATTAATACAATGTGCCCACATTTGGGTAATAAATATAATCATTACAAACCATTACTTTCGCTAGCTAATTTAATATTTACATGAGTGAAACAACACTAACCAAAGGCACTATTACTACCGCAAAAGGTGTGATAACATTTGAATTGTACATCACCCTAAACAGCATCTAACTAAAATTTAAACTACCATGACTTTGCCGACCCGACCCCACGCTATTTTTAGCACATTGCAAGGCACACAAAACCCTGACACAAAGCCAACCTTACAAAGAGCTAAAAATGCCAACGCACAGCCCACCCCGGCTGACGGAATTCTTATCGGCTTCAAAATAGCACATCAACAAATAACTATGTTCAACACCGAAGCCCACCCACCACCCCACATGTGGACAGACATAATTACAATTGACACAAGGAGAATAACAAATTTTAAAAAACTAACTTTTACAATGTTAAATAACAAGCTAATTCAATGAACCAAAAAGTACACAATCAAATAGTTAGTTTCATTTGGAGCATTGCAGACGATGTGCTAAGAGATGTTTTCGTGAGAGGTAAATATCGTGACATCATTCTTCCATTCACTGTTTTAAGACGTTTAGATGCTTTGCTTGTACCAACAAAAGAGAAAGTTTTAGATGCAAATGCATTTCTGATACAACAGAACATTGACGACAAAAAAGCATTAGAAAATCAATCGGGCTATTCATTTTGGAATATTTCAAAGTTCACTTTTGAAACGTTGATGAATGATGCCGACAATATAGACACCAATCTGGAAGCATATTTGGACGGATACAGTCCCAATGTGCAGGAAATTATCAGCAAGTTTAAACTGCGTAATCAGTTGGAAACAATGAAAGAAGCTGGTGTAACCTATCTGCTGATTGAAAAACTTTGTAACAAAGAAATAAATCTAAGCCCCAACGAAGCCAAAAACAGCAAAGGCGAAACTTTGCCACCGTTGACTAATCTTGGAATGGGCTATGTGTTTGAAGAACTGATTCGCAAGTTCAACGAAGAAAACAACGAAGAAGCAGGAGAACATTTTACGCCCCGTGAAATCATTAAATTGATGACCCATATTTTGTTTACGCCTGTAAAAGACAAAATAAAAAAAGGAACGTATCTCATATACGACCCTGCCTGTGGCAGTGGCGGTATGCTAACTGAAGCGGAAAATTTTGCATTGGAGATAACAAATAGTAAAGCCGACTTTATGCTTTACGGGCAGGAAGTTAATCCTGAAACCTACGCCATTTGCACCAGCGATATGTTGATTAAAGGCGAAAAATCGGAGAACATTGCCTACGGCTCTACCCTATCCAAAGATGGTTTTTCGCATTTACATTTCGACTTTATGCTTTCCAATCCGCCTTATGGTAAAACTTGGAAAATTGATGAAGATGCTATTGTAGATGACAGAGGAAAAAAAGGAAGTCAAAATATTAAAGACACACGTTTTCAAATTGGCTTGCCTTCTATTTCTGATGGACAGTTGCTGTTCCTAATGAATATGGTGAGCAAGATGAAACACAATACCGAACTGGGCAGCCGCATTGCTACCGTTCACAATGGTTCTGCGTTGTTTACAGGTGATGCAGGTGGTGGCGAAAGCGAAATACGCAAATACATTATTGAAAACGATTGGCTGGAATGCATCATCGCTTTGCCAAAAAACATTTTCTATAACACAGGAATTCCTACTTATATCTGGATTGTAAGCAACAAGAAAGACCCGAAACGCAAAGGCAAAGTGCAGTTGATAAACGCAATGGAACTGTATGAAAAATTGCGAAAGAACTTAGGGCAAAAGAATTGTGAAATGAAACCTGCACAAATTGATACTATTACCAATTTGTATATGGACTTTGTGGAAAGCGATATTTCTAAAATTTATCCCAACGACTATTTTGGCTACAACAAAATCACCGTTGAAAGACCCTTACGCCTTTCGGCAAAATTCACTACCGAGGCAATATCTACGCTTCGTTTTGATAAAAGCATAACCGAGGAAATGGAATGGGCTTACACCCATTTTGGAGACGATTTGTATAAAGACATCAAAAAATACAAAGACAAAATTGAAGCCCACCTGAGCAAGAACGAGGTAAAACTAAAACCTGCCGACAAAACAAAACTGCTGAGTGCCGAGCACTGGAAAAGCCAATTGGTATTAATGCAAACGGCTCAAAAAATTGCCGACAAATTGGGCAACAATCAGTTTGACGACTATAACACCTTTGTTCCTTTACTTAACAAAACCATTAAGGAATTGAAGTTAGACATTGATGTTAAAGGTGTAAAAAGCATTACAGATGCCATCACTTGGAAAAACGAAGATTCAGAACGAGTAATCAAAAAAACCGAGAAAGACGGAACGATAACTTATGAAGCCGACAGCGATTTAAGAGACACCGAAAATGTGCCGCTTGACCAAGACATACACAAATACTTTGAACGAGAAGTATTACAGCACATTCCTGATGCTTGGATTGACGAAAGCAAAACCGTGAAAGGTTACGAAATTTCTTTTACTCGGTATTTCTACAACTATGTGCCGCCAAGAAGCATTGAAGAAATTACCGCAGAAATTTTCCAACTCGAAAAAGAAACCGAAGGTATCTTAAACGAAATAGTTGTCTGAATCAGGATTGGAAGATTTAAGGATTGACAAGATTAAAACTAAATGTATGACTTTAGAACAAATTACATACAAAATAAACGGCTGTGCAATGAAAGTGCATAATACCTTAGGTAATGGTTTTCAGGAAGTAATCTATCAGAGATGTTTGGCTATTGAGCTTCAAAAAGCAGGATTGGGTTTTGGCAGAGAAGTAGAGCAAACTATCTATTATGATGGCATTGAAGTAGGTACTCGAAGAGCCGACTTTGTAGTAGAGTCGCAAATAATTGTTGAATTAAAAGCACTTATTAATTTGGAAGATGTACACCTTGCACAAGCAAAAAATTATGTAGTGGCTTATGACTTTCCTATAGGATTACTTATCAATTTTGGAGCAACAAGTTTGCAATTCAAAAAAGTATTTAATCCTAAATACAACACAAAAAACAATCCTGAAAATCCTAAAATCAAATAAATCCTGATTCAGACAATGAGTTTACAACCATACAAAAAGTACAATTCCATTGCGTATGATTATGCAAGGCAATTGCCTGATGGCTGGGAATTATGGAAAATTGCACATGCCTTCAATTTAATTGGAAGTGGAACAACGCCACAAAGTGGTAATTTAAAATTCTATGAAAACGGAACAATAAACTGGATAAATACAGGAGATTTGAATGATGGTGTTTTAAAATCTTGTAAAAATAAAATTACAGAAGAAGCGTTTAAAAAGCATTCAGTCTTAAAGATTTATCCAAAAGGAACACTACTCGTAGCAATGTATGGAGCAACCATTGGTAAAGCCGCAGTAATGGATATTGACGGCTGTACTAATCAAGCTTGTTGTGCCTTGTCTAAAAGCAAAATATTGACTAATAAATTTACTCTCTATTGGTTTATTGCAAACCGTAAAAACATTGCCAATTTAAGTTATGGTGGTGGACAGCCCAATATTAGTCAAGATGTAATAAAAAAACTTAAAATTCCTGTTCCACCAATAGAAGTTCAAAACAGCATTGTAGCCTACTTAGACAAAAAGAATGAACAAATAGACACGTTTATTCGGAATAAGGAAAGGTTGGTGGAGTTGTTGGAGGAGGAGTTGAGCCATTTTATTTTAGAAAAAGTCAGTAATTCTAAAACAGGATGGGAGAACAAGAAAATCAAATATGCTTCAAAAGTATTTAGAGGAAAGTTCACTCATCGTCCAAGAAATGATGAAAGCTTATATGATGGTGAATACCCTTTTATTCAAACAGGAGATGTAGCAAGAGCTTCTAAATACATTACTAAATATTCCCAAACCTTAAATAAGCTTGGCTACAAGGTTACAACTGAATTTCCAAAAGGAACAATTGTAATGACTATTGCTGCAAATATTGGTGATGTTGCAATTTTGGGTTTCAATGCTTGCTTTCCTGATAGTGTAATAGGTTTTTATCCAAAGAAGAATGTTTTAAATGATTTTTTATATTATGCTTTAAAAATAAAGAAAGATGATTTTTTACAAACTGCAATTGTCAATACTCAAATGAATTTGAATGTTGAAAGAGTAAGTAGCATTTTCATTGATATTCCTCCTTTTTCAGAACAACAAAATATTGTTTATGAGATTGAAGAACACGAAAAGTATATTCAAAATGCAATTTCCAAAGCCCAGCAAGAAATATCATCTATCAAAGAATACCGTGAAGCCTTAATTACAGATTTGGTAACTGGCAAACGCAGTGTTCCGCAATTACAAATGAGTTAAGTATGGAAATAGCAAACAAACATACAGACTATCAAAGCCTGCTAAAACAAATAGGCAACCGCTATGAGCAAGGCAGGGCAAACATTGCAGCTTATGTAAATACCGAAATTGTAAATACCTATTGGCAAATAGGGCAATACATTGTAGAGTTTGAGCAAGGCGGTAGCACCAAAGCGGCTTATGGTAAAGGCTTATTGGAAAACCTAAGCAAAGATTTGAGTTTGGCTTACGGCAAAGGTTTTAGCCTTAGCAATATCAAGCGTATGCGGCAGTTTTACACTGTATTTCCAAAAGGTGCGACAGTGCCGCACCAATTGGGCTGGTCGATTATTGTGGAACTTTTAAAAATAGACGACCCTTTGGAACGTTCTTTCTACGAAAAACAAACCATCATCGAAAATTGGAGTGTGAGAGAGTTGGTTCGCCAAAAATCATCTTCTCTTTTTCTCCGTTTAGCAGCATCAAAAGATAAAGCAGGTATTTTACAATTGGCACAACAGGGACAAATTATAGAAAAGCCAGACGATTTAATTAGAGAACCGTATGTGCTGGAATTTTTAAAAATACCCGAGCCTTACCATTTAAGCGAAACCGATTTAGAAACAAGATTGATAGACCATTTGCAAGCATTTTTATTAGAGTTGGGTAAGGGTTTTGCCTTTATAGGCAGGCAATATCGCATTACTTTGGGCAACAGAAATCATTATGTGGACTTGGTGTTTTACCACCGCATTTTAAAATGTTTTGTGTTGATTGATTTAAAAAAGGAAGAAGCAGGCTACGAAGCAGTAGGCCAAATGAATATGTACTTGGGCTATTTTGAAAAGGAGGAAAACACCGCAGGCGATAACCCACCTATTGGTATTGTATTGGCAAAAGAAAAGGACGATTTGCTGGTACAGTATGCTATGCATAATATTTCGTCTCAACTATTTGTAAGCAAATACCAATTGTATTTACCCAACAGAGATGAGTTGCAGGCATTAATTGAAAAACAATTACACAACGATAACCAAGCATAAAATATGCACTTTACAGATACATCAGAACGAGGTTTTCAAAAGTTCATTACCAATTATCTGGTAACGGAAAACAAATTTATTGAAACCACACCCACCGAATTTGACCGTGAGTTTTGCATCAATACCAAGCAGGTATTGGCTTTTATTGAGGCAACCCAAAAAGATGCCTTTGAGATGATTAAGAAAAAAGGCGAACGCAGTTTTTTAGTTCGCTTAGATGAAAAAATAAAAGAGTTAGGCGTTATTGAAGTGCTTCGTAAAGGCGTTAAACATTTTGATAAAACCATTGATTTGTTTTACCGCAAACCATCATCAAGTTATAATACCAAAGATGCTGCAAGATATGTAGCCAATTTATTTTCAGTAACGCAAGAATTAAAGTACAGTCTAAGCCACGAAAACCGTCTGGACTTAACAGTATTTGTAAATGGCATTCCTGTAATGACTTGTGAACTGAAAAATCCGTTAAGCGGACAATATGTTCAAAACGGTATTCGCCAATATCAAAACGACCGTGACCCAAAGGAAAAAATGTTTTCGTTTGCTCGTTGTATGGTTCACTTTGCAGCCGACACCGAGCAAGTATTTATGTGTTCGGAATTAAAAGGCAAAGCATCTTTCTTTATTCCATTCAACAAAGGCTTGAATGATGGCAAAGCCACACCGCCTTTTGGTGCAGGCAATCCCGTAAATCCCAAAGGATTAAAAACGCATTACTTGTGGGAAGAAGTATTGAGCAAAGATTCATTGGCAAACATTATAGACAAGTTTGCACAAGTAATTGAAGAAACAGACGAAGACACGGGCAAGAAGAAAAAGAAAATGATTTTTCCCCGTTATCATCAACTTACTTCCGTAAAACAAATTTTAGCACATGCCAAAGCAAACGGCATTGGACAAAAATATTTAATCCAACATTCGGCAGGTTCAGGCAAATCAAAATCCATTGCTTGGCTTTCGCATCAGTTGCACGGCTTGTTTGACAAAACAGGCACGAACAACATTTTTGATTCTGTGATTGTCATAACCGATAGAACCGTTTTAGACAAACAACTAAGCGATGAAATAAAACAGTTTTCGCCAACGATTGGGATTGTGGCTGCCATTACAAGCGATGGAGCAAGTAAAACAAACAACTTGCGTGAAGCCATTGCCAATAAAAAGAAAGTAATTATTTGCACCATCCAAACATTTCCACATTTGCTAAAAGAAATGGAAGACTTGGGCAGTTTGAAGTTTGCCATCATCATAGACGAAGCCCACAGTAGCCAAAGTGGTGAGACATCGGCAAAAATGAATGCCGTACTTGCTGACAAAGGTGAAGATGCAGAAGACGAAGATGAACCAACATTGGAAGACAAAATCAATGCATTGATTGAAAGTCGTAAGATGATTAAGAACGGTTCTTACTTTGCTTTTACGGCAACACCCAAAAACAAAACATTAGAAACATTTGGCGTTCCAAGAAAATACATCAAAGACGGTGAAGAAAAAACGGCTTTTGATGCATTCCATTTATATTCAATGAAGCAAGCAATTGAAGAAGAATTCATCTTGGATGTATTACAGAATTACACCACTTACAATTCTTTTTACAAACTCATAAAATCAGTTGAAGAAAATCCAGAGTTTGACACCAAACAGGCACAAAAGAAATTAAGAGCTTATGTAGAAGGACACGAATTTGCCATAGCTGAGAAAGCCAAAATAATGATTGACCATTTTCACCGTGATGTAAAACACCTGATAAATGGAGAAGCCAAAACAATGATTGTGACCAAAAGTATCATTGCTGCTATTAAATACAAACAAGCTTTTGACGAATACCTGAAAGAAATTAAATCGCCTTGGAAAGCTATTGTTGCCTTTTCGGGCAAGAAAGAATACAAAGGCAATGAGTATGACGAAACAGGAATGAATAATTTTGAAAGCTACAAAACTGATATTCCTAAAAACTTTAAGAAAAAGCAATTTCGTTTTTTAATTGTCGCCAACAAATACCAAACAGGCTTTGACCAACCGTTTTTGCATACTATGTATGTGGACAAGAAATTAAGAGATGTACAAGCAGTGCAAACACTTTCACGATTAAATAGAGCATTGAAACCATACAAGAAAGACACCTTTGTATTGGATTTTTACAACACAGCAGAAGAAATAAAAGAAGCATTTGACCCTTATTTTACTTCAACCATGCTTAGTGAAGAAACAAGTCCGAATAAACTCAATGACTTGTTGGACGCTTTGGAGAAATTTGAGGTTTACAATGAAGGAGTAGTAAAAGATTACTTTGAAAAATATTCGGGTAATGCAGATAGAACAATTCTTGACCCCATCATAGATTCAGCAGCCCACATATTCAAGTATGATTTAAGCATTGACAAGCAAATTGATTTTAAAATCAAAGTAAAATCTTTCTTAAGAACATATAGCTACTTAGCCAAACTACTTGACTTTAATAATTTATATTGGGAACAACTTTGGTGGTATTTAAAATACTTATTGCCCAAACTAATCATTGTTGAAAATGAAGACCTTGCACAAGGAATCATTGAGTCAATTGATATGGACAGCTACCGACCATCCAAGCAAGGAACAGAAAATATTATGATGGAAGATGACCCAGGTTTTGTAACACCAATTCCAGTTGGCGTTGGTGGTGGCAAATCAGAACTAGATTTAGACACCTTAGAAAATATTCTGACCGCTTTTAATCAACGCTTTGGTGACATAGACTGGACAGACAAAGACAAAGTGAACGAGATTTTAACGCAACAAATCCCAGCGGATATGAAGGCTGACGGTAAAATTATGGATGCCATAAATACATCGCCTGACAAGCAAAATGCAAAAATATCATCTGACAAAAAGGTGGAAGAGTTGATGCAACAATATTTATTTACACAAACAGAGATATTTAAAAAATTCTCAACAGACCAAGACTTTCAAAGACGGTACAAGGAATTTATATTTGACACATTATGGATACAACAAGGAAAACAACCACCAATAAATTTATAACAGTAAAGTGCAAGTAGTAAAATTAGCCTACGCACCAAGTCAGGCATCCCGCTTTTGGCGGGACTAGGCACACAAAGCCGACACACAATTGTAAACTTCTAAGGCAGCTTTTTATTTATCTACCTCAACAAAAATCCTATTGCTTCTTTTGCTATTTCAGAGTCGTTATCTTTTGGTGTGGCAATTAAAACATCGGTAAATAAATTGCCTTTTTTCAGTTCTATAAATCCTAACTCGGTATAGTTGTGGCTTTTTAAAATATTAGTTGGCACAATAGATGAACCCAAGCCATTTTTAACCAACTGAATGATAGACGATATATTGTTAGACTCATGCACTACTTTGGGTACAAAACCATAGGTAGCACATATTTCTAGTAGCAATTCGTAATAATGCGGCGCATAATCTTTATTAAAAAATACAAAAGTCTCGTCCTTTAGTTTTTCAATATCTTCTTCCGTATCAAGCTGTACCAATTGCTTATTAAACACCACCGAAAAACTATCTCTAAACCATAAATGTGTTGCAATTTTAGGCGATTTTAATGGCGCACGAATAATACCAAGGTCTAGTTTTCCCTGCTCTAAATCGCTTATTTGCCTTGCCGTAGGCACTTCGTACAAACTAAAATTTACAAAGGGATATTTGCTTGACAGAAACTTAATCAACTCAGCAATATCGCCAGAAAACGTAGAACTGATATAGGCAATTCTAAATTCGCCGCTGATATTATTACCAATCTTTTGGGTTTTCAGTTTAATTCTATCCAAATTATCTAAAAGCTGCGTTATTTCTTGTTTAAAAAATTTGCCAGCTTGTGTTAGTTCTACTTTTTTACTATTTCTATCAAATAATTTTGCCCCTAACTCGTCTTCTAATTCTTTTATTTGACGGCTAAGTGGTGGCTGAGAAATAAATAATTTCGCCGAAGCTTTTACAAAACTCAATTCATCTGCCAATGTAAGAAAATATTTAAGATGCCTTATTTCCATAAATACCTATTAAGTATTGATAATTGACAAAATAAGTATGTTTTTGTCATGCTTCTACACTTTATTTTTGTAAGCGAGTTAGTTTTTTTGAAAAAATTATTGGTAAATGATACAATTAATGCGTTGTAATTAGCCCAATTATTTGCAACCAATCTTAAAAAATTACCCAAAAATCACCGATTTTTAAAACCAATTTTTAATAAATAAACAGAAGCTTTATGGCTAGTACATTGTTTGATAAAGTGTGGGATGCCCACGTTGTACGTAAAATTGAAGATGGCCCAGATGTGTTTTTTATCGACCGTCATTTTATTCACGAAGTAACAAGCCCAGTTGCCTTTTTAGGTTTAGAAACAAGAAATATTGGTGTCATGTTTCCTGATAGAACCTTTGCCACCGCCGACCATAACACACCTACTATCAACCAACACTTACCTGTTGAAGATCCATTATCTGCCAATCAATTAAAGGCACTTGAAGTTAACTCTGCAAAATATGGTATTTCGCATTGGGGCTTAAACAACCCTAAAAACGGTATTGTACACGTTGTTGGTCCAGAAAATGGTATCACCCTACCAGGTATGACCATCGTTTGTGGCGATTCGCATACATCAACTCACGGCGCATTTGGTGCTATTGCCTTTGGTATTGGTACATCTGAGGTAGAAATGGTATTGTCTTCTCAATGTATTATGCAGCCAAAGCCCAAAAAAATGCGTATTACCATTAATGGCAAACTTGGTAAAGGCGTGTCGCCAAAAGATGTGCCTTTGTTTATTTTATCTCAAATTTCTGCAAGCGGTGCTACAGGCTATTTTATTGAGTTTGCAGGCGAAGTATTTGAGCAAATGAGCATGGAAGGAAGAATGACTGTTTGTAACTTATCTATAGAAATGGGTGCTCGTGGTGGTATGATTGCACCCGATGAAACCACATTTAACTACTTAAATGGTAGAGAAAAAGCACCAAAAGGCGATGCTTGGGATAAAGCAGTAGCACATTGGAAAACCTTAAAAACAGATGCCGATGCGCAGTTTGATGTAGAGTTAACTTTCTCTGCCAACCAAATTGAGCCACAAATTACTTACGGTACAAACCCTGGCTTAGGTACAGGCATAAGCAAAAATATTCCTGCCGCTGCCGAAGTAAAAGATGGTGAAGCATCTTACAAAAAATCGTTGGCTTACATGGGTTTTGCAGAAAATGAAAAAATTGTTGGCAAACCAGTAGATTATGTATTCTTAGGCAGTTGCACCAATGGTCGTATTGAAGATTTTAGAGCCTTTGCAAGTATTGTAAAAGGTAAAAAGAAAGCCGACAATATTACCGCTTGGTTAGTACCAGGTAGCCATATTGTAGAAGCACAAATTAAAGAAGAAGGCATTTTAGATATTTTAACTGAAGCCGGTTTTCAATTGCGTCAGCCGGGTTGTTCAGCATGTTTAGCAATGAACGATGATAAAATTCCTGCTGGTAAATATGCCGTAAGTACTAGTAACAGAAACTTCGAAGGCCGCCAAGGGCCAGGCAGTAGAACACTTTTGGCTAGCCCATTAGTAGCCGCTGCGGCTGCGGTTACTGGTATTGTTACAGACCCAAGAGAGTTATTATAAAAGGTATAAGGCAAAGAGAAGAAAGGCAAAGAGGCAAGAGTAAAATCATTCAAATTTCAAACTTCAAATTTCAAATTATCATGGCTTACGATAAATTCACTGTTCTTACAAGTTCTGCGGTTCCTTTACCAATAGAAAACGTAGATACCGACCAAATTATACCTGCACGTTTCTTAAAAGCTACTAAGCGTGAAGGTTTTGGCGATAATCTTTTTAGAGATTGGCGCTACAATAACAACGAAACACCAAAGCAAGATTTCGTTTTAAACAATCCTATTTACTCTGGTAAAATACTAGTGGGTGGCAAAAATTTTGGTAGCGGCAGCAGCCGTGAACACGCTGCTTGGGCTATTTACGATTACGGATTTCGTTGTGTTGTATCAAGCTTTTTTGCTGATATTTTTAAAGGCAATGCTTTAAATATTGGCATTTTACCAGTTACAGTAAGTGACGAGTTTTTGGTAAAAATATTCACTGCTATTGAGGCTAACCCTAATACACAACTAGAGGTAAATTTAGAAGCGCAAAGCATTACCATTTTGGCTACAGGCCAGTCGCAATCTTTTGCTATTAATGGTTACAAAAAACACAACATGCTAAATGGTTTTGACGATATTGATTATCTGCAAGCCATGAAAAACGAGATTAAAACTTTCGCAGCCAATTCAGCATACTAGCCTACTCCAAAGGAAATAAAAGCAGATTTTGTGAATTAAAATTTATCCAATAAATGAGCGATAAAAAAAGAAATCTCCATTTAGGGGCGGGGCATCACATAGAAATAATGGATACCACGCTACGCGATGGTGAACAAACAAGTGGTGTATCCTTTTCGGCTTCCGAGAAATTAACAATTGCACAATTACTGTTAACCGAGGTTAAAGTAGATAGAATTGAAATCGCTTCTGCACGTGTGTCAGAAGGCGAATTTTTAGCCGTAAAAAAAATTACTAGTTGGGCTGCTGCAAATGGCTTTATCGATAAAGTAGAAGTACTCACTTTTGTAGATGGCGAAACCTCTATTAACTGGATGGTAGAAGCTGGCGCAAAAGTGATGAACCTGTTAACCAAAGGTTCGCTAAATCATTTAACACACCAACTTAAAAAAACACCACAGCAACATTTTGATGAAATAGCCGCTGTAATTGCTTTAGCAAATAGCAAAGGCATTACCTGCAACGTGTATTTAGAAGACTGGAGCAATGGCATGCGCAACTCTAAAAAATACGTTTTACAATACCTAGATTTTTTAACCCAACAACCAGTTAAGCGCATTTTATTGCCAGACACACTGGGTGTTCTTATTCCTTCGGAAGTAAGTGAATTTGTGAGCGAGATAGTAAATAGATACCCAAATACGCACTTCGATTTTCACGGTCATAATGATTACGACTTAGGTACAGCCAATGTTTTAGCCGCAGTAAAAGCAGGCATCAATGGCTTGCATCTTACCATTAATGGTATGGGCGAAAGAGCAGGCAATGCTTCATTATCTAGCACTGTAGCGGTATTGAACGATTTTGTAAAACATGTAAAAACATCGGTGGTTGAAAAATCGTTGTATTCTGTAAGCAAATTAGTTGAAACATTTTCTGGTTTTCGTGTATCGCCCAATCAGCCAATTGTGGGCGAAAATGTATTTACACAAACTGCTGGTATTCATGCAGATGGCGACAAGAAAAACAACTTGTACTTTAACGATTTAATGCCCGAACGTTTTGGCCGTGAACGTAAATATGCTTTGGGCAAAACCAGTGGTAAAGCCAATATAGAAAACAACTTACAGCAACTAGGCATTCAATTATCAGATGAGGATTTAAAGAAAGTAACCCAACGTATTATTGAATTGGGCGACAGAAAGGAAATGGTTACACAGGCCGATTTGCCTTACATTATTTCTGATATTTTAGACAGTAATACCATTGAAGAAAAGGTACAGATTGAAAATTATGTACTCACCCATTCAAAAGATTTACGCCCATCTGTAACGCTAAAAATAAGCATCAACAACGAAATATTTGAAGAACATGCACAAGGTGATGGCCAGTACGATGCCTTTGTAAATGCTTTGCAAAAAATTTACAAAGGCAAAAAAATGGAATTACCACTATTAACAGATTACATGGTTCGTATTCCTCCGGGTGGTAAATCAGATGCCTTATGCGAAACCATCATCACGTGGTTACACAATGGCAAAGAGTTTAAAACTCGTGGTCTTGATAGCGACCAAACGGTAGCGGCTATTAAAGCAACGCAAAAAATGCTGAATATTATTTAGAAGGCAAAGAGGCAGAAAGATGTAAGGCAAAGAGATGTAAGGCAATGAGATGTAAGGCAATGAGGCAAAGAGATGTAAGGCAAAGAGGCAGAAAGATGTAAGGCACGAGGCAGAAAGATGTAAGGCACGAGGCAGAAAGATGTAAGGCAAAGAGGCAGAAAGATGTAAGGCAGAAAGTAAAAAAAATCTATAAATGACACCAATTAAATCATATAGAGACTTAATTGTTTGGCAAAAAGCCATGGCTTTAGTAAAAGATATTAACCTTACAAGTCAAGTTTTTCCGCAAGAAGAAATCTATGGTTTAACAAGCCAAATACGTAAATGTGCCGTTTCTATACCAAGCAATATTGCAGAAGGTTATGGTAGAAATTCAACTGGGGATTACAAACGTTTTTTACAAATAGCAAATGGCTCTTTGTACGAATTGCAAACACAAATTCAAATTGCTTTAGACCTAAATTATATCACACAAGAACGTTTTAACAAGGTATTTAACTTAAGTATTGAAATAGATAAAATATTATACACAATTATTCAAAAACTAAAATAAGCAAAGCGTTGAAATGGTGAGCGGTTTTCACTTTCTGCCTCCTTGCCTTTCTGCCTCTTTGCCTCAAAAGAAAAAATGAAAAAACACATCTTAATTGTTCCTGGCGATGGTATTGGCCCAGAAGTAACTGCTGTAGGAAAGCAAGTTTTAGACAAAATAGCTGCTAAATTTAACCACGAGTTTACATACGATGAAGCCTTAATTGGCCACGTTGCCATTGAAGCTACCGGCAATCCTTTACCAGACGAAACTTTGGTAAAAATGAAAGCATCTGACGCTATTTTGTTTGGTGCAGTTGGTCATCCAAAATACGATAACGACCCTACGGCAAAAGTGCGTCCAGAACAAGGTTTGCTAAAAATGCGTAAAGAATTAGGCTTGTATGCAAATTTGCGCCCTATTAAATTGTTCGATGAATTATTAAGTGCTTCAAGCATTAAACCAGAAATTTTAAAAGGTGCCGATATTTTGTTCTTCCGCGAATTAACAGGCGATATTTACTTTGGTGAAAAAGGCCGCAAAAACAATGGCAACACAGCTTACGACGTGGCCGAATACAGTCGTTTTGAAGTAGAACGTATTGCTCACAAAGCATTTGAGGCAGCTATGACTCGTGCTAAAAAACTAATGTCGGTAGATAAAGCCAACGTTTTAGAAACCAGCCGTTTGTGGCGTGAAGTAGTACAAAAAGTTGCGCTTAACTATCCCGAGGTAGAAGTTACTCATCAGTTTGTTGACTCTTGTGCGATGATGTTAATTAAAAATCCAAAACAATTTGATGTAGTGGTTACAGCCAATTTATTTGGTGATATTTTAACCGACGAAGCCTCTCAAATTGCAGGTTCTATGGGCATGTTAGCATCTGCTTCTATTGGTGATGGCACAGGTGTTTACGAGCCTATTCATGGTTCTGCACACGACATTACTGGCAAAGGTGTTGCCAATCCTTTAGCATCTATTTTATCGGCTGCTTTGTTGTTAGATATTTCTTTCGGTTTAAAAGAAGAGGCTGAACTTGTTATTAGCGCTGTTGACAAAGTACTAAAACAAGGTTTTAGAACACGTGATATTGCCGATGCAACCACACCTGCCAACAAAATTTTAGGTACAGCAGCTATGGGTGCAGAAGTATTGAAATTTTTATAAGCTATCCATCAAAATTATACCGCCTCAAAGCCTTTGGCTTTGGGGCGGTATTGTTTTGAGTTATCGTTATTTAATGGCTATGTGTATAGTTTCACAACATTGTTGATGGCATATTCCAGTCCTTGTGGCGTAGTGA
>JASGCX010000122.1:0-4619 GCA_030053925.1 Flavobacterium sp.
CCAAACTCCAAACACTTCACTTCAGCCATTCGGCTTACATATTTACCAATAATATCAAACTCAATATTTACAACACTGCCTACCGAAATTTGGTTGATGCTTGTATGATGATAAGTATATGGTATGATGGCTACTTTAAAACTGTTTTTAGTAACTGCAAAGCAAGTTAAACTAGTTCCATTTACAGAAATAGAGCCTTTTTCTATTGCTAAATGCGCAAATTGAGGATCAAATTCAAATCGGTATTCCCAGCTACCTTCTAGTGTAAGGGCTTCAATGCAAGTGGCGGTAGTATCTACATGGCCTTGTACAATGTGACCGTCTAATCTGCCATTCATTTGCATGCACTGTTCTATATTAATAGTAGTGCCAACACACCAAAATTGCAAATTCGTTTTCTTAATGGTTTCTTCAATTGCGGTTACACAATGTTGCTTGTTAAACACTTCTTCAACGGTTAAGCATACACCATTATGGCTTACACTTTGGTCTATTTTAAATTGATGTGATAGGGGCGAACTAACCCAAAATGTATAATTACTACCGTTTGTGGTAACTGCTTCAACTTTGCCTGTACATTCAATTATTCCTGTAAACATGGGTGCAATATTAGTTTGAATCTTTGGTGTCTAGTGCTTTTGTAGTAGCAATTTTTGTGAATACAGCCAAGGTAAAAGCATTAACTATCAACATTTAAAAAAAACAATTTGGTAGCTTAATTGATTCTTCTATTTTTGCAATCCAATTTTTCACCAAAGGAGGTATATTAATCATGCTTATTATCGATTCAAAAGATTGCGAAAACATTGACAAGGCTTTAAAGAAGTACAAAAAGAAATTTGAAAAAAGTAAAACCTTGTTACAGTTAAGAGAACGTCAAACGTTTACTAAACCAAGTGTTGTTCGTCGCGGCCAAGTTTTAAAGGCAATCTACAAGCAACAGTTAGCAAGTGGAAAAATAGAAGGATAATTTCCTTTTATACCCAAACATACTTAAGTAGCCTTTAGTGTATAGCTTTAGGCTACTTTTTTATGTCTACTACTCAAATATATCAGCCACAATTACAGTCTTTCTTAAACTATATCAGTTTCGAGAAGCGATACTCTAGCCATACTATTACCTCTTATCAAAACGATTTAGCACAATTCTTAGCTTTTTTAACTAGTCAGTTTGATGCGCCTACATTAGATAACATTACTGCTGCCATGGTACGTAGCTGGCTCGCCGAATTAAAGGGCAATAAGTTAGAAGCTAAATCCATCAATAGAAAAGCCTCTTCTTTAAAGTCTTTTTTTAAATACCAAATGAAAATTGGTGTGCTACAAACTACGCCAATGACAACTATTTCTGCCCTTAAAGTACGTAAGCGGCTACCAGAATTTGTACAAGAAAATCATTTAAACACCTTATTTAACCACGTTGAATTTACAGATGATTGGGACGGAAGAACCAAGCGTTTGGTGCTGCAATTATTTTATGCTACAGGTATGCGTTTAAGCGAATTAATTGGCTTGAAATCGAGTTTTTTAGATGCCTCTCTTAGCCAAATAAAGGTATTGGGTAAGGGCAATAAAGAGCGCATTATTCCTATTACCAAAGCGTTAATGAGCGAATTATTAGTTTACGAAAATAGCAAGCCAATAAGATTGCCAAAAGTAGATCATTTATTTACCAATAATAAAGGAAAGCCTTTGCAGGCAAGGCTTGTATATCAATTTGTAAACGATAATCTTGGGCTTGTTACCACTATAAAAAAGAAAAGTCCACACGTGCTAAGGCACAGTTTTGCTACACATTTAATGAATAATGGTGCCGATTTAAACGCAGTAAAAGAGTTACTCGGCCACAGTAGTTTGGCTGCAACACAAGTGTACACACATAATACCATTGATAAGCTGAAAGATGTGTACAAGAATGCACATCCGAAAGCATAATTTTTAAAAAAAATTATCTTTTTGTTATTTTTTCAATTAATAGTTTTACATTAGTACTAGAAAAATACCCAACCATCGCCTATGAATTAATACTCTACTTGAAGTTCTTTCACAATTATTTTTTCATTTTTAAAACGTGAAACGTCATGAACGTAAACATTCAAACAGTACACTTTGATGCAGATGACAAACTAGTAGATTTTGTGTCTAAAAAGGTTCAAAAATTGTCAACTTTCCACGATAAAATAGTGAAGGTTGATGTGTTTTTAAAACTCGATAACGTTGTTCACACGATTAAGGATAAAGTTGCTGAAATAAGAGTACATATTCCTGGTCATGAATTATTTGTCAAATCTTCTTCAAAATCATTTGAAGAATCTTTTGAAAATGCTTTCGATTCTATCACCAATCAAATAAAGAGAAAAAAAGAAAAGCTTGCAGTTTAAACCAATAAAATCAAAGAGTTTGTCTCATAAATAAGTTTTTTTAGAATTTCTTCGGATTTCTGTGAAAAACCGAGGTCGTTTAAGAAAATCTAAAAGCGTTTATTTATTTATGAGGCAGCCCTTTTTTTATGTGATATACACCCGTATATTTATTCTAAAATACGCAACTAAAACCAAGCCTGTTAAAAAAAACAATTTATAATTAGGCTGATTATTTATTTAAAAACAACATTAAATTAAACAACGTGATGAAGCAAATATTTTCAGTTTTTGCACTACTAATCATAATTTTTTCTACAAGTTACAGCCAGTCAACCAATCAAGTAAATACTAAAGTTAATATTGATGAAAATACCATTGTAAAAAGCCCCGATGGAACTACAATTTATCCCTACGCTATTTGGCAAAAGTTAGCACAATCGGGTAAATACTATCTGCGAAAAGAAAAGGCAAACGACTTTTTTACTTTGGCAGAAATGACACCAGAAATGCTAGCAAAAAAGGCCGAAGCAGTACACAAAATGCCAATGCCAAAAGAGTCAGCTTTTTTTAAAACAGGCAATAAAATAGCTTCTTTTAAAGAAAGTGATATGAATGGCAATAAATTTAACTTGAAGGAACTAAAAGGCAAAGTTGTGGTGCTTAATTTTTGGTTTATCAATTGCCCGCCATGCAGGCAAGAAATTCCCGACCTAAATGAAATGAAAGCAAGTTTTGCTGATAAAGATGTAGTATTTATAGCTGTGGCTTTAGATGAAAAATACGATTTAGAAACTTTCTTAAAAACAACACCTTTCAATTATAATATTATTGATAATGGTAAATACATTGCCAATCAATACCGCATCACAGCTTTTCCTACACATGTAGTTATTGATAAAGAAGGGGTTATTAAGTTTCATACATCGGGGCTTGCCCAAAATACAGTAAGCTGGTTAAAAAAATCAATTAATGAAGCATTAAAAAGCTAGCATAATTGATATTTTAAAGCATTTTATTTAAGTGCTAAAACATTCTTTTAATTAATATTTAACTTTATATTGAAGATTACTTCTTCTTTATTGCAAACGTTTAATAAACACCAATGGCCACTAAAACCGACGTATTTCAATCTCCCGATTATTATTTATTGGATGAATTACTAACTGACGAACATAAACTGATTAGAGAAACTGTACGCAATTATGTAAAAAAAGACATCTCGCCAATTATAGAAGATTATGCACAGCGAGCAGAATTTCCGCAGCAGATAGTACCACAATTGGGTGCTTTAGGTTTTTTTGGACCCACCATACCCGAAGCTTATGGTGGCGGCGGTTTAGATTATATTAGCTATGGGCTTATGATGCAAGAGCTAGAGCGTGGCGATAGCGGTGTTCGCAGCACTGCAAGTGTACAGGGTAGTTTAGTGATGTTTCCTATTTATGCTTACGGTACCGAAGAACAAAGACAAAAATATTTACCAAAACTTGCTAGCGGTGAATGGCTAGGCTGTTTTGGCCTTACAGAACCAAATCATGGCAGCGACCCTTCTGGTATGCTAACGCATTTTGTAGAAGATGGTGACGATATTATTTTAAATGGTGCTAAAATGTGGATTAGCAATGCGCCTTACGCACAAGTAGCACTGGTGTGGGCAAAAGATGAACAAGGAGAGGTGAGAGGCGTTATTGTTGAACGTGGAATGGACGGCTTTACTACACCAACAACACATGGTAAATGGAGCTTGAGAGCTAGTGCAACAGGCGAATTGGTGTTTAACGATGTACGTGTACCTAAAACTAATATTTTACCCAATGTTAAAGGCTTAAAAGGACCATTAAGTTGCTTGTCAAAAGCTAGATTTGGTATTGCTTGGGGTGCTATTGGCGTAGCAATGGATTGTTACGATACCGCATTGAGGTACAGCAAAGAGCGTACACAATTTGGCAAACCAATAGCTGCGTTTCAATTGCAACAAAAGAAATTAGCCGAAATGATTACAGAAATTACAAAGGCCCAATTGCTAGTTTGGCGCTTAGGTGTTTTAATGAATAATAACAAAGCCACACCCGCACAAATTAGTATGGCAAAGCGAAATAGTTGCGAGTTAGCCGCTAATATTGCACGTAATGCTAGGCAAATTTTAGGTGGCATGGGAATTACTGGCGAATACAGTATTATGAGACACATGATGAACATGGAAAGTGTATTGACTTACGAAGGCACACACGATGTACATTTATTAATTACTGGCTT
>JASGCX010000122.1:4719-5888 GCA_030053925.1 Flavobacterium sp.
ACATAGCTTATAATGGTTTCCAAAAAATTATTAAACGAATTGGCTTATGAGATTATTGGATGTGCCATAGAAGTACATAAAACACTTGGGCCAGAATTATTAGAAAATATTTATGAAAAATGCTTAGTAATAGAATTGATGTCAAAAAATTTGCGTGTTGTTACTGCCAACTGAGTAAGTACACTATGTTTTCTCTTTTCTCTATGTTTATATGTGTTTAAACTTTGCAAATGAAATTGTATTTAATAGGTATGATGGGTAGCGGCAAAAGCTATTGGGCAAAACAATTAGCTGCTGCTACAAAATGCAAATGGATTGATTTAGACACCGTAATTGAACAAACTGCTGGCAAAACTATTTCAGAAATATTTGCTACACAAGGTGAGGCTGCTTTTCGGTTGCTAGAGCAAAAAGTATTGCAGCAAACAGCAAGCTATAAAAATGTAATTGTAGCCACAGGTGGCGGTGTGCCTTGCTTTTTCGATAATATCGATTGGATGAATGTACATGGTGTTACGGTTTTTATTAATGAACAAATTGAGGTGCTAGTACATCGTTTAAAAAAAGGAAAAGCCCACAGACCATTGGTAAGCAATACTGCTAATAACCAATTGCACGCATCATTAACAGAAAAACTAGCAAGCAGATTGCAATTTTACCAAAAGGCACAACATACCGTTATTGGCTCGCAAGTAACTGTTGAAGACTTTATCAAACTAATAAACCACTAACTCATTTAAACTAATTATTCATGCATAAAGGCTATATAAAAACGGCGGCTTTTTTAGGTGCTTTGTCGGTAATGTTAGGTGCATTTGCAGCACACAAATTGAAGCAAATATTAACAGAGCAATCGCTTAATACCTTTGAAACAGGAGTACGTTATCAGGTGTATCATGTATTTGCTTTGGCACTTACAGCCCTTATCTACAAAGAGTTTGGTAACAAACTAATTTCAACAGCAGGTATTCTATTTATGCTTGGTATTGGCTTTTTTAGCGGCTCGTTGTATCTGCTTACCTACTTTTCGGCACAAGGAATAATTGGCTACGAATGGATAGGCGCAATTACACCAATTGGTGGGCTGTTTTTTATTACTGGCTGGCTATGCTTATCGCTTGGGGTAAAATACAAATAGTGAGTGCTAATTAATTAATAATTAATAATTA
>JASGCX010000053.1 GCA_030053925.1 Flavobacterium sp.
AAAGTCGGTAAAAGGGTTTATATATTTTGCTTTCATTTTGCCCTATTTTTATACAGCAAATTTACAAAAATATTTTTAGCTATTTTGTCTAATTGTTAATTTTTGAAGTGGTTGGTTGTGTTGTGGCTAACGAGAAAGGGTTTGGCGTTAAAAGGTGAGGTTTTGTAACAAAAGTTGAAAAGCGTTACCGCTGTTGTGGCTTACAGGGCAAAGCAGGCATAACGCCAAACCAATGTTTTAGACGTTCGTTGTTTTTCTACTCTATAAAATTAGGTTTCTTGTTTTTTATAAAAGCAAAGCATAAAACTATTAAGTAAATTTTAAAAATCGGTTTTATTTCGCAGCGTTTCTTCTACAATGTGTTACTAATGTTAAATTTTGGCGTTGAAAATCAATGATTTGTATTTCTTTAAATTTCTTTAATTTTCTTAGCAATTTGCCCCCGCTTTTGCAACGCATTTTTTAGTGTAGTAGGGGTGGCGGCTAGTTTTTTCTCATCTACATTATCAATGTAGCAATGCAATTTTTCTTTTAAATTATTATCTAACATGCACGGTATTTTAGCTAAAAGGTATAAAAAATTGGCGTAAAAATTAATCTTCCCAAACCGTTAAACCCTCGCTACAATTGCTACAAATGTCAATGTTTTTGCGGCTTGTCATAAGCTCTCGTCTAAACTGCTTGTAATTATCGTTTTGCCATATTGCTTTAAAACTTTGCCCTTTTAAGTTGCCTAATTGGTGGGTAGCATCTTTATCAAAACAGCAAGGTACCACCAAGCCGTCCCAAGTAATTACATTGGCATGCCAAAGCTTCCAACATTGGTTTTGCAAGCCACTTTTGCTTACCACTTTACCGTTTTTATCTGTTTTGTAGCGGCTGTATTTATCTATTGTTGGTATAAGTTGGTTGGGGTCGTTTTTAAAATCGTACACCTGTGCGGTTTTAAAACGCACCTGATCTACACCAATTTCTTTAGCCAAATGTTTTACTTCTTCTATTTGGTGTTCATTAGGCTTAACTACTAAAAATTGAAAAAATACAAAAGGCGTTTTGCTGTTGAGTTCTTTTTTCCATTTTACAATATTTTTAGCGCCTTCAAGTACTTTGTTAAGTTTGCCACCTACACGGTACAATTGGTACACATCTTGTGTGGTGCCATCAATAGAAATAATCAATCTATCAAGCCCACTTTCTACCGTTTTTTTTGCTTTTTCATCGGTTAAATAATGCGCATTGGTAGAAGTTGCTGTGTAAATACCTTTATGGTGGGCGTATTTTACCATATCTAAAAAATCAGGATTCAAATACGGCTCACCTTGAAAATAGAAGGTTAAATAGAGCAGTTCTTTATAAATATCGTCAATGGTTTCTCTAAAAAAGTCTTTTTGTAACATACCCGTTGGTCGGCTAAATTCACGCAAACCACTAGGGCATTCGGGGCAACGTAAGTTGCAGCTTGTAGTTGGCTCAAAAGAAATAGTTACCGGAAAGCCCCATTGAATAGGCTTTTTTAGCAGTTTACTCAATTGATAGCTAGCGAATACCTTATACAAATTCCATGCACGACGTACTGTAAATTTTGAATAAAAGTTAAGCGTGTCTGATAAATTGAAATATGCCATAGATGGGTGTAAAAATATGCCACTTAGCTATAAGTTGCGCCGTTACTTTCGTTTATCGAAATCAATTTGCCACATTATTGTTAATGGTTTAGTGAGTAGTTTATATTTGCCGTGTTTATAAATAATAGCAAATGATAGCTTACAACAGATTTGTGTTAGATAATGGCTTGCGTGTATTGGTGCATGAAGATACAAGCACACCAATGGCGGTGGTAAATGTTATGTACGATGTGGGCGCAAAAGACGAAAACCCAAACAAAACCGGCTTTGCACACTTGTTTGAGCACTTAATGTTTGGTGGTAGCATTAATATAAAAGACTACGATGAACCCTTGCAACGTGCAGGCGGCGAAAACAACGCATATACAACTAACGATTTGACGAATTATTACTGTAGCATGCCAAAGGAAAATATAGAAACGGCATTTTGGCTAGAAAGCGATAGAATGTTAAGTCTTGCTTTTAGTAAAAAGAGTTTAGAAGTGCAGCGAAAAGTGGTTTGCGAAGAATTTAAAGAGCATTATATTAACAAGCCCTATGGTGATATTTGGTTTAAAATGCGTGAATTGGCTTATAAAGTGCATCCGTATAAATGGATGACAATAGGTAAAGAATTAAGCCATGTAGAAAACGCCACTATTGACGATGTAAAAGAATTTTTTTTTAAACATTACCGCCCTATAAATGCCATATTGGTAGTAGCAGGTAATGTAACCACCGAAGAAGTAAAACGCTTGGCAGACAAATGGTTTGGGGCAATACCAATGGGCGAAAAATACCAAAGAAATTTACCTCAAGAACCCAAACAAACCGAGCCTAGATTTTTAGAGCATTATGCCGAAGTACCCTTAGATGCATTAGTAAAAACATGGCATATTGATTCTAGAATGCAAAAAGGCTATTACGTGGCCGACCTAATTAGCGAAGTGCTTGGTGGTGGCGGTTCGTCTCGTTTGTACCAAAAATTAGTAAAAGAGCAGCAGTTGTTTTCTAACCTAGAATGCTACCATTTTGGTAGTACCGAAAGCGGTTTACTTGCTGTAGAAGGTAAGCTTGTAAAAGGCGTAAAACTAGCCGATGCCAATAAAGCCGTAAACGAGGAAATAGAAAAAATGAATAGCACTTTGGTAGACGATAACGAACTGCAAAAAGTGAAAAACAAAACCGAAAGCGTTATTGCGTTTGAAGATATGAGCGTAATGAGCCGTGCAACAAGCTTGGCAAATTACGAATTGCTTGGCGATGCTAACTTAATGAACACAGAACTAGATAAATACCAAGCTATTACAGTTGAAGATATTAAAACGTATAGCCAAACCATTTTTGACGATAAAAACAGCAATACATTACACTATCACAGTACAAATTAGTTGTAAATTTGGTAAAATATTTCAATTATGTCTATCACAAAAGCGCAAGTAATAGAAGCTATTCAAGCCATGCCACAAACAGAATTTAAACATATTGACGAAGTAATTGAAGAGATTATTTTGTTAGAGAAAATTGAGAATGGCTTGAAGGCAATGGAAAAAGGTGAAGTTTACTCATTAGAAGAAGCCCATAAAATCATGGACTCATGGCAATAGTAAAGTATTCAAAACCCGCATTGTCAGATATAAAAGACATAAGAGATTATATTTCTCAGGATTCACCTGTAAATGCAAGAAGATTTATTAAAAGCATCCAAGAAAGGGTTATAATCTTAGAAAAATACCCAGAAATAGGGCATTTAGTTTTGCCAGAAAGGTTTACAAAATTGCGTCAGTTGTTGCACAAGTCTTACCGTATTGTGTACCACTTTTCAAATGATGTTGTTACTATTATTACCATCCATCATCAAACAAGATTAATAGAAAATATACCAGTTATTAAAGGTTACGAGGAATAAATAAAGATGATTAATAGAAAAATAGCCCCACAAATATTTGATGCAGTTGATTTTAACTTGCAATTAAAGCCCCATACAAAATTTACATTAGATAATGGTGTAGATGTGTACAGTATAAACGCTGGTGCACAAGAAGTGGTAATGGTAGAATGTGTGTTTTTTGCAGGTAACTGCTACGAAAGCAAAAACATTGTAGCCGCCACTACCAATTTTATGCTTAAAAATGGTACTACTACTAAAAATGCTTTTGCCATAAATGAGCATTTTGATTTTTATGGTGCGTACTTAAACAGAAGTTGCCACAACGAAACAGCTACATTTACCCTGCATACTTTAAGCAAACATTTGCCTAGTTTGCTGCCCCAAATGGCCGAAATGCTCACCGAAAGTATTTTTCCTGAAGAAGAGTTGGCCATTTACAAGCAAAACCAAAAGCAACGCTTAGAAGTTAATTTAAAAAAATGCGACTTTGTAGCTAACCGCTTGATAGATGAATATGTGTTTGGTTTTCACCATCCTTATGGTAGATATACCTCACCTGCCGATTACGATAGCATACAACGTAACGAGTTGTTGGCTTTTTACAAACAGTTTTATACGCAGGGCAAATGCATTATGTTTGTAGCTGGTAAATTACCTGCCAACATTGCTACACAGTTAAACAATGTGTTTGGCAAACTGCCATTTAACCAACATAATATTATTTTACCAAAAGTTGAAGCGATAGCTGCCGAGCAAAAAAAATACCACATTATTAACGATGAAACTGGTGTGCAAGGTGCTATAAGAATGGCTCGTCCATTTCCTAATCGTCACCATCCTGATTTTCCAAAAGTGCAGGTGCTGAACAATATTTTTGGCGGCTTTTTTGGTTCAAGATTAATGAGCAATATTCGTGAAGATAAGGGCTACACTTATGGTATTCACTCGTATTTACAAAACTTAGTACAGCAAACAGCTTGGACCATTAGTACCGAAGCTGGCCGTGATGTATGTGCAGCTACACTAGAAGAAGTGTATAAAGAAATGGCTCGCCTGAGAGATGAAAAAATAGCCAATGAAGAAATAGACCTTGTACGCAACTACATGATGGGCGGGCTTTTGGGCGCATTAGATGGTCCTTTTCAAATTATTTCTCGCTGGAAAAGTTATATACTAAATGACCTAGATGATGCGTATTTTTATAAAAGCATTAATACCATAAGAACTGTTACGGCCGATGAATTGCAAGCACTAGCTAAGCAATATTTACAGCCAGAAGATTTTTATGAGCTAGTAGTAATTTAAAAACTTGATGTTATGATTCGTTTCTTTCTTAAAACAATGGTTACAGCAGCGGCAGTTTTAATTGCTTCTTATGTATTAGATGGTGTAAATGTAGATAGTACGTTAACAGCTATTTTGGTAGCCATTGTTTTAGGATTGTTAAACAGTTTTATAAAGCCCATTCTTATTATTTTAACCATACCAATAACCATTGTTACCCTAGGTTTATTTTTATTGGTAATTAATGTTTTAATTGTAAAATGGGCCTCGGAAATTGTGCCAAATTTTACGGTTAATGGTTGGTGGTCGGCATTGCTTTTTAGTATTATTGTATCAATTGTAACATCAATTATTGATGGGCTTACAAAATTGCAATACGAAGATGAAACTAGCAATTAAGGCACAGCAATCCCATCTACTTCATTATCCCAATTGGCTTTAAAATTAAACTTCTGTTTTAGTAAATACACCACTTCTGGTTGTAGCTTTTTGCCATAATTACCGCTATCCCAAATACCGTTTTTATTGGTGTCAAACAAAACACGAATTTCGTATTCGCCTGGCGTATAAATTTTTCTATCAAACTCTTTGGTAGTAAGTGTTACAGACTCGGTAATTTTATCGCTTTGTACAAATTGCAATACAGGATGTTTGCTTAAATCTAACTGACCAAAACGCAATTTTACGCTACCATACTCTGCCTCTTTTTTAGTAAAAAACCTAATGGTATCGCTTTTAGAGATGGTAACATTGTTGCTGTCTGCCATGGCTTCTTTTAAAACAAGCAGGTTAAAAGCCATGTCTTCTTTCCAATTGTTGTACACTATTTGCACCACTTTTTTAGTAGTATCTAATGTTACTTTAAAATTGGCTAAAGGCTTATTTAAGGTATCGCAAAGTAATATTTTACTACTATCAAATTTGGTAAGTGGTTTGGTAAATGTTAGTGTTATATTATTGCGAAGCAAATCTTGTAAATTGCCCTCAAAGCTATTGCTGTAGCGCAATCTTTTATCTTCTTTTACAGCCGTAGGCTTGGTAGAAATACCAGTGCCAGGCCTAGCCCCCAAATTGCCAATACCTTCTTTATTGCGCTTTTCTTCGTAAGTATAAAAAGCGGCAGATGGTGTAGTATCGCTAATGCTAATAGAGGCATTTAAAAAGGCAAAAGGCTTGGTACTATCTTCAAACTTTTTAGAATAATTATTAGGCATTACAAATGCAGCATACACACCAGGTTCTACATTTTTAAATTTAAAACTGCCCTTGCCGTCAAGCTTGGTATAGTAGCGAGGCTTTTCTTTAAAAATAGCTGTATCGCTCAAGTTTCTATGTAACACCACTATTAAACTACTATCAATTTTGCCTGTTTCGGCTGCAACTACTGTACCGCCAAAACTACCGTTGGCAATGGTTTTGCCAGTAGAGAAAACATAGGTAAAGTTTTTAGCTGCATTACCTTCGTTTACATCTTTAATAGCATCGCCAAAATTGAGGCTATACGTAGTGTTAGGTTCAAGCGTATCTTTAAATTTTACAATAACGCTTCTAAGTTTATAATCAACCGTAGGTATCGATTTTGTAATAGGCGAAACCACCAAATTCTCTTGAATACTTTTTACATCTACAAATTCATCAAAATTGAGTGTGATGTTTTTAGTAACCACATTGGTGGCCGAATCTTTAGGCGATGCATTTATTAATAATGGTGGCAAAGTATCTCTAGGTCCGCCGCTTGGTGGTATAATATTGGCACAGCCACTCATGGTTTGAAGGGTGATTTGTAGAATTATAATGGCTGACAGGAAAAATGTTACTTGTTTCTTCATTGCTAAAATGTACTAGCTGCAAACTTAGTTGCTAATATGTTTCAGTAGTCTTAAGAATGTTGTAAATAGTTGCATACAGAGCCAAAACAGTTTAAAAATAAGGTTTTTACAATTTGATGTTTTATGAAAATCTCAACTAAATTTGTAACCATTGTGTAAGGTTAATATATTGGGTTATGAAAGAATATTTATCATTGTCAGAAACGTCAAAACTTCTAGGAAAAAGCAAAGAAACATTGAGAAGATGGGATAAAGAAGGAAAATTATTGGCGATGAGAGCACCAATTAGTAATTACCGTGTGTATTGTAAAGCCGATGTGCAAACATTGTTTTCTAACTTCTTTTTTGATGATAAAGGCCTAATTTCTAATCAAGTAAAACCAGAGCGAGATTACACTGTTCTCGAATTATTTGCAGGTGCTGGTGGGTTAGCAGTTGGTTTAGAAAAAGCTGGATTAAAATGTGTTGCGCTTAACGAAATTGATAAATGGGCGTGCCAAACATTAAGAAATAATAGGCCTCATTGGAAAGTTTTAGAGGGCGATATTAAATCCTTTGATTTTTCAGATTATCACAATAAAGTTGATGTGGTTACTGGTGGATTTCCTTGCCAAGCATTTAGTTACGCTGGTAAAAAATTAGGATTAGCAGATGCAAGAGGAACATTATTTTATGAATTTGCAAGAGTTGTAAAAGAAGTAAATCCACCAATTTGTATTGGCGAAAATGTAAGAGGCTTGTTAAGTCACGAAGGTGGAAAAACCTTACAAGGCATGATGTCTATTTTAGACGAAATTGGTTACAATGTTGTGCCTGTGCAGGTTTTAAAAGCTATCAATTATAAAGTTCCACAAAAAAGAGAGCGTTTAATACTTGTTGGCATTAGAAAAGATATTAACCTAAAATACGAATATCCAAAGCCACATAAAAAAATCTATAACTTAAAAGATGCTTTAAAAAAGGGTGAATTATTTGATTCAAATGTTCCAAAATCTGAGGGTGCAAAATATCCCAAAAGTAAAATTGAGGTATTGGATTTAGTACCTCAAAAAGGTTACTGGCGTAATTTGCCAGTTGATATTCAGAAAAAGTTTATGGGTGGAAGTTTTTATTTAGGTGGTGGTAAAACAGGAATGGCACGAAGAATTGGTTGGGATGAACCCTGTTTAACATTAACTTGCAGCCCTGCTCAAAAACAAACAGAAAGATGCCACCCAGAAGAAACGAGGCCTTTTACAGTACGTGAATATGCTCGCATACAAACATTTCCAGACGACTGGACATTTGCTGGTTCTGTTGCACAGCAGTACAAGCAAATTGGCAATGCAGTACCTGTAAACTTGGGTTGCGAAGTTGGTTATTCTATTATTTGGTTTTTGAATAAATATTATAGTTTATCAAATCCTAAATAATAGCTATAGTTTTCAAAGGTAATTTGGTCTAAAATAGTGCGATTAGTCTTTTCTGTTTCGTCTTTAATCTCATTCAATGTTGAGTTCTCAAGCGTTTTATTACTAATGGTTTCTGAATTCAAATAAAAATCAATTGCTTTGGGTAATGCTTTGTAAAGTTGCCGAAATGCATCTTGTTTGCCAGATAACAAAGAATAAAATTGGTCACCAGATATTTTGTAAACTCGGCTATGGCTGTATTCTTTTCCATTTATTTCGCCATTCCAATTTTCGCAAAAGCTTCCTTTTGCTAATATTTGCACCCAGTAACATTTGGCCTTTTTATATGTATCGGCATAATGGGCAAGTTTTTGAAAAAGTGCTTCGGCCGAACTACGGTTCATGGTGTTGTGCTTATTCTTTATATCGGCAAACAAGGTATCGTCGTTCGATTTAATGTCAAAACCGCTGAAATTACCAATTTGATAGCCATTAATACCACCTAATATTTGTTCGTGAAATGTTCCAATAGAATTATTAAAGGTTTTGTCAATTTGGCGTAAGATTTCCGATTCTATTAAATCCTCTTGACGCTTATTATTAAAAGTTGCGTCAAAAGTTAGTTTAATGGTGTCTATTTTATTAAAATAAAATGAGTTTTTACTTACATTCTTTTTGCCTTTAAATAGGCTTTATGCAGGTTCTTTATGCATTTTATTAAATGCTCATCAGAAATGAAATCAACAAATGTATTTGCCATTATAAACGCTTTAAAACGCCAAACTAATACTTTTTAATCTAAATGTTGGTCATCCTCAAGTTCATGCAACGCAATTTCTAGTTTGTTTTCTTTTACAAAATTGCACCAATGACATTCGGGTTTGCCGCAGCCAGTATAAAAATCTCGTGCCTGAATTTTTTGCCAAGTATTTATAATTTGTTGTGTTACAGTGGTTATATCTTCTGGTGTTATAAACACTTTTTCTTTGTGGTATTCTTTCTTTTTATCTGGTTCTATAAAATCAAATTCTACACTCTGTACTTGCCAGTCTTTGGCGTTGTAATTATCTAGCAAAATTTTGTAAAAAACCGCTTGGCGCCAATAATCGCCACCATTTGGTTCTTTCTCATTTGGAGGCAACAATTTGGTTTTGGCTTTGTCAAAATCGCCACTTTTATAATCTACCACATTGGCTAGTTTGCCATCAAATTCTAGCTTATCAAGTTTGCCTTTTAGGGGTACATTTTTAATAACCACACCTCTTATGGTACGCTCTACGCTTACTACTTTAGGTAAGGTGTTGATGTATGTATCGTAATAATTACCCAATATTTCAGCACCATATTCTAGCCTGCGGTTGTACTGTTCTTTGGTAAAAAATTCTCTATGACGGTGCATGTACCAATTAAAGTTGCTGATAAATATTTCTTTCTCTGGAAATTGCTCGTTGTTGTTTTGCATTTTTCTAAACAACTGTTCTAGCGCATGGTGTACAGCGCTACCAAATTCGGTTGCTTCATTTTTAGAAGATGGTATGCGTACCAAATTGTTAAAATAAAACTTCAACGGGCAGTGTAAATAATTGCTTAAAGCCGTTACGTTCATGGCAAATTTTTCTAGCAATTGAGTTACAAAATCGGCTTCTAACTGCTGAATTTGTGGGGCTAAAACGGTATCAAAGGCAAGAGCACTAAATTCAAAAACTGTGTTTTCGCTTAATTGTATAGGCAAGGCTTCTAGTGTATGTTCTTGCTGAATTTCTGCAATAAACATAGATGGTTCTAGTTGCTTACCATCTGTTTTAAACTTGCTATACGATATGGTTAAATGTTGCTCGGCTCTTGTAAGTGCTACATAAAATAAGCGGCGTAATTCTTCTTCATCTTTTTGTTTTGGTTGCGTTGCAAACATGGTATCTGGATAGCTGTAACCGCCACCAGGCTTGCGTTTCTTTTCCCAACTGCTTGCGTTGCAGCCTACAAAAAATACATACTCAAACTCTAGGCCTTTACTACCATGAGCGGTTAATAAATTTACACCTTTATCGCTACCGCTTACTTGCACCATGGGTAGTTTAATGCCTTCTTTTGCTATCAATTCTATTACAGTCATTAGCTGTTGTAGTGTAAGCGATGGTGATCTTCTTGTTTCTTCTTTTACAAAATCGAACAAAGCGGTTAGCAACTGCATTAGCCATATCTTATCTGCATGTTGCATCATGTACGATAATACACCGCCTTTTTGTATTAAATTCTCTACTAGCTTTTGTAGCGTAACATTTGGCACATCTGCAATTAAACCTTCTAGTATGTTACTTGCTTTTACAATTTGTTCGGTTAAGCCCACGCTAAACAAGTCTTTTTTTGGCGCATTTGCTTTCTCAATTATAATGGCTCTTAGCGATGTTTTATTGTCGCTCCAAGCCCTGCCAGCAACTTCTACGCTTAACTTGGCTATTTCTATTGGTGTAATGCTAAACCAGTCGAAATGTAATATTTCAAACAGCATTTCATCGCCACCATAAGGCGCATCGTGTTCTGCTGCTACATAGCGTAATATTAGTAACAACTTTTTAATAAAAGGAATGTCAAGCAAGTTTAAATGACGCTTGCTGTAGGCGGGAATATTTTTAAGTTTTAGGTACTCAGCAAGTTCTTCACCGTATTTATTTTCTTTGTAAATGATGCCTATTTTGCCAGGCTGAACACCTTGCTGCAACAGTGTTTCAAGCCTAAGTGTAATGTCTATCATTTCGTGCTTAGGCGTTTCGTATTCTTTTAAAACTGGGGTTATTGTTGATGTATTGATTTTAGGGTTAGATGCTATTAGATTTTTTGTAAGATGTAGTTCGGGTCTTTTTTTAATAATTCTGTCATCATTTCTTTCTATTAAGGTTTGAGATATATCTAAAATTTGCTGTGTAGAACGATAGTTTTTTTCTAATGGAATGACTAACCTGTTGGGGTAATTATCTATAAACTCAATCATGTTTTCTAGGTTTGCACCTTGAAAATGAAAAATACTTTGGTCATCATCACCAACCACAAAAACATTGGGTTCGTCCCAATAATTTATTAGTAAATACAATAAATTGTTTTGAGACCCACTCGTATCTTGATATTCATCTACTAATATGTATAAAAATTTTTCTTGGTAAGTATTAAGCAAATTGGCGTTTTCTTTAAATGCTTTAATTACCCAAAGAATCATATCGTCAAAATCGTAGCGGTTGCGCTGTCGCATCATTTGTTGAAACGTATCAAACTCATTTACGGCAGCTTTTAGCTTACCCATTTTTTCCTTTTCATCTTCAATTTTATCTGTACGTACATCGCCTTTTTTAAATTGCTTAGTAGCACGTTTAGCAATGTATTCATCTCTTAATGGCAGGTCGGTAATGTATGCATCAATCTTATCTTTTATCAATGTAGCCGTCCAGCCTTCACGTTTCATGGTGCTGAACAAAGTTTTTAGATTGTTAATTTCATAATACACATCGCCTCTATAACGTTTTAGTGGATGGTCTTTTGGAAATTTATCTATCAGTTCGGTAAATAATTCTATGCTTTCAAGTTCAGAAATGGGGTCTAGCACATTCTTTTCAAATAAGTTTAAATTGTCTTGTATTACTTCATTACAAAAAGAATGATAGGTGTGAATTTCAACCTTATGGGCATCGCTACCAATAAAACCTTGTAAACGCTTTCGCATGGCTACAGTGCCAGCATCGGTATAGGTAAGGCACAATATATTTTCTGGTAAAGTATCTGTTTCCAATAAAATTTTACCAATTCTTGCACTTAGCATTTGGGTTTTTCCAGTACCAGGACCAGCAATTACCATTACTGGCCCTTCAATTGCATCAACGGCTTTGCGTTGCTGTTCATTTAGACCAGAATATATAAGTTGAAATTTTTCTGATTGTTGTTGTTTTTTTATCATTGGTTCTATTCTATTCCTTCAAAAATATTTTTTATAAACGTATTATAAACCTTGTCTTTGTCAAGTTCTGCAAATATTTCGTCTAAATTTTTTGAAATGATTTTTCCCTTTTTTGCAGATTTTTCTTTTGAAAAGATGGCATAAATATGCTCTTGGTTTTTATCTTCGTTTGCAAGTTTTTCAAATGCCTCAAATTTAGTTTTATTACTTAATTCGTCATGATAAGTCACTTGTGCGAACAAAACTTTGCGTTTTAAAGTTTTACCAATAATGTCAACAGAGGGATAATTTTTTCCTGTTAAAATTAGCTGATACTGTATTTGTAAATCCCCTGCTAATTCAGACCTTAACCATTCTTGAACAATTAGTTCTTGAAATTGTGGGGATAAAGAACTCAAATTTTCGTTCAGTTTTCCATTTTCATAAATCTGTCTAATTATTTCTGCACTCTTCTCACCCATTTTTGCTAAAGTTTGTTGTATAGGGCGAATAGCAAATAGTATAGGAAACCTGCTTAATTTAAAAGATTTTACATCCTGCATTTGTAAGCATTTGTAACCTTTGTATTTCGTATTAATTTCGGGCAAATATGTTATCTTAGATGCTGCCGGTATTTTACCGATGAACATTTCACCACTTTTACTATCATATTGGGCAAATACATACGCACCTTCTTTTTTAATATTAGAAAAAGTATTTCCAGCTTTCTTAAATTCTGGCTGATTGGTTTTTTCTATCTCATTTTCCCAACATTCATCACTTGGTTCATCATTATTAAAATGTATTGAAATGCATTTTTCTTTTATAAGAATATGCCTAACCTCATTTTGCATCGTTAGATTTTCAACAGCAAAATTGTGTCGAATAAAATATACATTTCTCATTTTACTACCACTTTTATATAGTTCTCAATTTCTTCGGCAGTTGTAAATATTTTACCATCGTTAAATGGAAAACTTTCGGCAGTTTGTGGGCTTAAATATTCACCGTTATAAACGTCGTCACCATATTCTGGTGTTGAACGAAATTCGCCATTGCCTCTAAAATTTAGGATAATTGCTTGCACGCCTCGTAACAAAGCAATTTGCAATCCTGTGCCTTCGCTTTCGTAAAAATCCCAATCATTTAATCTCATGCGAATGCGTTTGCCTTGCAGTAAACTTTCTGGGCAATAGCCGTTCCAAATAGTTGATACTGCTTGGTTTTCTTGGTTGATAACATCGTTCATATTGACTAATTTATGGTGCGAAATTTTTATTTTACAGCATTTAAAGATACAGCAATTGAGCTATTTTTACACTTTCGCAACCAAATGGTATTGCGGTTGTTTAAATACCCAAACCCACTTTATGTCTAAAGTTTATTCGCTTAAAACCGTACAAAAGATACCTATTTTACTAGAAACGGCTTGGAATTTTTTTAGCATGCCCGATAATTTAAAAGAAATTACACCAAGCAATTTAGGCTTTAATATTATTAGTAAGCACCACGGTAAAACCATGTATGCGGGGCAAATTATTGAATATACTGTAAAACCCATTTTAGGTATTCCTTTATATTGGATGACCGAGATTACACATGTGCAAGATAAACAGTTTTTTGTAGATGAACAGCGTTTTGGCCCCTACACTATGTGGCACCACCAACACCATTTTAAAGCCATAGATGGTGGTGTAGAAATGACAGACATTGTACACTATAAACTACCACTTTGGATTTTGGGCGATATAGCCAATGTAATACTTGTAAAGGCGCAACTTAAAGGCATATTCAAACATCGCTTTACAGCGGTAGAAACCAAGTTTGGTAAATGGGCTGGCGCAGCAAATGAGATTGTGTTTGGGTGAAAATTATGAAATATCACCATTTTTCCACTCTGACGAAGTTGGTTCTAAATCAATAAATACTCTATTTTTTGCTTTAACTAATAAGCGCTCAAACAGCTCATTCAATAATGGCGGTACAGGTGTTTCTGGCTCTATAATAAAGTCGAATTCTATATCTGCATGTGATTCTAACGTATGAGTAGAATATATTTTGGGTGTATGTGCTAGTTCAGCCCTGAAAGCATCATTTTTGCAATCTCTAATTTCATTTGCATATAAAAGACTAAATCCTATGTAAACTCTATTTTTTGAAGGATTATCAAATGTTTTGCAATGGGATTTTGACAACTCTATAGTCGTGTAATCAAGTCTAATAACTGAAATTCCTTTTTCGCCAGCTTTCAACTTAAAAAAGTTTGATTTTAGGGTATTATTTTTAATATTTATATTCATTGGGCTATAAATACCTCTAATAATTCTCTCTGCATTATCAATGCTACTTGGAACTTCTGCCATGTGTTAAAATGCTGCTAATTTTTTTAGAAGAGTTACAGGAATAGTGGTTTTAGGCAAGAAACAGTCTTCAAAACCATCAAAAGCTCCCCCAATCATTACATAATAATTTGCTACACTTTTCCCAATTTCAACCGAAATAACATCATCATTATCTTTACGCCATTCAACTGTTATTGTACCATTTGGGTTTGGCATAATACTTTCAGCATCAAGATTTTCTCTGAATGCACTGGGAAGTATTTCTAAGAATGCAGTAGTATTACTTATCACAATTGAAGATGGTGGAATTGCTCCATAACCATCCCAGTCTTCTTCTAGTTGACTTATTTCATTCAATACTTTGCCAAAAGTTGACTTGACAAATTCTTTTACACTGGTTGTTACATAAAACACATCATTTTGGGTGTAAGCATCACGACGGGGCTTAAATAAGCAAGAATAATAGTGGTCACTATTTAGCCAATCAAGCTCATCCTCTTTACGCTTACGTAAAGAAGCTTTTCCAATTTGATCTAATGCTTGTATAATAGACGGGTCAAACATTTCATTTATTTTAATCCAATTTTACTACAAATAGCTTGAGTTAATGTTTCTTTTAAAAACTCTTTATTCAAATTATGTATTTTGTTGGCAAAGGTTTTCAACTCTGTTTTTTCTAAGCACAAAGTTGTTAAACTCTTATATTCGGTAAAGTCGCTTGCAGCATGATGGCTCAAAGTTATTTTATGGCTACTGCCTGTAGTAGAATTAATAGATACATTAGTGTGTTCTAATACCAATGTATTTTCTAAATTTCTTACTTGGTTAGCGCTAAAAGACCATCCTTCTCTCGCTTCAAATATTAGTGGTGGTAAATATCGACCCCCTTTGTTAAATATAGTTTCCATGTTGGGCAACAACGAGTCAATCCAGTCAAAGTCATCAACATAATTAAGAGCGTAGCCACTTACATAAATACTGTTGTCAAAATCACTAATCGCTTTTAAATAAGTAAAAACACTTTCGTAAAACTCATTCCAATTACTATACATAAAGGAGTGAATTGACAATACTGGCATTAATGGGTCATATCTTATAAACCAAGCAAGCTTTCCTTCAGAAAAGGCCTCCATTACAAACCCATCTTCTGTTTCTTTGGGTTCCAGATTATGAAGTTCAGAATGTAAATTTCCTTCTTTAGAAGATTTAATGGAAAAGCTAAGAGCAACGCTCTTATTTTCTTTGAACCGTTGAAAATTTTTAGAAAGAGGTTGCCCATCCATAAGAAGTTCACGAAACCTTTTGCTAGCAATTATAGGGTTAACTAGAAAGAGGCTGAATATAGCTTCCGATATTGAATGATTTTTTTTTGCTGGAATTAATTTGGCGATGTCATTCATTTTAAAGTCCATATTGGCTAATACTTTTACAAATATAGATACAGCTAGTACAAAAAAAGGGATTAAAATTTGTTTTTGCAAATATTCAAAAGCTTTAAAACAATCGCAGGTTCGCAAATGTTTTCACTATCAATCCTTACCTTAGCCCCATGCAAAAAAAATTGTTCTTATTAGATGCCCTGGCATTAATTTATCGTGCTTATTATGGCTTAATTCGTAGCCCTCGTATTACTACGGCTGGTAAAAATACAAGCGCCCAGTTTGGATTTACTTCTACGTTAATAGACATCATCAATAAAGAAAAACCTACCCACTTGGCCGTTTGTTTCGATACACATGCACCCACAGAACGCCACACAGATTTTACCGATTACAAAGCCAATAGGCAAGAAACTCCCGAAGATTTACTACAAGCTTTACCCGATATTAAGCGCATTATACAAGCCTTTAATATTCCGGTAGTTGAATTAGATGGCTACGAAGCCGATGATATTATTGGTACTCTAGCGTGGCAAGCTGCCGATGCTGGCTACAATGTGTACATGGTTACACCCGATAAAGACTATGGGCAGTTGTTAATTCACAACAACGTGTACATTTACAAACCACCATTCATGGGCAACAAAGAGGAAATTTTGGATGCCCAAAAAATCTGCCAAAAATGGGACATTGAGCGTGTAGAACAGGTGATAGATATTTTGGGCCTAATGGGCGATGCGGTAGATAATATTCCTGGCATAAAAGGCGTGGGCGAAAAAACCGCTGCCAAATTGCTGAAAGAGTACAATACGCTTGAAAATGTACTAGCCAATGCCGATAATATTAAAGGTGCTTTGGGCGAAAAAATAAGGGCCGGTAAAGAAGACGCCATCATGTCTAAAAAACTAGCAACAATTATTACCAAAGTACCCGTAGATTTTCACGAAGAAAACTACCGCTTAAAAGATTGGAACAAACCCGTTTTAACCGAAGTGTTTGTAGAGCTTGAGTTTAAAACCTTAGGCAAACGTATTTTGGGCGATAGTTTCAATGCGTTTCACGCAGCACCCGAGGCACAACAAACCGATTTGTTTGGTAGCCCAGTTCAACCGTCTCGTTCAAAAACTAGCAAAGAAGTAACCATTCAAAGCGATTTATTTGGTAGTGTTTTTAGTACCGAAAAAAGCACAGCGTCCGAAATATCCCTTTTGGCGGGCGGGGCGGCTGGTTTAGCTACAGAAAAAAACATCAACAATACCAATCACAATTATCAACTAGTACAAACCAATGAAGAAATAGCCAACCTTATTAACTACTTATTTGAGCAAGCAGAAATTTGTATTGATACAGAAACCACAAACATAGATGCTAATGAAGCCGAGTTAGTAGGGTTAAGCTTTTCGTGCCGCCCAGGCGAAGGTTTTTATGTGCCTTGCCCCGCCAATAAAGCTGCAACCTTAGCTATATTACATCAGTTTAAAAATTTGTTTGAATCGCCAAATATCAAGTGGATTGGCCAAAATATTAAGTACGATTTACTAGTACTTAAATGGTATGGCTTTGAAATTGTGGGCGAATTGTTTGACACCATGCTAGCACACTATGTAATAGAGCCAGAAGGTAGACGTAGCATGGATTTGCTAAGCGCACAATACTTGCAATACGAGCCTGTACATATAGACGAGTTGATAGGTAAGAAAGGAAAAAATCAAGGAAACATGCGTGATGTAGAGGTAGAAAAAGCCAAAGATTACGCTGCCGAAGATGCCGATATTACGCTACAACTAAAAAATATTTTCGTACCATTATTAAAAGAAAAAGCCGTAGAACGTGTATTTAACCAAGCCGAAAATCCATTGGTGAAAGTACTAACCGATATGGAATTTGAAGGCGTAAAAGTAGATGTGGGCTTTTTAAATGATTATAGCGTAGAACTAGAACGTGAAGCAAAAATATTTGAAAACAACGTGTACGAGCAAGCTGGTGTGCGTTTCAATTTGGCTTCGCCAAAGCAACTAGGCGAAGTACTGTTTGAAAAATTAAAACTCGATCCTAAAGCTAAAAAAACCAAAACTGGCCAGTACGCAACAGGCGAAGATGTTTTAAGCAAACTAGCACATCAACACAAAATAGTAGAAGATATTTTGGGCTTTAGGCAGTTAACCAAATTAAAATCAACCTATGTAGATGCGCTGCCTTTGATGATTAATAGCAAAACCGGTCGTGTACACACTAGCTATGCACAAGCAGTGGCCGTTACAGGAAGGCTAAGTAGCAATAATCCTAACCTACAAAACATCCCAATTAGGTCAGATAGAGGCAAAGAAATTCGTAAAGCTTTTGTACCAAGAGATAGCAATCATATTTTGGTAAGTGCAGATTATTCTCAAATAGAACTACGCATTGTTGCAGCCATTAGTGGCGATGCCAATATGTGCGAAGCCTTTCGCCAAGGCAAAGACATTCACACTGCCACAGCAGCCAAAGTATATGGCATACTAGAAAGCCAAGTAACCAAAGAACAACGCTACAAAGCTAAGAGCGTAAATTTTGGTATTATTTACGGCCAAGGTGCTTTTGGCCTAGCAGATAATTTAGGAATTGCAAGAAGCGAAGCCAAGGAAATAATAGACAACTACAAAAAAGAATTTACAGGTATTACCAAGTACATGGATGACATTGTAAACTTCTGCAAAAACAAAGGTTATGTAGAAACCATTTTGGGTAGAAAACGCTGGCTAAAAGATATTTATTCTAGCAACTTTACAGTACGTGGTTATGCAGAACGAAATGCCGTAAACTCGCCCATACAAGGCACTGCAGCCGATATGATAAAGCTAGCCATGATTAAAATTCATCACCAAATAAAGGCCCAAAACTTACAGTCGAAAATGATATTACAAGTGCACGATGAATTGGTATTTGATGCTGTAAAAGAAGAAGTAGATATTTTAAAGCCATTGATTTTAAACTGCATGAAAGCAGCATTACCATTACCAAATAATGTACCCGTAGAAGCAGAAGTAGGTATGGGCAATAATTGGTTAGTGGCGCATTAGAATTAAGTACATACAGTTGTACTATTATTTTGCTACCTTGTATCTCAATTTTAATAAGGTATTAATTGTTATTTAAAAGTTACATTACATTAGTTAATGAGAAAGATTGAACAAATATTAGCAGAGATAGAAAATTGTATTCAATCTGGCGTTTTCAAAAAATTGGAAGACGATAAACTTGAAATTAAAGATAATAGCCACAATACTACTGAATGGCGAGAAGTGTACAAAACCTCTTGTGCCTTTTTAAATACAAACGGCGGTTTACTGCTTATAGGAATTAATGAAGATGAAAAAAATAAAACCTTTCACATAAAAGGTTTTAACAAAGAGAACGAAGACAAGCTAAAAACAATAAAAAATCAGTTTAAAAACGAAAAGAAAGAAGCACTTGATTTAGAGCAATATTTTCCATCTTTTAAATTCTTTGATATTCTTGGTAAGCAAGTTGTTGCTATATATGTTGAAGAACTTCCCGAAGAACTCAAATATGTTTATTACGAAGGTATTGCTTATGAAAGAATACTTACTGGTGACTGCAAAATATCAGACAACAAAATCAAAGCTCAACACGAGTATAAATTAGAAATTCAAAACGCTAAAGAACTACAGCCCGTAATAAATGCTAAGTTAGCACACCTAAATATTGACAAACTCAACGAATATATTCAACTATTAAACAAGGAAGTAATTGTTGAGAGAATAAAGGTTGACTTAGAATCTGCAAAATCTTTTTTAGAAAGAAAAGGATTTATAACTAAAACACTAGAACCTACAATTTTAGGCGTTTTAGTTTGCGGTAATAATATTGACGATATTTTGGCAAGCCGAAGCCAGATTGATTGCTACGTAAACACAGGTGTTGTTGTTGCAGAAAATAAAAAGATTTTAAAGGAGAATATTTTAAAATTGATGGAAAAGGGCATCAATTTTATATTACAGAATATTCAAGTTGGGATTAGTGTAGAGGCGGGCGGTACGAGTATTCCTGAATATCCCATAAGGTTAATTAGAGAGTCTGTAAATAATTCTTTGGCGCACAGAGACTACGGCATTAACAAGTTTATTAACATAAACATTGTTCCAAATAAGCATATTGAGTTGAGGAATCCAGGAAGATTTAAGTCGCAATTGATATTGCAAGATATTGCTAGTAAAATTCCGATGAGACGAATTATTGCCGGAAACTCTAAACCCAACAACCCTAAACTCGCAGAGGTTTTAAAAGTATTTGATAAATGGGAAGGTAAAGGCTTGGGCATGTCAACGCTTACTAACGAATGTTTGGCAAATAACATCGACTTGCCCTACTATAAATTTCATTCGCAGGACGAACTTTCGCTCTTTATCAGAAATGGAAAGTTACTAGATGACAAGATGGAGTCTTTATTTAAAACCTATGCTTCTTACATCGAAAAAAAACTAAAAGGAGAAATTATTACCCAAGAGCAAAAAATAGTGCTGTCTTACTTTTATAAATCTGAAATTGAAAATAAAAATGAGCGGTACACCATTCTTTTAACCAGAGATAATAATCACCTTGATGCAATAAATTCATTAGAAGAGGCGGGTTTAATTTACAAGCACGAAATCAGCGATGATTTATACTCTGTCTTTATAATTGATAGAGAACTTTTTAAAAAAGATTTTAACGCTGAGTTAAGAAAATTGTTTGGAGCAGACTTTGATGCATTAAATAAAGAAGGCAGAGAGGTGCTTACCTGCATATACGAGTACAACAAATATTCTAAACAAAAGTATCCTAGCGCAAACATAATTGGTAATACACTGTGGGCGAAATCTGCCAATTCAAATATTCTCGATGGCTTTGAAGCTTTTAAAAGACGAATTCGTCTTCTAGTAGAGAGGATGGTTAAAAGAGAAATAATAAAAAAAGTAGAAAACAAGAACCAATACGAAATAAACGAAAGTTTTGTAAAACGAGCATCCCTTTATGATAATGATAATTAATAATTGCTATTTTTTTACACCCTACGCTTATGCCTACCAACCCTTCTATAGACGCTTACATTGCCAATGCACAACCTTTTGCGCAGCCTATTTTATTGCATTTGCGTAAACTTGTACACAAGGCTTGCCCAAATGTACAGGAGACGCTAAAATGGGGCATGCCTTTTTTTGATTATAAAGGCCCTATGGCCAATATGGCCGCATTTAAACAGCACTGCTCTTTTGGCTTTTGGAAAGCCAGTTTAATGAGCAACCCCGCCTTGATAGCAACCGCTAAATCTGAAGTAGCAATGGGGCATTTAGGTAAAATAACATCTTTAAAAGATTTACCTAAAAACACCCAAATTATCGCCTACATTAAAGAAGCCATGCAGCTAAACGAGCAAGGTAAAAAACTAGTAAAAGCTAAACCTGCAGCTGCCTCAAAAGAACTGATTATTCCAAATTATATTACCCAAGCCATTATGCAAAACGAACAAGCTTTTGCCACGTTTAAGGCTTTTGCGCCAAGCCACAAAAAAGAGTATGTGCTATGGATAGATGAAGCTAAAACAGAAGCTACAAAATTAAAACGCTTGGCAAAAGCCATAGAAACCATGGCACAAGGCAAGCCGCACAACTGGCAATACATCAATAAATATAAAAAAGCATAAACAAATAGCCACTCAATTTTTCACACCTCAATTATTTTTCAATGAAAGCATTGTACATTATTTTAAGTATGGCAGCAATTACAGCAGTTGCAGGTTGCAAGCTTAGTAGCAACAACCAACACCACACAGCCAATACAGAATTGGCAGCATTGTTTGATAAATATTACGAAGAGCGTTTGCAGCTTTTTCCACTAGAGGCAACTGCCGTAGGCGACAATAGATACAACCATAAACTGTACGCCGATTTTACCGATACCTATCGCAATAAGCTAAAAGAATTTTATAACCGTTACCTCACCTATGCAACTAAGTTTAGCCCTAAAACTTTAAACGAGAAAGACCACCTTAACCACCAAGTATTTATGTACGAGCTTAAAATAAACTTAGAAGGCTTAAACCTAAATGACAATTATATGCCCGCAAATCAGTTTTATGCTTTGCCGCTTACTATGGGGCAGCTTGGTAGTGGCCAAGGCAACCAACCTTTTAAAACCGTAGCAGATTATAACAATTGGCTGCAACGCATGAAAGCCTTTACTGTATGGGCCGATAGTGCTATTGTGTACTTTAAAAAAGGCCTTAACAGCAACGTTGTTTTGCCCAAAAGCTTGGTACAAAAAATGCTCCCACAATTGCACGATATGGTAACAACCAATCTTACTAAGCATTTGTTTTACGGGCCTATTAATACATTGCCTGCCACATTTAGCACTAGCGATAAGCAAACTATAACTGCCAATTATACCGCTGCCATTCAGCAGCAAATAATACCCACTTACAAAAAATTGCACCACTTTTTAGCGCAAGATTATTTACCAAAAGCAAGAACAACATCGGGTATAAATTCGGTAGCAGGTGGTGGTGATATGTACAATTATTTGGTACGCCTAAACACATCAACCAATACACCTACAGAAAACATTTACCAGCTTGGCCTAAGCGAAGTAAAACGCATAAAAGCCGAGATGGAAAAGGTAAAAACGCAGGTAGGCTTTACAGGCAATATTGCAGCTTTTTTCGAGTTTATGAAAACCGATAAACAGTTTATGCCTTACAAAACCCCACAAGAAGTATTGGCTGCGTTCCAAACCATACATCAAACCATGAAGCCACAATTAAACACCATGTTTAACCAGGTGCCCAAAACGCCTTTTGAAATTCGCCAAACAGAAGCTTTTAGAGCCGCAAGTGCTAGTGCAGAATACAACCAAGGCAGCGCAGATGGTAGCAGACCAGGTATTTTTTATGTGCCAATAATAGATGCTACCAAGTTTAACATTACAAGTGGTATGGAAAGTTTGTTTTTGCACGAAGCCATACCAGGCCATCATTACCAAATTTCTTTGCAGCAAGAAGATACATTGCTACCAAAATTTCGCCGCTTTGCCATTGGCAACAACGCTTATGTAGAAGGCTGGGCTTTGTATTGCGAAAGTTTAGGTAAAGAACTTGGTTTGTACACCAATCCTTATCAATACATGGGTGCTTTGGGCGACGAAATGCACCGTGCCATTCGCCTAGTGGTAGATGTGGCTTTGCACACCAAAGGCATAACACGTGAAGAAGCCATTGCCTACATGATGGCCAACGAACCTATTAGCGAAGCAGGCGCTACTGCCGAAATAGAGCGTTACATGGCCATACCAGCCCAAGCGCTTAGTTACAAAATTGGTGCTTTAAAAATTAGCGCATTGCGCACCAAATACAGCGAGCAGCTAGGTGCTAAGTTTAAGCTAGCCAAGTTTCACGATGCTATTTTAAAAGATGGTTCAATGCCTTTAAATGTGCTAGAAACTAAAATGAACGAATGGGCTAAAAAGCAGTAATTTATTGGTGATGCTGACGAAGATCCCGCCCCGTTTTTTCGGGGAAGGCTTGATTGTGATGCTGAGGCACCGCCCACCCCAACTTTTCGGGGAAGCAAACCTTCACTGCCATGCTGAAGAAGTGCCTGCCCCAATTTTTCGAGGAAGCATCTACCCGAATGTTAAGCACAGCCTTCCTCAATTTTTAGGGGAAGCATCTACCCCCAAACCATTATGGTTGTAATGCGTACTCTTTAATTAAAAAATCAGACGGTATTTGTAAAAACTTGCTAAACTTTCTAATCATGGTAAGCAATAATGGTTGCTTATAATTTAGCACTTTGGGGTTAATGGACAAAATAGTTGGTAAAATTCGCTATAATGCTTTATGGTATTAGCTTTAGCAAGGTTGGCTTTGTGTGCCTAGTCCCGCCAAAAGCGGGATGCCCAACTTGGTGCGTTGGTCAATAACCGATAAATTTAAGTGCATTTGATTTCATGTTTAAACCTTTTATACAAAAAAATGGCACCAATAAAAACGGTAAACAAGACTGGTATTTCAAGAATTAAAGGCATTCTTTATTATGATGCTTGGGTCGCATATACGTGCGTTGGGCGTAAGCAATCGACACACCCCAAACTTTGAAAACATATTCAATCAAATTAACCAAAGACTTTTAAATTTGTTAAATGATACCAAGGTTATATTTTGACACATCAGTTTTTGGATGAGTTTATGATGAAGAGTTTGAAGAAATTTCAACATTGCTTTTTGAAAAAGTAAAGTTGGGGCAAATAATTTGCGTTTACTCAGACCTATCTGAAACAGAACTTCAAAATGCACCAGAAAGAGTTAGAAATTTTTTTGCAGACTTACCAAGGGAATTTACGCAATTATTAGAAGTAACAGAAGAAGCGTACGAACTTGCACAAATATATTTAGATAAGAAAGTTGTTGGGCAGACTAGTGCTGATGATTGCAGACACATTGCAACTGCAACAATAAATAGAGTTGATTATTTAGTGAGTTGGAATTTCAAACACATTGTAAATGTGTTTAGAATTCGTGGCTACAATTCGATAAATTTACGTTGTGGTTACCCACAGTTAGACATTCGTTCACCAAAAGAAATTGTAAATAATGAAAACGACAACTAAAAAAGAGAAAACTTTTGACACAGTAAAAGTGTTTAGAGAAATCAAAGAAAAGATTGCAAAAGAAACTGAAAAAATGACTTTTGCTGAGTTCAAAGAATATTTGAATAAGAACAAATTACAGACTGCAAAATAGACTTTGCACTACGCCCAACATTAGGTTTGGCATTATTGGGGCTTGAAGAATATAGCCTCAACTTTTTTTCTTTATTGTGCTTCAGTTCGGGCTGGGCGTTATAAATTTGGCTTATGAAAAAAACATCGGCAATATTGCAATTATTTGGCTTCGGTTACGTGCAGGCGGAACTCGAAGGCCCCAAAAACGCCAAGCCCTAGTGTTGTGTGCCATTATAGCGAAAACTCTACAAACTACAAACATCAATAAAATATGACTGGACTTTCGGACAAACTTAAACTGATTTATAAGCCTTTTTTGATTATTGCTATTTGCTTCATTGCGACTTATACTTTTTTGCATTGGGCTTTATTCATAAAAGCAGGAATTCCAGTTAAAGAAGACATTGTAAAGTTTTGGCTTCCGTTTGGGCTGCCTTTTATTCCTATTTTAATTTGGTTAAGACCTAGAATTAAATTATTGCAATTTAAAAATGACAATGGCTCTTTTGGTTATCAGTTTCTTGCTTGTATAGCAATTGCTATTCCTACAATCATTGCACAAGCGTATTTAATTACTGCAACAGGAAAACTTACACAAGTTGATAACGTTTCACAAATTGACAAAACAGAAAAGACAAAATATTATTCTCTAAAAAATTATTACATAGACAGGCAGAGAGTTGCAGTTCGTAACACAGCAACAGTTACAGGAAAGCTTAATACTGATTTCAATATGCTTATTTATGTTGCATTGCCAATCTTTGAAAACATATCAGATACAGCAAAAACAGAATTCAAATTTTGGTTAGGCAAAAAATATAGTGAAAGAATTAGCAATAGACTTTCAGACCAAGAAAAAGATGATAAATACAAAGTTTTTGCAGAGCAAAAGCAAAAAGAATTTGAAGAAACTGACTTTAAAAATTTCAAATTTTTAGAAGTAATTGGTAACACAGAAGACCACGATGAATTTAATAAAGCAATTGCCAAATCAGAAGCTGTTAAAGGAAATCAACAAATTGTTTTTGAAGCAAAAAATGAACCTTTTGAAAACAGAAATGGGAAAAAACTTGAATGGACTTTTGGCTCACTTGCAATTGGATTTTTAGCATATTTCATTTTCTTATTGTTTCCAAAGTTCCAAGAAAGTCAATTACAAAAATTCAAAAGTAGTAAAATTGATAAAGACACAGAAATTAGGGAAATGCTTGATTTCTTTATTCCAAAAGAAGGATTTTACGTAACATCAATTATAATTAATATAAACTTACTCGTATTCATTGCGATGGTAATTGCAGGATTTGGTTTTGTTTCATTCAAAGGCGAAGATTTATTAAATTGGGGTGCTAATTATAAACCTCTAACAACTGATGGACAATGGTGGCGACTTTTGACAAATACATTTATGCACGGTGGACTAATGCACATTTTAGCAAATATGTATGGACTTTTGTTTGTTGGTATTTTTCTTGAACCACTTTTAGGAAAGAAAAAATATTTACTCATTTATTTGACAACAGGGATTTTAGCAAGTGTTGCAAGTATTTGGTGGTATGATGCAACTGTTAGTGTTGGTGCATCAGGTGCAATCTTTGGACTTTATGGTTTCTTTTTAGCTACATTACTTTTAAAAGTTTTTCCACAAGACTTTGGAAAAGCATTTTTGATAAGCACACTTGTTTTTGTTGGCTTTAATTTACTTATGGGTTTTACAGGTGGCATTGACAATGCTGCACATATTGGTGGACTTGCAAGTGGTTTTATAATTGGACTTTTAATGTCAAAGCAACTAAAACAACAAGTAGAAATTAGTGCAGAAAGTGAAGAATAACGGCACACAACATTTGGTTTGGCATTATTGGGCTTCACGAATATTGCCTCAACATTTGAACTACTATTTAGCTTTAGTTTCAGTTAGGCGTTATAAATTTGGCTTATGAAAAAAATATCGGCAATATTGCAATCATTTGGCTTCGGTTACGGGCTTACGGAATCTTCGGAATTCCTCAACAACGCAAGCCCCTAGCGTTGTGCGATACCCAAGCAAAAAAGCCTAACTGACACAATAATTTCAACTAAACCTCAATGACTACTTACATTTTATTTAATACTATAATACTAAGTTTATTGTTTCTTTTTATAATTTGCCTGTTTTTTTGGGCTAGACAAAACAACTTTTTTAAATCCTTAATACGAGAAAATGATAACGCAAATAATAGATTAGGTTGGAAAGTTATCGTAAGTCTAGTTTTGTCAATATTATTTATTGCTTTCGCATTTATAGCACCATTTGTATTTACTAGAGATGCCATAAATGATGACTTTGATTTTAAGGAAACTGGACCGATTGGAGATACAATTGGTGGGCTAATGAATCCATTCATAGCTATAGCTGGAGTAATTATTACAGGCTTAGCTTTCTACATACAATACAAAGCAAACGAAGAACAACGAGACCAATTTGTAAAAAAACAAGAAGAAAGTAAAAAGCAATTTCAGTTACAACTCGATAAACAAGATTTGCAAAATCGAATTCAACAATTTGAATCTCAATTTTATGAAATGTTAAGACTTCATAGAGAAAACGTGACTGAAATGAAAATAAATGGCTACAATTTTAATAAAGAAGATAGTATCAAGAAAGTAGAGAAAATTACAGAAGGAAGGAAAGTATTTGTAACAATGCAAACAGAATTTGAATGCATTTTGAAAATATTTACAATTACAAGAAAACTAGACAAACAAACATTCAATCTCTAATGACTATCCGTTATTTGGAAAAGGTTTGTACCACGGGTTATTTAGTGTCGCCATGAGTAATCTATCAAATAGTTTTGCTCCAAAATACCTTCTGTTAAATTTGT